>NZ_JAEPMO010000241.1 GCF_017643905.1 Marivita sp.
AGCCGCAGCCCACCCGCGGGCACATCCCCGGGCCGGTAGGGCTGGCGCCGCTCCAGGATCTCCTGCCAGTCCGGCACATCCCCCGAGGCGGTCATGGCATGGCATTCGCCAAAGCCTGCATTCATCGCCGTCTGGATGCGGCCATGATCGCCGGACTGCAGCGCCGTGAGATAGGTCTCCGCCCGCTGGCCCCAGGTCACGAAGGGCGAGCAGAGCCCAGAGGTCCACATCGACAGCGTGGCGCTGTCGGCCGGCGCGCCCGTGACATGCGCCGCGTCGTCCTTGAGCGTCACCTGCTGACCGGGTGCAACCATCGCGCCCCGGGCATTCATCCAGACCTTGTCGGTCTCCAGGTGCTGCGCGCCGCAGCGCGGACATTCCAGCGTTGCGGCCTGCTTGGCCTGCGCGGGGCTGGCCGTCTTCGGCCAGCGCAGCTGCTTGAAGCGCGGGATGAAGTACGCCGCGCAGGACCGGCAGGGCCAGGCCCAATGGTGCCGCGTGCCTTCCTGCCAGAGCCTCCAGATCGGGCTTTCCAGGTCCTCCGGGCTGGACCGCGCCCAGAACTCCAGACCGCTGGCATCATCCGGTTCGATCTCCACAAGGCCTCGCGCCGGGGTGCTGGTGATCGCGGTGACAAAATCCGCGTAGGTCTCGCCGCGGGCCTCCACCAGACCCAGCACATCCCCTTGGCCTTTCACATTGGCCATCATCTCGTCGTATTCATCGATCAGCGCCAGCGCCGCCGGGTCGGACTTCAGCGCCGTGGACGAGCCCGCATGCGCAAGGCGCAGCCGCACACCGGCCACATGCTTCAACGTCTTCTTCATCCGCCGGCCGCGCACCACCTTGCCCGCCAGCGTCTCCGCCTCGTCCAGTAGCGCCATCAGCCGTGGCTCGAACTGGTCGGTCAGGAACTCTTTCGTCGGCCCGACATAGAGGATCGGTGCCGGCTTTTGATCGAGCCGCGCCCCGATGATGTCCAGCATGCTGTCGGTCTTGCCCGACTGCGCCGAGGTCACTGCCACCACCCGGCGGTAGCCACCGCGATGCACCGCCGAGGACCATGGGATCATGTAGGGCGTCAGTCCCGGGTCCCGCGGTCCGGGAATGCCGGCCGTCTCGGGATACACCCGGTGGGCTGCCGCCCAGGCCGCAGGGTCACGCTTCTCGCTCGGCCTCCAGATCAGGTCGGCCAGTCTCCAGAGACTGCGCCGCTTCTTTTGCGCGTCTCGATAATCGATCGAATGCGCCATCGATTTCCTGCTCAAGCTTGCGGCGGTCCTGCATGTCCCGGGTAAAGCGGGCAGGCAGACCCTGGAACTCTGCCCGCACCAGCGCCGCCATCTCGCTCACAACCGCCCGCGCGTCCTCCAACGGGATCAAGTCCCGCATGCGTTCCTGAATGCGCAACTCGATCTCGCGGGTGCGGGCTTCCGTCGCCCGGCTTGCAGCTGCGGTTTTGCTGTTTTTCGACTGCAGATCCTCGTAATAGGCGATCACGCCCCGGATGACGGCGACCAGCGCGTATTCATTCTTTCCCTGTTTCTGGACAAACCCAGCCTTGGCGAGATGATGCACCCATTGCGTGCTGCGTCCACACAGAGCCGCCACCTGGTTGACCGTCAGCGTATTGGTCCCTCTCTGCGTCCCGTCGGACATGTCTCACCTCTTCGATGTCAGCCGGTCAAACACGCGCCGCAGCGCATAGCTCCGCGGACTGAGACGCCGGTGAAAATCAGGCCAAGCCAGAGATTTTGCAGGATGCCGACCTGCAGGCCGAAATACGGGAACACCGCAAACTGCGTCGCAACAGCCAGCGCATATCCCACCACCGTGTTGGTAATCGCCTCGCTCAACGACAGACATTTTGATTGCGCCATGGACACCCCATAAAGCAATGGAATTGCTCGGAATTCAGTGGATACGCACCGCTGAACGATCAATCCTGTGGACCGAAAATGGAACCAGGAGGTTTACCATGTCCATGCTTGGCATCAGCGGCGCTAACGTCAGCCTGCACATCATTGAATTCCCGTCCGGTCGCTTTGGCTATGTCGGGTCCATCCCCACAGGCATCTGCGAACAGGTCCCGGCGGATCGCGCTGCCATCCTCGGGCAGAGGGCATTCAGCGACCCCGAGACCGGCTGCAGCATGATGTGGACCTTTCCCAACTTCGAGACGGTTGAGGGGGCCATCGCCCATGCGAAAGACCGCGGCCACAGCCCGATGTGGAAAAACGAAGCGCAGTAAGACGCGCTGTAACAGGGCCTCCGGGTCCACCGGGAGCCCGGCAGGTCCGGGCTTGCGGCGGTAGAAGGCCGCGCTGTCGCGGGGCCAGCACCATGGAGGGCACCGACGTGACCGCCGATACCAAGAAAACCGTCATCATCAACGGTGAACCCTACGAGACCGTCACCACACACGCGCTGCAGATCGGCGACGTGATCCGCGCCGAGGGCGCCCTGCTGGAACTGCGCACCCGCAACGAGGGGCCTGACAGGGTCAACAACAACGCTTCCGGCAATGTTGTCTGGCTGCGCGGATACCCGGTCGGCGACGCGCTTGGCGCCATCCCCAAAAGCTGGCTGACCCGGGACGAGGACGGCGAAGGATACTGGCTTATACAGGGCAATGGCCGGGCCACGTGGCTACGGAGGATCCCCTGCCCTCAGAACAGATAACCCACTTTGTCCAACCGAATGCGCCGGGGCTGCACCTCCGGCCAACCACAGGAGACCCGTAGCATGACACCCAAACATCCGAGCATCACCGTTCAGCTCACCGGCCACGACGGAAACGCCTTCGCCATCCTCGGTCGCTGCAAGCAGGCCGCCCAAGCGGGCGGGCTCGAAAAAGCAGACATCGACGCCTTTCTAGCCGAGGCCACCGCAAGAGATTATGACCACCTGCTGCAAACCGCGATGCGCTGGTTCGACACCCAGTAAATGAACAGATCAGCATCAATAAGAGCAATCTTATGATTCTGATTTTCCTACGCTTTCCTCCAATTCTGAGCGATTCTACCTCCTGACAGCCGAACCGGGCACCCGCCCACCACGGCACACGAACAGGAGGAGCAGACATGGCCCACACACTTTCAGCGACCTGCCTCGCGATTGCCCTCGCCGACGCGCGCGGCACACTGACCTTGACCGAGCGCATCGACCGCTGGGGCGGCACCTTCATCGCCATCGGCGACACGCACGGCACCATCGAGATCGCCGACGACATGGAGGCCGCAAACAAGCGGGTCACCGACCTGCGGAACCGCGCCGCAGCCTAACGCGCCCCAACAGCCCGGGACTCAGGGCTTCAGGGGTGAGACACGCCGCAACCCGCGCGGCAGCCACACAGGAGACACCGACATGCAAGTCACCATCCGCTTTGCAGACCCGCGTACTGCACACGAGAGCGTTGACCGCGCCCTTGGCTGCATCCTTTTACAGACCGAAGCCAAGACCGCAAACCGCCTGATCGGAGGCTTTTATTTTGACACCGAACGCGCCCCGCAGAACATCTTTGACGCCTTCGCGGCAGACGGTTTCGAGAAAGAGGACTTTACCAGCATCACGTTTGCATGGTCCTGATCGCGCAGCCTGCCCCCCTGCCCGGCTGGTCCGGGCTTGTGGCGATAGACGCGCCGCGATGAACGCGGCCGGAAGCAGGCCCGCATTGCGGGCGCCATAATCACAGGGAGACGCCCAAATGACCAATCGCACCATTCTGACGAGCCGCAACACCGCCTACGGCTTTTACGGCACCGTCACGACCTGCCCGCGGCGCGATTGCACCAGTGACACCCTCTGGACACGTGCCAGCACCCTCATTGCCGAGGCGGTCAATGCCCAAGGCGAGGCCGAGATGATCGGTATCCGCGACTTCCTCGACAGCAAGATGGGACGTCACTTCGCCGATGAGGTCATCGACGCCCTGCGCTCTCGCCAGACCAACACCAAAGCCGCCCCCGAGCCCACGATCGACACCTGGCAACGCCGCGGCATCCCCCCCC
>NZ_JAEPMO010000114.1 GCF_017643905.1 Marivita sp.
ACTCGACCTCTTCGTAGAATTTCTTGCAGGCAAAGGCGAGCGACGGGGTCTCCAGCATCGCGCCGATTTCCAGCTTTTCGGGAAGGCGGTGCCCCAGCTTTTTCTCACGTGCGATGGCCTTGTCCACCTCGGCGCGGGCGGCGGTGTATTCTTCGTACTGCGCCACGAAGGGGAACATGATGGACAGCGGACGGCCATTGGCGGCGCGCAATAGCGCCTGCAACTGCATCCGCATCACGCCCGGTTTGTCGAGACCGACGCGGATCGCGCGCCAGCCAAGGGCCGGGTTCGGTTCGTCCTGCGCCTGCATGTAGGGCAGCACCTTGTCTGACCCGATGTCGAGCGTGCGAAAGACCACGCGTTTGCCCTTGGCGGCGTCGAGCACGCGGGCATAGAGCGCGGCCAGTTCGTTGCGCTTGGGCATCTGGCTGCGGACGAGGAATTGCAGTTCGGTGCGGAAGAGACCCACGCCTTCGGCACCCGAGCTTTCCAGTGACGGCAGATCGGCCATCAGGCCCGCGTTCATGTCGAGGCGAATGGTCTTGCCGCAGAGCGTGGTCGCAGGTTTGTCCCGGATCGAGGCATAGCGCTCCTGTGCCTTGGCCTGCATCGCCATCTTGTCGCGGAAGGCGTTGACGACGGTATCATCGGGGCGCAGGTGCACGACGCCCTGATCGCCGTCGACCATGACGTGATCGCCGTTCAGCGCCTCGTTTTGAATGCGTTTTGCGCCGATCACCAGCGGGATCGCCAGCGCACGGGCCACGATGGCGGCGTGGCTGCCGACAGAGCCTTCCTCTAGGATGATGCCACGCAATTGGCGGCCGTATTCCAAGAGTTCTCCGGGGCCGATGTTGCGGGCGACAAGGATCGGGTTTTCGGGCAATTCCGCGCCGGTTTGCGTGCCCTGTCCGGTCAGGATGCGGAGCAGGCGGTTGGACAAATCGTCCAGATCCTGCAGGCGTTCGCGCAAATACGCATCATTGGCCTGCAACATGCGGGCGCGCACGTCCGATTGTTCTTTCTCGACAGCGGCTTCGGCGCTCAGGCCACGGTCGATGTTTTCCTCCATCCGGCGCAGCCAGCCTTTGGAATTGGCGAACATGCGGTAGGCCTCGAGAACCTGCACCTGTTCAGTGTCGCCAGAGGCGACCGCCATCAACTGATCGACGCTGACGCGCAGATGTTCCACGGCATCCGTCAGGCGGGTCCTTTCCTTTTCGGGGTCATCGCCGACAAGGTTCGTGACCACGACGCGCGGTTCGTGCAGCCAGATATGGCCTTCGGCGGTGCCTTCCTGTGCGGTGACGCCGCGGATCAGGACGGATTGGGTGTGACGGGCTCGCAGCGCCGCACCTTCGCCGACAAAGGCACCAAGTTCGGTCATCTCGGCCAGCACCATGGCGACGACTTCAAGCGCATAGATCTCGTCAGCGCTGAATTCGCGGGCTTCCTTGGACTGGACAACCAGAACGCCCAGCTTTTCGCCCAGTCGCTGGATCGGCACACCAAGGAAGCTTGAATAGATTTCCTCGCCGGTTTCCGGCATGTAGCGGAAGCCTTTGGCCGAGGGCGCGTTTGCGGTGTTGATGATCTTGCCGGTGCGGGCGACGCGACCGACAAGGCCTTCGCCCAGTTTCATCCGGGTCTGGTGGACAGATTCGGGGTTGAGGCCCTGCGTCGCGCAAAGCTCGAGCGTTTCTTCGTCGCGGAACAGATAGATGGAACACACCTCGGTGCCCATGGAATCGGCAGTGAGATGGGTGATCTTGTCAAGCCGTTCCTGCCCTGCGGCCTTGTCGGCCATCGTGTCGCGCAGCCGACCGAGCAGCTTGCGGCTTTCGCTTTCGAATGTGTTTGGCATCCGCTCAACTGCCTTATGGTTCCGGCACATTTATAGGCACAGAGGGGTAGCGGGGAAAGCGGCTATTCTGTTGACGCTACAGGATTATGCGATGGCCGTGTCGGGCATAGACCCATTTGGGGCCGTAACCAGAGTGGTTCGCAGTCGCAAACTATAATTCTTGTGCATCAAATGATGCATCAAACGTGATGTGCCGGTCCTGCGTCTTGCCCGGACATGTAGCGTTTTGTCCGGGCGAAGAGGCAAATGGGTCGAGCGGCTGAAGGGCTCTTAATGTGCCTTTTCCAGCTCAAAGGCGTCGTGCAGCGCCTGCACGGACAATTCCATGTACTTCCGGTCGATCAGAACGGAGATCTTGATCTCGGATGTGGTGATCACCTTGATGTTGACGCCTTCCTTGGCCAGCACCTGGAACATCTTGGCGGCAACGCCGATGTGGCTGCGCATCCCGATGCCGACAACCGACACCTTGGCCACGCCCGTATCAGCCACGATGTCGTGGTAGTTGATCTTGCCTGCGGCCTTGGCATCGCTCATCGCTTTTTCCGCGCGCTTCACCTGATCGGTGGGACAGGAAAAGGTCATATCGGTGCGACCGTCTTCGGAAATGTTCTGCACGATCATGTCGACATTCACGCCAGCCTCTGACAGCGGGGTGAAGATCGCCGCGGCGATGCCCGGGCGGTCAGCGACGGAGACGAGGGTCATCTTGGCCTCGTCGCGGGAATAGGCCACTCCGGCCACAACATTGCTTTCCATGATGTCCTCCTCGTCGCAGACCAATGTTCCTGCGTCGTCAGATTGTTCCTCGAAACTGCTGAGCACCCGCAGTTTCACCTTATACCGCATCGCAAGTTCGACCGAGCGGGTTTGCAGCACCTTGGCCCCCAGCGAGGCGAGTTCCAGCATTTCCTCGAACGCGATGCGATCCAGCTTGCGGGCCTTGTCGCAGATGCGCGGATCTGTGGTGTAGACGCCGTCCACATCGGTGTAGATGTCGCAACGCTCGGCACCGAAGGCGGCGGCAAAGGCGACAGCGGTCGTGTCGGAGCCGCCGCGACCCAGCGTCGTGATACGGCCTTCGGGACTGATGCCCTGAAAGCCTGCGACCACGGCGACTTTCATGCCTTCGCCGAATTTGCGATTGATGTTGTCGGTGGGGATCTCTTCGATCCGGGCCGAGGAATGGGCGGATGTGGTTTTCACCGGCACCTGCCAGCCCTGCCAGCTGCGCGCTGGGATGTCCATTTCCTGCAGCGTCAGTGCCATGAGGCCGGCAGTGACGTTTTCGCCCGAGGACACAACGGCATCATATTCGCGCGCATCAAAGAGTGGTGAGGTTTCGTTGACGAAGCCCACCAGCTTGTTCGTCTCGCCGGACATGGCGGACACGATGACGATTACGTCATAGCCTTTGGCCACCTCGACGCCGACGCGTTTAGCCGCACGACGGATGCGGTCGAGCGTGGCGACGGAGGTTCCGCCGAATTTCATCACGAGAACGGGCATATTGGCCTCCCGGGTCAGACTCAGCGGGTGCTTTACGTCGGGTGGCGGTGCCGCGCAAGAGTGCGGCGTGATGTGGGCCGATTACGTGTCCCGATAGTCAACAGCGGTGAGGCTGCCGGTGTTGACATGGGTCTCCTTGCCGGGGACCACATCGGTGTTCTGTGCGGCAACCGCCTGCCAGCCATTCTCCGTGCGGTGCAGGACAAAGGTCAGGATGGTCTGGCGCGTTCCAGCGGCCTCGCCATCGGGCGCTTTCTGGCCGGACAGAGTGAACCGGCAATGTACGATGGCATGCTCCGGGCCAAGCTGGCGCGTGGTGGTCACGCCGGGTTTCAGCGTCGTCTCGCGGAAGAAGGACTTGAGCGCGTAGTCATGCGCCTTCGAGATTGCCGCCCGGTTGCGCCACCAGAGGCCGGTCACGTTCACGAAATCCGCGTCTTCTGCTAACAGCGCACCGATGCGATGGCCATCGCGGCTGTGCCAGGCTTCGGCAAAGGCTTTGGGGAAATCGGCGGGATCGGTGACCGTCACAACGGCATCGCGTCGCCGTTCCACATCTCGAAACAGCCGGTTGTCTCGAGCGACAGCGCGTCGAAGCGTTGCAGAAGGCCGCGTGCCGAGTCTTCGGTGCCGATGTCTGCTGCATCGGTTCCCATGTCGGTTCGAACCCAGCCGGGGTGGTAGATGCCCACGGGAATGCCCCGCGGTTTCAGGTCAACGGCGAGGTTGCGTCCAAGGTTCAGCGCTGCGGATTTCGACGCCCGGTAGATATAGCTCTGGCCCTTGGCGCGGGTGTTCGACCCCATCTGTGACGAGATGATTGCCAGCTTCGGGGTTTTCGACTGTTTCAAATGCGGCAGGAACGCCACCGCGGTCAGGTAGACGCCGGTGACATTGGTGGCAAAGGTATCCGCCCAAAGCCGGGTATCGGTCAGGCTGTCGGCGGGCATGCCCTTTTCCAGGTAAACACCCGCATTGCAGACCAGCAGGTCAATGGGCGTGTCCTTGAGCCGGTCCGCCAAGGCGGCGCAGCTTGCCGGATCACGCACGTCGAGCGGCAAGAGCGTATCGTGCCCCGCGCTGCGGGTGGTGCCGAAGGCGGTGTCGCCCCGGTCTTGGGCGGCGGCAAGCAGGGCGGCGCCAATGCCACGATTGGCACCGGTGATCAGGATGTTCATCAGTTGGACTTTCGTGTCGGAGTGAAGGGCAGGGGCGCGATGGGCACGCCGTCTTCGATCAGTTTCTTGGCTTCATCGCCACGGGTTTCGCCCCAGATCGGGCGCTGTGGCGCGTCGCCTGTGTGGATCGCGCGCGCCTCTTTGGCGAAGTCTCTGCCCACGTAGTCCGAGTTCTTTTCGACATATTTCTTCAGCTCGGCCAAGGCCTGCTCTGCCGGGCTTGCCGGTTCGGTCAATGTCGGTTTGGCCGGTGGCATCCCAGCTTTTTCGGCAGTGCTGACGCGCGGGGCCATCATCGCCTTGTTCACCTGCGTGGTGCCACAGACCGAACAGCTGACCATGCCCGAGGCGTGCAGCTTGTCGAAGGCGGTTCCAGATTGGAACCAGCTGTCGAACTGATGGTCATTGGCGCATTTCAGGGTGAACTGGATCATTGAGATGCCTGCGACGGGTCTTTTCTGTTTTGTTGTCAGTCCGCTAAAAATAAGCTTTTGCCGGGGGACATCAAGCGTCAAGCGCGCGTGCGATGTCCTGCATCAAACCGGTCAGGTCGGTGTCCTGATGTAGCACCTTTCGTGCCGCCTGTCCCCATGCCGCCTGTTTTTCAGCGGACTCCATAGCGATCAGCGCTTCGCTGAGGCTGGTGGCGTCGGGCGTGCAGATGGCGGCTTTTGCATCGGCAAGGCGGTCATAGGCCGCGCGGAAATTGCCGGTGTCGGGACCGTGCAGGATGGCCGATTGGAACGCGGCAGGTTCATAGGGGGTGTGTCCACCCCGATCCGTGAGAGATCCGGCGACAAAGGTTACACCGGCCAGCGCGTACCACAGGTGCATCTCGCCCAGCGTGTCGGCAAGATAGACCTGTGCCTGTGCCGGATCGTCACCCGCGCTGCGCCGGGCAAAGGTCAGGCCCTGTGCGTCGATCAACTGCGCGATCTCCTCGGTGCGTTTTGGATGCCGGGGCGCCAGGATCAGCTTGAGATTTGGGCGTTTGGGAAGCGTGGCCTTGTGCGCGGTGAGGATCGTTTCTTCTTCACCTTCATGGGTCGAGGCGGCAAGCCACGTGTTTGTGCGGTCGAAGGGTTGGCTCAGTGCGCGGTCGGGCGCATCACGTGGCGGTGTGTAAAGCGCCTTGAGATCGAACACCGGACCAAGCGCTGTTTTCGGCAGTCCGGCGGTGACAAACCTGTCGGCCGAAGCGCTGTCCTGCGCGGAGAGATAGGTGACCCGCGCCATCACCCGTCGCACCAGCGCATCAAACCTCGCCCAACCCTTGGCAGAACGCGCCGTGAGCCGTCCGCCCAGCACCACCACCGGACCGGGCGTGTTGAGAATGCGGATCGGCCAGAGATCGGATTCGAGCGTGATATGCGCCGTGATGCGCCAATTCCGCAGGACGCGGCGGGTCGGGCCGGGCAGGTCCACCGGCGCAAGGGTGACAGAGGTATGCTCAAGGGCCCATCCGTTGCCAAGCGCAAGCGCGCTGTCGGTGTTCACGGTGATCAGCAGGTGCCGTCCCTGCCTCAGCAGCGCGTCGATGACAGGACGGGCCGAAGCAAGTTCACCGTTCGATGCGGCATGCAGCCAAATGCGATCAACCTGCCGTGTTGGGGCAACTCGGCCCAACCGCGCCCTGATCGCATGCCAGTCCCGGGCCCAAAATCGCGCGACCAGTTCCCTTCCCGCAAGGAGCGACATGAGAAGGCGATATGACAACATGGCCAGTCCCGACCCGGACCCGCGTCGCACCTAGGCGGACGCTTTGTTATGCACGCCGCCTGTGCCGCGCGGTGCATTCACCAGCGCATCCTGCATGTGCCGCTCGAGAAGCTTGAGCAATACGTGATTGTCGAAACGCTGTTCCGCCACCTGACGCGCGCGCGCGGACATCGCTGGCAAATCGGGCACATTGATCGCGGACGAGATCGCTTTGGCAAATCCTGCCTCGTCGAATTCGTCGACCAGAAACCCGGTTTCACCCTCGTCAATCGCCTCGGGAATACCGGCATGGCGCGTCGAGACCGTGATGCACCCGCAGGCCATCGCTTCCTGGATGGCGGTGGGTAGGCCTTCGGTATTGCCGTCGCGGGCAGTGACGGAGTGTTGCAGGAAAAACTGGGTGCTCATCAACCGGTCGCGCACGGTATTGTGTGGCTGTGCGCCGTGAAAGCGGATTTTTGACGACACGCCCAATTCTTCGGCCAGCGCGCGTGTGGGTTCCAGCAAGGGACCATCGCCGATGAAGTCGAGGCGTGCATTGGGCAGTTTGGTTGTCGCTTCGGCAAACGCGCGAAGGGTGGTCATGGGCGCCTTTTTCTCCACAAAGCGCCCAACCGCGAGAAAACTCAACGGTACCTTGGCCTGCGGTGCAAAGCGCCGGATGTCCACGCCCGACGGGATCACCGTGCTGTCAGGGTGCGAGATGCCGTGCTTGGCCAGATTGTCGAGCAGAAATTGCGAAACCGAGAACACCCCGGCCAGCCGAGGCATCATCTTGCGGTAGGCCGAGCGCATCCGTTCCGTGCGGATCGCCTTGGAGGCATCGGTGCCACGAAAATAGGTAAATATCGGGATGCCAAGCGTATTGGCCAGCGGTGCAAGCGCCAAGGCCTGCGTGCCGAATTCGGCCAGGATCACATCGACCCGTTCATCGCGCAGAAAACGGATCAGTGCCTCTTTGGCTTCGCCGAATGGCAAACGGGACGTGCCGTGGCGTACACGATTGCGCAAAAGCCACCAGGGCGCGACCATGATGTCACGGCCCGACAGGCCATCGCGGCGCACGAAATACGGCTTGCCATAGGGGTTATCACCACGGAACCGGCCACAGACCACAACTGTATTGCCACCGAACAGATGTTCGATGTGGCGGTTGATAAATGTCTCTCCGCCCAGGTGGTATTCGCCAGTTGCGATGGCTACGCGCATGTAACTTGGTCCGATAAAAACCGATGTCCTAGGTAGCAGCGCATGAAGTCACCAGCAAGGCTGGACGTGCCGGCACATCGTCCAATTGATCTTGGGACACTAGGCCGTGAACAAAAATTTTTAGACGAAAGACAGTGCCGGTTTCTGCACCGCGACCAGCGTGCCGAAGATCGGCGCGCCCAGTTCATTTCGCAAGCGGGCATGTTTGAGCATCTTCGGCTTTGGAAATCCGGCCTCGGCCAGCGTTTTCGTCAGATACTCGGTGCTGTGTTTGTGACGTCCGCTCGGGTAGAGCTTGAATCCACCTGTGACGGCCGGGTCGCCTTCATGTTCGACGGTCAGGATCAGCCAACCACCCGGGCTCAGAACGCTCGAAAAGTTGCGAAACACGATGTTCAACGCACCGAAATAGACCAGCACATCAGCGCAGATGACCATGTCGAACTTGCCTTCGGGAAAGGTGACAATTTCGGACAGGTCGGTTCGGGCAAGATAATCGTAACCGCCTTTCTTTTTTGAGATCTCGAGCATCTTCACCGACAGGTCGACCCCGTGTAGTTCTTTCGCGTAAGGGCGCAGGAACCCGGCGCAGAGACCGGTGCCGCATCCGGCATCCAGCACGCGGCGCGTCTTGGTTTTGGGCAGGTTCAGGTCTTCCAGCGCGGTCAGCACCATGCTGGGGCCATTGTTGTCCAGCTTGGTCAATTGTGTGTCGTAATTGTCGGCAAAGCCATCAAACAGTTCGACCGCCATGCCGTGCTGATCCGAGGCCGTTTTCTTCATGCCCTTCGATGCAAGAAAGAAATCAAGCTTTGCCCGCTGGGTCTTGGTCTTGCAGTACTTTTTCGCCCGCTCCAGACAGGCGCGGGCCGCATCGTCGCATTTGAGATGGTCAAAGATCATCGCAAAATGGATCGCACCGTTGAACTTGCTATCTGTCAGTGTGCAGTAGTCTTCAGAAATTTTGACCGCGTCGTCCACACGGTCCCGGTACACGAGGAACGCGGCATAGCCGACCGCGACAGTAAGGTTGTCTGGCGCTTTCGCGATGGCTTTGAGGCACAGCATTTCGGCTTCATCGAAATATCCCAAGTCTGCCAGCGCTTCGGCGGCGGGAAGAAGGGCGCGTTCCGGACTCTCAAGCCGATGAATGACGGCTTTGATCTTGGCGTATGTGGTTTCGAAGAGGACGTCCGCGATGTCGGTCTGGCCGATTTCCTGGATGAGAAGCCCCAACTTGACGCCTGCATTTACAGCCAGGTTCGGGGATGTCAGGACTTCGTCACAGAGTGCCATCGCGCCGTTGGTATCACCTGCGTCAATCAGCCCCCGAATGGTTTCAAGCTTGCCGACGATTTTTGCAGTAGTCGCCTCGTCCACGTCGAGAATGACCTCAGCCTCATCAGACGCCGCGTGTTCGGTATGCATCTCCGACACGTTTAAATCCCCCAAAACATAATGTGCGAAGAGTGTGCTGCGGTCGGAAGCACAAATCCAGAGGTGTTTGTCAGAAAATGACGCTGCAAACGGACATGGCCGCAAAGTGAATCGAGTTTGCGTTCGGTAAGAGATTGAGCGTGACCACATCAGTTCAAAAACTGATCGTTTGCTTTGAGAGAATGGTGCTGTGAGAGAGGATTGAACTCTCGACCTCACCCTTACCAAGGGTGTGCTCTACCACTGAGCTACCACAGCGCCGGGGTGTCGAACTCGACGTGGCGGGTGATTAGACTCAAACGGAAAACGGTGCAAGCGCAATCTGGACCCTTTTTTGCCTCTGGGATAGGAAGTGGTCATGACACAGAAACCCTCATCCGGGAAATCGACCCAACAGGCGCGGGAAGACAGGCTGAAGGCCGCGCTCAAGGCAAATATGGCCAAGCGCAAGGCGCAGGCCCGTGTGCGGTCGGCCGGGGCAACGGATGAGGGCAAGGATAACAAGACCACGAGCGAGGGCAGTTAAAACCGATGGATCAGATTATCGTAACCGGGAACGGCCCGCTCAGCGGCCAGATTCCCATTGCAGGTGCGAAAAACGCCTGCCTCACCCTGATGCCGGCAACGCTTCTGAGCGAGGAGCCGCTGACGCTGACCAATGCGCCGCGTCTGAGCGACATTCGCACGATGACGACACTGTTGCAGTCTTTGGGGGCCGAGGTCCAGGCGCTGCAGGACGGGCAGGTTCTGGCCATGTCGAGCCACGACCTGACTTCGACGCGGGCCGATTATGACATCGTGCGCAAGATGCGCGCGTCGATCCTTGTACTGGGGCCGCTGCTTGCACGGTTCGGACATGCCGAGGTGTCGCTGCCCGGTGGCTGTTCGATTGGCGCGCGTCCCGTCGATCTGCACCTCAAGGCGTTCGAGGCGATGGGGGCGGAGCTGGACCTGCGCGACGGCTATGTGCATGCCAAGGCGCCGGCGGGCGGATTGCAGGGCGGGATCGTCAAGTTTCCCTTCGTTTCGGTCGGCGCAACCGAGAACGCGCTGATGGCGGCGACGCTGGCGAAGGGCACGACGGTTCTGAAAAACGCGGCACGCGAACCCGAGATTGTCGATCTGGCGCAATGCCTGCGCAAGATGGGCGCGCAGATTGACGGTGAAGGCACGTCCGAGATCACCATTCAGGGTGTTGACCGTCTTGGCGGGGCGACACACCGCGTGGTCACCGACCGCATAGAGTTGGGCACCTATATGCTGGCCCCTGCAATCTGCGGTGGCGAGGTGGAGTGCCTTGGCGGCCGCATCGACCTGGTGGCGGCGTTCTGCGAAAAGCTGGACGCGGCGGGCATATCGGTCGAGGAAACGCCAAGCGGGCTGAAAGTCGCGCGCAAGAACCGGCGGGTGTCTGCGGTGGATGTCACGACAGAACCGTTCCCCGGCTTTCCGACCGACCTGCAGGCGCAGATGATGGCGCTGCTCTGCACAGCCGAGGGCACCAGCGTTCTGGAAGAAAAGATTTTCGAGAATCGCTTCATGCACGCACCGGAACTGGCGCGGATGGGCGCGAAGATCGAGGTGCATGGCGGCACAGCGAAAGTCACAGGTGTGGAGAAACTGCGCGGCGCGCCGGTGATGGCGACGGATCTGCGGGCCTCGGTGTCGTTGATCCTTGCGGGGCTTGCCGCTGAGGGCGACACGATCGTGAGCCGGGTCTATCATCTGGATCGCGGCTATGAACACGTGGTGCGCAAGCTTTCGGGCGTCGGGGCCAAGATCGAACGGGTGAAGGAACAGTGACGCAGGACGCCACATTCGAAGACGGTGCAGCCAAGCCGCTGCGGCTCGTCGCGATGGATGAAGACGACCTGAAGGTGCTGTCTGCGCTGTGCCAGGATGCGGTGTTTCCATCCACCGAAATGCAGTGGCAGCGCGGCAAAAAGCGGTTCGGCATCCTGCTCAATCGCTTCCGCTGGGAGTATATTCCCTTTGCGGATCGGGGTGGGCGCAAACCCGAGCGGGTGCAATCCGTTTTGGCGGTCGAGACTGTGGAGCGTGTCGCCAGCCAAGGGGTGCCAAGGGGCGATGCGGATACCATCCTTTCGGTCCTGTCCGTCACCTTCGAGGCGGATGACACCAGCGGCGGCGCCGTGATCCTGACGCTCGCAGGCGATGGCGCAATCCGTTTGCAGGTATCCGAACTCGAAGTTGCGCTGCGGGATGTGACCAAACCCTATGCCGCCGTGTCGGGCAAGGTGCCGGATCACCCGGTATGATGGTTCGGCGGCTGACGCCGAAAGATCTGTCCGCTTTCCGGGCGCTTTGGGCCGACGGGCTGATGCGGGCGCCCTAGGAGTTTCTGTTCAGCGCCGAAGAGGTCCGTGCGATACCCAACAAGGATGTGGAGCGTGGGCTCGACGTCAATCTGACCCTTGGCGTATTCGACGATGCCAAGCGGCTGGTCGGGTTTGTGTCGGCGCGGCGCGGTGGGCCAAAACGGATGCAGCACATGGCCGACATTGGCCCGCTATATGTGCGAGCTGATGCGCAGCGGCAGGGTTTTGGCCGGGCTCTGATGGAGGCTGTGTTGCAGCATTCGGCCGATGCGGGTGTGCGACAGGCCGAGTTATGTGTCGATGTCGAAAACACGGGCGCGCAGGCGCTCTATCTTGCGCTCGGCTTTCACATTTTCGGACGTCGCCCCAGATCGGTGCTGATCAATGGGATTGGGCGCGACGACTACCTGATGATCAAGGCGCTGGATGGGGCAGACCTGACGCGCGGCGCTTGAGGGTTCGTGCCGCGCGGTCTAAGTACCCGGCAAAGCTGACCCGGAGGGCGTGATGCCGCAATTTCTGTCCACAAAAGATGCCGATTTCGACGCGCGCTTCACGGCGATCCTCAATGCCAAGCGCGAGGACAGCCCGGATGTGGATGACGTCGTGGCGGGTATCATCGCCGATGTGCGCAAGCGTGGCGATGCGGCGGTGCTTGAGCTGACGGCCAAATTCGACCGGCTTGAGCTGGCCGCGGACCAGCTGCGTGTGTCCGAGGCCGAGATCGACGCCGAGATCGCCAAGGTGCCTGAGGCGGAACGAATTGCCTTGGAAACCGCGGCGGAACGCATTCGGGCCTATCACGCGCGGCAGATCCCGCAGGACGAGATGTGGACCGACGAACAGGGCGCAACTTTGGGCTGGCGCTGGACGGCTGTGTCGGCAGCGGGGCTTTATGTGCCGGGCGGATTGGCCAGCTACCCGTCCTCGGTCCTGATGAACGCGGTTCCGGCCAAGGTGGCGGGGGTCAAACGGCTTGCCGTGACGGTGCCGACACCGGACGGGGTGATCAACCCACTGGTGATGATGGCGTGTCGCATCGCCGGAGTGGACGAGGTCTACCGCATCGGTGGCGCGCAGGCGGTGGCGGCGCTGGCCTATGGGACAGAGACCATCGCGCCGGTGGACAAGATCACCGGGCCGGGCAACGCCTTTGTTGCGGCGGCAAAGCGCCGGGTCTTCGGCAAGGTGGGCATCGACATGATCGCCGGGCCGTCGGAAATCCTCGTAATTGCGGATGGTGAGAACGATCCCGACTGGATTGCCTTGGACCTGATGTCTCAGGCCGAACACGACGAGAGCGCGCAATCCCTGCTGATCACCACCGACGCCGCCTTCGGTCAGGCGGTGGCGGACGCGGTCGAGACACGTCTGGAAACGCTGGAACGCCGTGTGATTGCCGGAGCAAGCTGGCGCAATTTTGGCGCGGTCATCACGGTACGCGACCTCAACGAGGCAGCAGAACTGTGCGACCGGATCGCGCCAGAGCATCTTGAGCTTTGCGTCGATGATCCCGAAGCGCTTGCCGCAAAGATCACCCATGCGGGGGCGATTTTCCTTGGCCAATGGACGCCCGAGGCCATTGGCGATTATGTCGGTGGTCCGAACCACGTTCTGCCCACAGCCCGGTCGGCGCGGTTCTCTTCGGGGCTGTCGGTGCTGGATTTCGTGAAGCGCACGACCTTGGCAAAAATGTCACCCGAGGCCTTGCGGGCGATTGGTCCTGCCGCCGAAACGCTGGCGCGGTCGGAATCGCTCGAGGCGCATGGATTGTCCGTGACCGCACGTCTGCGCAAGCTCAACGGCTGATCTTTCGCGCGGCACTCAGATGCGGTAGCGGTGGTCGCAAGACAGCAGCAGAGGTGTGCGATGATCCCCGTTCAGGGTTTTGAAGGCCATCAGGTGGCCGTGTTGGGTTTGGGCCGGTCCGGCCTTTCGGCAGCGCGCGCCCTGCGAGAGGGCGGGGCGACGGCGATCTGCTGGGACGACAATCCCAAGGCCCGCGATACTGCCGAAGCCGAAGGATTCGAGATCCGCGATCTGTCCCGTGACGGAGCGTTCGAGGCAGTGGCAAGCCTGATCGTCAGCCCCGGCATCCCGCATCTCTACCCTGCACCGAACCCGGTGATCGCCAAGGCCTGGGCAGCGGGGGTTCCGGTCGACAACGATATCGGCCTGTTCTTCCGGTCGCTGGCAACGCATGAATGGGACGATTTCGATACGGCCCCACGCGTGATCGCGGTCACCGGATCGAACGGCAAATCCACCACCTCGGCATTGATCCACCATATCCTGTCCACAACCGACCGGCACAGCCAGTTGGCGGGTAATATCGGGCGCGGTGTTTTGGACATCGACCCACCGGGGGATGGCGATGTGGTTGTGCTGGAGCTGTCCAGCTACCAGACCGACCTTGCCCGTGCGCTAACGCCGGATGTGGCGGTCTTCACCAACCTGTCGCCGGATCACCTTGACCGGCACGCCGGGCTGGGCGGGTATTTCGCTGCGAAACGCAGGCTCTTTGCCGAAGGTGGGCCGGATCGCGCGGTGATCGGTGTGGACGAGAACGAAGGGCTCTATATCGCCAATCAATTGTCCGAAGGGCCCGGGGATGACCGGGTGATCCGCATTTCCTCGGGTCAGAAACTGACCGGTCCCGGCTGGCATGTCTATGCCCGCAAGGGGTTCCTGACCGAATGGCGCAAGGGCAAACAGGTGGGCTCTATTGACCTGCGCGAGATCAAGGGACTGCCCGGTGCGCATAACCACCAGAACGCCTGTGCGGCCTATGCGGCGACCCGTGCGCTGGGCGTCGCCCCGCGCCAGATCGAAGCAGCGATGAAGACCTTTGCAGGCTTGCCGCATCGCAGCCAGATCATCGCTGAACTGAACGGCGTTACCTTTGTGAATGACAGCAAGGCGACCAATGTGGATTCCGCGCTCAAGGCGCTGCAGGCGTTCCAGAACATCCGCTGGATCTGCGGTGGCTTGCAGAAGGAAGGCGGTTTGGACGGTCTGGCCCCGGGCTTTGAGCACGTCCGCAAAGCCTATGTCATCGGTCGGGAGGCGGATGGGTTTGCGGTGCAGCTGACCGGCCTTGAGACTGAGGCCTGTGGCACAATGGAGACCGCTGTTGCGCGGGCCGCTGCCGAAGCGGAACCGGGCGACGTGGTGCTTTTGGCCCCCGCCGCGGCGAGTTTCGACCAATATGACAGTTTCGAAAAACGTGGCGAGGATTTCGTCGCGCGGGTCAAGGCGCTGCTTGACGGCTGACCCGCAGGCCATATGCCCACGGGTCACGCGTTTGCGTTATTTCAGTTTCTGCGCGACGTTGTCGGCAAAGGCGTCGATCATGGCCCGGTACACTTCTGCACTGGCGATGGTCATGCTGGCCAGATCGACATCCGGTGATGCAGCCGACATCGCCTGACCGGCGGTAACGGACAACTCGTATTCCTCATTGTTGAGAAGACCCGGAACGCGGATTTCGACCAGACCGGACAATGTGGAATCCTCGAGCGCATAGGCGTTCTCGAACGCGGAGGCGAGCGCCACCTCGTTGATGTCGACAACCACTTCGGAACCGTCCTCGCCCAATTGCGGCGCGATGCGTTCAGCGATTGCGGTTTCGAGGTCGGTGCCCAGCGACGTCCAGACCTGCCAAGTTCGACAGCAAATCGTCTAAGTGATTGATATTGTTATGGCCAGGTCTGCCATTGTGTGACTACCGAGAAGGGATCAAGCGGGTTTTGGTATATCGAGGGTGTCGAAGAGCTCCAATTGTTCCGGGG
>NZ_JAEPMO010000159.1 GCF_017643905.1 Marivita sp.
CCATGTTTGTCGGAATGATCCATCTCGGCCAGTTTGGCCAGCGCGTCGCGGCCCGTGCCAAGGTGGATGTAGTCATAGGTCAGATCGACCGGCTCTCCGATCAGCGCAACCTTGGCACCTGCGGCCCATGCCTTGCGGATGCGGGCGTTCAACACCGGTGCTTCGTCGCGCGGGTTGGTGCCGATCAGCAGGATCATCTTGGCACTGTCGATGTCTTCAATGGCGGCGTTGCCGACATAACCCGAGCGGTTGCCCCCAGGCAGTTTCGCCCCATCGGTGCGGCACTCGACACGGCCGCCCTGCCCCTCGATCAGGGCTTTCAGCGCATATGCGGCTTCGGTCGGGGCCAAATCGCCAACAAGGCCAGCAACCTTCTTGCCTTTCATTGCCTCGACGGCCTTTGTAAGCGCCTCGGGCCACGAGGCCGGGCGCAGCTTGCCGTTCTCCCGGATATACGGCTTGTCCAGACGCTGACGGCGCAGACCGTCCCAGACAAAGCGTGTCTTGTCGGAAATCCATTCCTCGTTCACGCCGTCATGGTTGCGCGGCAGGAAGCGCATCACTTCGCGGCCCTTTGTGTCGACGCGGATGTTGGACCCAAGCGCATCCATCACGTCGATGGATTCGGTCTTGGTCAGCTCCCACGGACGGGCAGTGAACGCGTAGGGTTTGGACACCAGCGCCCCCACCGGGCAGAGGTCGATGATATTGCCCTGCAAGTTGGAATTGAGCGTTTCGCCCAAGTAACACGTGATTTCTGCGTCTTCGCCGCGACCGGTCTGACCCATCTGGGTGATGCCTGCGACCTCGGTCGTGAAACGGACGCAGCGTGTGCAGGAAATGCAGCGCGTCATGTGGGTTTCGACCAGCGGTCCCAGATCCAGATCCTCCACCGCGCGCTTGGGTTCGCGGAACCGGCTGAAATCGACACCGTAGGCCATTGCCTGATCCTGAAGATCGCATTCACCGCCCTGGTCGCAGATCGGGCAATCCAGCGGGTGGTTGATGAGCAGGAATTCCATCACCCCTTCGCGGGCCTTTTTCACCATGGGTGAGTTGGTCTTGACCACGGGCGGCTGACCTTCCGGCCCCGGGCGCAAATCCTTGACCTGCATGGCACACGAGGCCGCAGGCTTGGGCGGGCCACCAACCACTTCGACAAGACACATCCGGCAGTTGCCCGCGATGGACAAACGTTCATGATAGCAGAAGCGCGGCACCTCGATCCCGGCCTGTTCGCAGGCCTGGATCAGTGTCATCGCACCGTCCACTTCAATCTCGTTCCCATCAATGATGATCTTGCGCAAGTCAGACATGCCCGAGCCCTTTGTTCCCATTTGGCTGGCGCAGTCGATGCCGTGGCAAACGGGCGATCGGCTGACGTCGACCGCCTTCTAACGCGGGTTATCGGATTAGGCCAGATCTTCAGGCAAAAAGATAACGGGAAATATCGACGCGCGGCGCATTTTTCTGCACCTGCATAATTTGCGGCTAGGTCAATGCCGTCAGAGGGTTAACGAAGCAGTTGGCCAATCTCGGTTTGCGCCTGAATCTGCGACTGACCAAAACGGCACAGAGCCGGGGTGTCATCCGGACGCACTCCGTTGGCTTGCAAGAAAGCCTCGGCTTTATCCTTCATCCGCGCCTTTTCCGCCTTTGACGTGACATAGGCCTCAACTTCTTCCTCGGTATATCCCATGTCGCGCGCAAGCGCCTTGAGCCGATTCAGTTCGGAATAGGCACGGATCAAACGGGCGTTGATCGTATCGCAGGATTTGCGGATCGCATCGGCAATCGCAACATACATCAACGCGTCGTCGATCGACGCCACCTCACGCAAGGGCTGTTTGGCAGAGGCTGCGCCCCCAAAAGAAAGCGCCGCGATCAGAATGGCGGTCAGTAGTCGCATCGAGTCACCCGTGTTGGTCTGACCTCAATATGGGGTCGCGCGCGACGGCTATTCAATATCAGGGATAAAACTTTTGTGATATCAGCGATTTATGGCTCGACACAGCGCCCGGTGAGAACAACGCGGTCATTCTGAACAACTAGGTCTTCATCCGCCACATCGGGTCCGTTGACCCATTCGGCATCGGACGAACCCAAGTAGGCGATGCAATGCTGAACCACCTGGTAAGCTGCCGCCTGCTTGGCCCCTTCAAGGCTGACCGATGCCGGACCACCCGTCGCGACAAAGGCCGCTCGGTCGCCACGTTCGGATCGCAAATCGCCCCCAAAGCGTGCGCCCTCGAAGGTAACGGTATCCCGTTCACTCTCCCCGCACGCTGCCAGCAGACAGAGGACCGAAGCACAGAGCCAACCTGATTTCATGGTGTCACCCCTTGGAATTTGTTGGCGGCACCATGCGCTTAGACAGGATGTGCATGCAAGCCCCGAGACGGAAAAAGGCGCGTCGACGCGCCTTTCAAGAAGGCCGTTCAATCGGCCTTGAAACGCGGTTTCGAAACCGCGTGGGAAAGCCGGTTCGAACCGGCTTGCCGCCTACTCCGCCGCAACCGCGCTGACGCGGCCGGTTTTCTGCGCTTTGATGCGGTCTTCGATCTCGTCGCGGAAGTTCTTGATCAGACCCTGGATCGGCCAGGCCGCCGCATCGCCAAGCGCACAGATCGTGTGGCCCTCGACCTGTTTGGTCACGTCGAACAGCATATCGATTTCCTCGACCTCGGCCTCGCCGCGCACCAGACGGTCCATGACGCGCATCATCCAGCCGGTGCCTTCACGGCAGGGCGTGCACTGGCCGCAGCTTTCATGCTTGTAGAACTTCGACAGACGCCAGATTGCCTTGATGATGTCGGTCGACTGATCCATCACGATCACCGCAGCCGTACCGAGGCCAGAGCCAAGCTCACCGCGCAGATAGTCGAAATCCATGATCGCATCGCGCATCTTTTCGCCGCGCACACAAGGCACGGACGATCCACCGGGGATCACCGCCTTGAGGTTGTCCCAACCGCCACGAATGCCGCCGCAATGCTTTTCGATCAGTTCTTCGAACGAGATCGACATCGCCTCTTCAACAACACAAGGGTTGTTCACATGGCCCGAGATCGCAAAGAGCTTGGTGCCCGCGTTGTTCTGACGGCCGAAGCCCGAGAACCACTGCCCACCCCGCCGCAGGATCGTCGGCACAACGGCGATCGATTCCACGTTGTTCACCGTGGTCGGGCAGCCATACAGCCCCGAACCTGCCGGGAACGGCGGCTTCATGCGCGGCATACCCTTTTTACCTTCAAGGCTTTCCAGAAGCGCCGTTTCCTCTCCGCAGATATAGGCCCCCGCGCCGTGATGCAGGTAAAGATCGAAATCCCAGCCCGAGCCTGCGGCGTTCTTGCCCAGAAGACCCGCGTCATAGGCCTCGTCGATGGCCCGCTGAAGCGCCTCTTTCTCGCGGATATATTCGCCGCGGATGTAGATATAGCAAGCATGCGCCTGCATGGCGAAAGACGCGATCAGACAGCCTTCGACCAGCGTGTGCGGATCGTGGCGCATGATCTCGCGGTCTTTACAGGTACCTGGTTCGGATTCGTCAGCGTTCACAACCAGATAGCTCGGACGCCCGTCGCCTTCCTTGGGCATGAACGACCACTTGAGACCCGTGGGGAAACCCGCGCCGCCACGGCCGCGCAGACCCGAGGCCTTCATCTCGTCAATGATCCAGTCCCGACCCTTTTCGATAAGCTTGGCTGTGCCATCCCAATGGCCGCGCGCCTGCGCACCCTTGAGGGTCCGGTCGTGCATCCCGTAGATATTGGTAAAGATCCGGTCCTGATCGCTCAGCATTGCTCAATCCTTGTCAGCCTGGCGCGCACGCCAGAGTTGGTATGTCATCCAAAGTCCTGCCCCGAACCCCGCCAATGCGGCGAGGTCGAACAGCGCCCGGGTCCGTTGGCTCCAGCCATATTCGGACCCTAGAGCGGTCACCAGGATCCAGAAGACACCGATTGCGGCAATGAACAGCGCGATCCGCCGTCCCTTCCGTGCCTCTTCTGAATCCCGGCTCATGGTGTGGTCTTAACCCCCGTCAGTACACGTCACCTTTGTCGACGCGCTTGGAGAATTCGGTTTCCCCGCCAGAGGCGAGGATCTTAGCTTGTTCGACCCAGTTGTCACGCGACACGCGGCCCTTGAACCCTTCGAGATTGGCATTCACCCATGCCTCTTCATCAGCGGTCCAGTTCGCGATCTGGTCGAAATGATAGAACCCCATCGAGTGCAGCAGCTTTTCCAGCTTGGGACCCACACCCTTGATTTCCTTGAGATTGTCCGGGCCGCCTTCGCGCGCCGCAGTCAGGGTAGCGGGCTTGGTGCCTTCGGCTGCGCCTTCCAGCTTGCCGTCGCCATCGTAATCGGGCGTTGCCGCAGCGGCGGGTGCTGCCTTTTTCGCCGGCGCTTTCGGTTCGGCCTCGTATTTCCAGTCACCCTTTTTCGCAGCAAGCTCTTCCTGACCGGCAAGACGGGTAGAGGGTTTCACGGGTGCTCCGGCATCGGCCTTCGCGGTTTGAGCCGTCGGCTTGGCCTCTGCGGCAGGAGCGGCAGCGGCTGGTGCAGCGGCAGGAGCGGCAGCGGCTGCAGACGATCTGACAGGCGCAGCTTTGGCCGGGCTGGTGCTTTCGTCAGCCGTTGGCGCAGGCGGAACCGAGACCGGCGGTGCATTGGGCGAAGCGGCTTTCGGCAGTGACGCCTTGGGTGCTGGCGCAGACGTTTCACGCGCGCCCGAGGCGTCGAAGTTTCCGGGACCACGGGCCGCTGGCAAGTCGCGGCAGAAGATCCAGCTGAACGCGAGTCCAAGGACAGCAAAGGCCAGACCCGCCATGAAAATGGCTCCGATCAAACCCCAGCCTCCAATGACAAGCAGCAGGATGAAGACAAGAAGCCCCACCCCTGCGGCCAAGGCCCATGACCCCAGATGGCAACCAAAGCCGGAATTCTGTTGTTGCATTCGTACTCTCCCTGTCCGTGTTCAGATGTTACTGATCGTAAACATCACCTTTCTTGACACGTGCAGAAAACTCTGTCTCGCCGCCTGAGGCAAGTGCCTTGGCCTGTTCGACCCAATTATCGCGGGTCACGCGGCCCTTGAACCCTTCAAGGTTCTGATCAACCCAGGCCACCTCGTCCACGGTCCAGCTTGCAATCTGATCGAAATGGTAAAAGCCCAGACGGTTGCAAAGGTCGGCCAGCTTGGGACCAATGCCTTTGATCCGCTTAAGGTCATCCCCCTTGCCGTCCCGCGCCGCACTCAGGGCCTCAGGTTTGGTTCCCGGCCCGGTTGCGCCTTCGGACGCTGCGGGCACAGCCTCTTCTTTCTCGACCTGCGCGGCTGTTGTCGCTTTGCCGTATTTCCAGGTGCCTTTGCGCGCAGCAAGTTCAGTTTCACCAGCCAGTGCAGCAGAAGGTTTGACCATCGACGCCGCATCCGGTGCCGGTGCCTTTTCCGGCTTGGGCGCTGCTTCGGCAGCCGGGCGCGACGGCGAGGTCACGTCATTTGCGGCTTTGGCCACTGTCTGCGGACGCCCACCTGCGTCACCCCAAGGATGCAACAGCGGAACCTCGGTGCCATCAATGCGCTTGACCGTATCGCCGATGTCTGTGGCCAGTTGCACGGATGCATTATACTGGTGCCGGCCACCCTCGAACTCGGTCAGGCTGGTCAGGCCGGATTTCGGCTCTGCCGCGTAGCGGCCATTCTGCGGACCGGGCACAGGGACCTTGCCAGCCACCAACTCGTCCAGAATCTCGGCAAAGCGGGCTGCGGTCAGGTCTTCGTAATAATCCTTGCCGATCTGGGCCATGGGCGCGTTGGCACAGGCCCCAAGGCATTCCACCTCTTCCCAAGTCAGCTTGCCGTCCGCCGACAGCGTATGCGGCTTCGATGCGATCTTTTCCTTGCAGACTGCCACCAGATCCTCGGCCCCGCAAATCATGCAAGACGTGGTGCCACAAATCTGAATATTTGCAACGCTGCCAACCGGTTGCAGCTGGAACATGAAGTAGAACGATGCCACTTCCAGCGCCCGCATATAGGCCATACCCAGCATATCCGCGACCGCTTCGATCGCCGGACGGGTCAGCCAGCCTTCCTGTTCCTGCGCACGCCACAAGAGCGGAATGATCGCGCTGGCCTGACGGCCTTCGGGATACTTGGTGATCTGCGCTTCCGCCCAAGCCTGGTTGGCCGGAGTGAAGGCAAAACTTGCGGGTTGTTCAGAATGAAGGCGTCGTAGCATGTCGTATCCTATTGCGTCATCACGCAGACAACGGGGAAAGTCTTGAACGGGTGGTCGCAGCCCAACTGGCGCTTATCCGACCCGCACGGATCATTCCGGTGCGCAGCTCCCTGTGATCAGGCGAACACCACCGTTTTCAAGTTTTACCGCTTCCTCGTTGGCCACTCGGAACGCTGCAGTCTGAATCACCTGCTCGCGGCTCATACCGGTCTGAAGTTCTACGGGAAGATAGTCGCTTTCGCCGACCAGTTCGCACCCGATAGATGCGACAGCTTCGTCGAAGGCCACGAGGTCAACGGGCGTGACACCTTCCGGCGGGATGGCGCAGGCTGCAAGCAGGCCCAGACCGGCCAGAGGCGCAAGAAAACGAGCAGTCATCGGTCAATCTCTCCGAACACGACATCCATCGTACCGATAATGGCTGCCACGTCGGCGAGTTGGTGCCCGCTGGCGACATGGTCCATCGCCTGCAGGTGCAGATAGCCCGGCGCGCGCAGCTTGGCGCGGTAAGGTTTGTTGCTGCCATCGGCCACGAGATACACGCCAAACTCGCCCTTCGGCGCTTCGACACAGGCATAGACCTCGCCCTCGGGCACGTGGAACCCTTCGGTATAAAGCTTGAAATGGTGGATCAGCGCTTCCATCGAGGTTTTCATCTCGGATCGCTTTGGCGGAGTGACTTTGCCACGGGCAAGGATGTCGCCCTGCCCTTCGGGCGCGCGCAGCTTTTCGATGGCCTGCTTGATGATCCGCAGCGACTGGCGCATCTCCTCCATGCGGACGAGGTAGCGATCATAGCAGTCGCCGTTCTTGCCAACCGGGATCTGGAAGTCGAACTCGTCGTAGCACTCATAAGGCTGCGACCGACGCAAATCCCACGCAAGGCCGGACCCGCGTACCATCACACCCGAGAAGCCCCAATCCAGGATTTCTTCTTCGGTCACGACGCCAATGTCCGCGTTGCGTTGCTTGAAGATGCGGTTTTCCGTCAGAAGCCCGTCAATATCCGCCAACACGCGCGGGAATTCATCCGCCCATTGGTCGATATCGTCGATCAGTTCGCTGGGAAGGTCCTGATGCACACCACCGGGGCGGAAATACGCGGCGTGCAAACGTGCGCCACAAGCCCGCTCGTAGAACACCATCAGCTTTTCGCGCTCTTCAAACCCCCAGAGCGGCGGCGTCAGAGCGCCCACGTCCATCGCCTGGGTGGTGACGTTCAGCAGGTGGTTCAGGATGCGGCCAATCTCGGAATACAGGACCCGGATCAGCGACGCCCGACGCGGCACTTCCACGCCGGTCAGCTTTTCGATCGCCAGACACCACGCATGTTCCTGGTTCATCGGCGCCACATAGTCGAGGCGGTCGAAATACGGCAGGTTCTGTAGGTAGGTCCGGCTTTCCATCAGCTTTTCGGTGCCACGGTGCAGCAGGCCGATATGCGGATCGCAACGCTCTACAATCTCGCCGTCCAGCTCAAGCACCAGACGCAAAACGCCATGCGCAGCAGGGTGTTGTGGACCGAAGTTGATGTTAAAGTTGCGGATCTTCTGTTCACCAGAAACCGCGTCAATGCTTCCGTCGTCGAATTTGGAGCCGTCCATCATGCTCTCCTCATTCCGCAGCGTCCAGACGGGCCGCCGTCCGGAACACTTTGGTCAACAGTTTCCATGATCCATCCGTAAGGACGAACCCAAGGTGATCTTCGTAACGCGCTGGCGGAACATCCACCCAAAGATGCACACGCGCCATGCAGTCGCCGCTGACATCGACGCCCAGAATTTCGTAGGACGCGTCGCCGCTGAACGGGGTCCGCGCGGAAACCCGTGCGAGATAGGCCGCCTTGTCCCAATGCTGGGTCGAGCCGTCGTCATTCACCAGCGTCATGCTGAACTGCTCGTGACACATGTCAGCAAACACATCCGCACGCGCGTAATAGACCGCCTCGGAATAGGCCACGGCCTGTGCGAAAACCGCCTCGAACGTCCGCATTTTGGTTACCGTACTGCTGTCCATCTCAGCCCCGCCCTGTCTCATCCGACTTGAACGCCATGATCCAAAGGAAGACCAAGGCGATCAGCGGGAAAATCGTCAAAAGTGCTGCCCAGTTAGGCAGGCCATAGCGAGGCAGCAGCTTCCAAAAGGGCACGACGATCAGAACGCCAATGACCAGGAACCAAAGGAAACCGCCGCCGCCGCCCATCATGCTTTGGCGTCCTGCTTCTCATCCCCGGGCAGCACGTATTGCGCGCCTTCCCATGGGGACATGAAATCGAACTGCCGATATTCCTGAACAAGGCTCACCGGCTCGTAAACCACGCGCTTCTTCTCTTCGTCGTAGCGCACTTCGGTATAGCCCGTGGTCGGGAAATCCTTGCGCAGCGGGTAGCCGCGAAACCCGTAATCAGTCAGGATGCGGCGCAGGTCGGGGTGACCCGAAAAGAGAATGCCGAACATGTCGAAGACTTCGCGCTCGAACCAGTTAGCGCTCGGGTGCACCCCGGTGATCGACGGCACCATCTCGTCTTCGCGGATGCTGACGCGCAGGCGGATGCGGTGGTTCTGATACATTGACAGGAAATGATAGACCACGTCGAAGCGCTTGGGCCGAGCCGGGTAATCCACCGCAGTGATGTCCACCAGCGACGAGAACTTGCAGGTGTTGTCGGTCTTCAGGAATTCGACAAAGCCCGCAATGTTTGACGGGGCGACGTCCACGTTCAATTCGCCGTGGGTCACATCCCACGCGATCACGCAGCCGGGGCGTTTCAGTTCCAGATGCTGGCCAAGCTCTTTGATGGCGTCACTCATCGTACAATCGTCCCTGTCCGGCGGATCTTTCGTTGCAGCGCCATGATGCCGTAAAGCAGCGCTTCGGCTGTCGGCGGGCAGCCCGGCACGTAGACATCGACCGGCACGATCCGGTCACAGCCTCGCACCACGGAATAGCTGTAGTGATAATAGCCGCCGCCGAAGCAACCAAAGCCGCAGGGCGCAAGCTGCTGATCGATTCAATGTCGGCCTTCGGCGCCCTGCCGCTCGACCCGGTCAAACTCAACTGCACGGCGTTTGTGTCCTCGGCCAACAAATGTATCGAAGGCGTCCCC
>NZ_JAEPMO010000009.1 GCF_017643905.1 Marivita sp.
CTCTCATGCTGACCTGCGCCATCCAATACCATTCGCACGGCACGCTCGCGCACTTCTGGTGAATACTTGTTCGTTGTCTTCGTCATAATGCTCCATCCTACTCATGAGTTGAAGCCTCCGGCAAACCCGGCGCGGTTCAGAACGAGAGCGCTGACAGGTAGAAACAAGACCCCTACCAGAACGGGTGAAAAGGGTGTTGCGGGAGTGCTCCCCTTCTGTTCGTCGTGCGCGGCCGTTAGACCCGCCATCATCCGGGCGGAGACGCCCGTATCGCTCCACCGCATCCAGCGATTGTAGAGCGTCTTGTGCGGGCCATAGGCAGCAGGTGCGTTACGCCAACTTAAGTCATTGCAGTTGATGAAGATAATCCCGCTCACCAAATGCCGATCGGTCATCGACGCGTGGCTTGCCGTGGGACTTCGAAACGAAAGGCCCAAAACGAATCATCTACGTCTCAGTCAGCCAGAAAAGATCAGACATGGTTACCGCTCGGTTTTCGAACCGTGAATCTCGCTGTCAGCCCGAGATCAACGGGTCCTGAGCTAAGAGCATCCTGCGCTAATTGCACGCAGCGACCCCGTGCCGGATGAGTTCTTTCCCGAGAACGGTGTGATAGCCATTCGTTCTGTGCCGTGCACGATCAAGGAACCATTGCCGCACCGCGGGCGGGTAATGCGATGCCAGAACTTCTGACCAGTAGTCAAAGTGGACGGGCAAGAGGGGTTGGCCATAATAGCTTGGGCCATGAAACCCGAACCGGGTCTCGGGGCTGACGCAGACGTTGCCAGCGCCAAGATACATCGTACAGGACGACAGGCAAATGCCTCCGCGGATTTCGACACGTCTGTTTTCGGCCTTTAACTGCAGCACTTCCTGCGCTCGAGTCCCGATCACACCACCTCGATCATTGCCGACAATGAGCGCCGCGGACTGAGCCGCGGACGGTTGTGCGAGAAAGGCAAAAAATGCAGCCGAGACAAAGGCCAAAGGGATTTTATTGCGCAGGCATGGCTGCGCATTTGGCAAAAGAGCCATTGGAGTACCTCAATGTTCGATATTCATCACCAAGGCGTGCTCTTCTGAGCCCGCCCACCACGCGCCCAACAAAACAGCGGGTTGTTAAAAGCGGGTTGAGAATTGAATTTTCCTAAACTCGGAAAAATTCAAATCGCTCCATTATTGGCGGATATGCCCGGCGTCAGACGCCGACATAGGTTTCCGACACGTCCGGTGTCATGTCTGCGAACGCGCCCGACCACACGGTTTCGCCACGGGCAAGGATCACCGCCCGGTCCGACACCTGCGCCAGTTCGCGCACTGATTTGTCAATGAGCAGGATTGCGGTTCCGGTCTCTCGTTTCAGGCGTGCGATGGCGGCCCAGATTTCCTGTCGGATGATCGGGGCAAGACCCTCGGTCGCCTCGTCAAGAATCAACAGGCGTGGGTTGGTCATAAGCGCACGCCCTATGGCCAGCATCTGCTGTTCGCCGCCGGACAGGGACGCGGCGCGCTGGGTGCGGCGCTCCCCAAGGCGCGGAAACAGGTCCGCAATGGTCTTGAGGGTCCAATCGCCTGGTTGGGCGGCGGCAATAAGGTTTTCCTCCACCGTCAGATCGCGGAAACAGCGCCGTCCCTCGGGGGCGAGGCCGACTCCCAACCGCGCCACCTTGTGGCTGGGCAGTCCGTGTAGCGATTGCCCGGCAAAGCTCAGCTCGCCGTCGGACGCGATCATCCGGCAGATCGCCTTGACGGTCGTCGTCTTGCCCATGCCGTTACGGCCCATGAGTGCGACGACCTCACCTTCAGCCACGTCCAGTGTCACACCGAACAGCACCTGTGCCACGCCATAGCGGGCGGTCAGGTTTTCGACCGACAGCAGCGTCACGCCTCTTCCCCCAGATAGGCCTCGCGCACGGCGCGGCTCGACTTGATCTCCTCGACAGTTCCGGACGCGATCACCTGCCCGTAAACCAGCACGCTGATCCGGTCGGCGAGGGCAAAGACCGCATCCATGTCGTGTTCCACCAGCAGGATCGGGGCTTCAGCGCGCAGTTGGTCAAGGAACCCGGTCAGCAGCTTTGATCCTTCCGCCCCAAGCCCGGCCATTGGTTCGTCCATGACAAAGGCCTTGGGCGACAGGGTCAGGGCCACTGCGACCTCAAGTTGGCGGCGTTGCCCGTGTGACAGCTCGGCACAGCGGGTGTGTCGCTGTTCGATCAGCCCGACACGCTCCAACGCCGCTTCGGCCTTGGCGGTCAGCGACGTGTCCGAGAGCGCCCGCGACCAGAACCGCCACGGATTGCCTGACGCGCCCAAAGCCCCCAACACGACGTTTTCGAGAACGCTGTCTTCCATCGCCAGTGCCGAGATCTGGAACGTGCGTCCCAATCCGGCTTGCGCGCGCGCCTGCGTGCTGTCCTGCGTCACGTCGCGCCCCAAAAGGTGCACCGAGCCTGAATCTGGCCTGAGCCCCCCGCAGATCTGCGCGATCAGTGTCGACTTGCCCGCGCCATTGGGACCGATGATGGCGTGGATTTCCCCTGCGCGCAGGTCGATGGACACATCGTCTGTTGCGGCCAAAGCGCCGAAATTCTTGCGCAGATTGCGTGTGGCAAGGATTAGCTCAGACATGCGCGCCTTCCTTGCCGGTCAATAGACCGATGATCCCACCACGGGCAAACAGCACGATCGCGAGCAGGATCAGGCCCAGATAGATGTGCCAGAACTCGGTCAGCGCCCCCAGCCAATGCTCCAGCGCCACGAAGAGACAAGCGCCGACCACGGGGCCATAAAGCCGCCCAACCCCGCCGATGATGATCAACACGATCAATTCGCCCGAAAGCTGCCAACTGAACATGGTCGGCGACACGAACCGGTTGAGATCGGCAAAAAGCGCCCCCGCCAGCCCCGTAATTGCGCCCGAGATCACAAACGCGACCAGCTTGAGCCGCATCGGGTTCAGGCCGACCGTCTCAACCCGCGTCGGGACCTGTCGGGCAGCGTTCAACGCCAGCCCGAAAGGCGCGTTCTGGAGCCTCGCGTTCAGGAACAGCACAATGCAGAGCAGCACAAAGCACAGTCCGAAAAACTGGATTGGCACCAGCGTGTTCAGTCCGGGAAAGCCGTTGCGCACATAGATCGACAGCCCGTCTTCGCCGCCATAAGTGCTCCAGGAAATGGCGAAGTAGTAGAACATCTGCCCGAAGGCGAGGGTGATCATGATGAAATAGACACCCGAGGTGCGCAGGCTCAGCAGCCCGATGATCCACGCGGCAAGGGCGGACATGACCACCGCCACCAGCCAGATGATTGGCATGGACTTGGTTCCCGCCAGGCTCATCCCGAAGAGATCGAGCGACGTGTAGGTTTGCGCATGGTAGGCGAGGATGCCCATCGCATAGCCGCCCAGACCGAAGAACACCGCATGCCCAAGGCTGACCAGCCCGCCGATGCCAAGCGCGATGTTCAGACCCACGGCGGCAATCGCAAGGATCACGGCGCGGGTGACAAGGGTGATTGTGAACGGCTCGTCGACGACAATGGCCCAGAGAGGCACCGCCAGAAGACCCGCGAACACGACCCAGTTGACCAGACGTTCGGGGATCATGCGCGCGCTCCGAACAAGCCGGTGGGCCGCCAGATCAGGACAAGGCTCATCAGGATGTAGATCGCCATGGAGGCCAGCGCAGATCCGGTCTGTGTGGCAGCCCCCGGCTCCATGAACAGTTTGAACAGTTCCGGCAGGAAGATCCCGCCCAGCGTGTCGGTCAGCCCCACCAGCAAAGCGCCGATGAACGCGCCTTTGATCGACCCGATGCCGCCGATCACGATCACCACGAAGGCTAGGATCAGCACGGGTTCGCCCATGCCCACCTGAACCGACTGGATCGCACCCACCAATGCACCCGCCAACCCCGCGAGTGCAGCGCCGATGGCAAAGACCAGCGTGTAGAGCAGCCGGATATCGACACCCAATGCGGCGATCATCTCGCGGTCATTCTCGCCCGCGCGGATTTGGATGCCGATGCGCGTGCGTTCGATCAAGAGCCACAGACCCAGCCCAACCAACAGCCCGACGGCAATCAGCGTCAGACGGTAGAGCGGATACTGGATTCCGCCGGGCAGGGTGACCGGGCCAGAGAGGTAATCCGAAATGTCGAGGAACAGCGGGAAAGAGCCAAAGAGCCACCGTGTGCCTTCGGAAAAGATCAGGATCAGCGCGAAGGTCGCCAGCACCTGATCCAGATGCGCCTTGCCGTAAAGCCGTCGGATCACCGTCATCTCGATCAGCGCCCCCGCGATGGCCGCCACAGCCAAAGCGGCACCCAGAGCCAGCACAAATGATCCCGTCGCACCCGCCACAGCGGCGGCAGCAAACGCGCCGATCATGTAGAGCGATCCGTGCGCGAGGTTGATCAGACCCATCACGCCAAAGATCAGCGTCAGCCCCGCTGCCATGAGAAACAGCATGACGCCGAATTGCAGTCCGTTGAGGACCTGCTCGATGATCAGAAGTGTCGACATGCCTGCCCGAAATCCGATGTGCCGGGGCAGGACCCCGGCACGCCGTGAGATGTCTTACATCTTGCAGTCGGCGGCGTAGACGTCGCCGTGGTTCTCAAGGGCGGTGCCGATGATCTTGTTGGTGAAGACATCGCCTTCCTTGATGACTTCGCGGGCGTAGATCGTCTGGATCGGGTGATGGTTCGGCCCGAACTTGAACGCGCCCCGGGTGCTGTCGAAATCGGCAGCCCGAAGCGCCTCGCGGAAGGCATCGGCGTCTGACACTTCGGCTTTCTCAAGCGCCGACAGGATCAAGTTCGCCGTGTCAAAGCCCTGGCTCGCGTAAAGCGACGGCAAACGCCCATATTCCGCCTGGAAGCTCTCGACAAAGGCAGCGTTGGTCGGGTTGTCGATGTCCTTGTTCCACTGGCTCGTGTTCACCACGCCAAGCGCCGCATCGCCCACCGCTTGCAGGATGCCCTGATCAAAGCTGAAGGCCGGGCCCACGACGGGCAGATCGACACCGCTGTCGGCATATTGCTTGAGGAAGGAAATCCCCATCCCGCCGGGCAGGAAGAAGAACACGCTGTCGGCACCGGAGGCGCGGATCTGCGCGATCTCGGCGGCATAGTCGGTCTGACCAAGCTGGGTGTAAACCTCGCCCGCCAGTTCGCCCTTGAACATGCGCTTGAACCCGGTCAGCGCGTCCTGACCCGCCGGGTAGTTGGGCGCAAGGATGAAGGTGTTGGAAAAGCCTGCGGATGTCGCATAAGCGCCCGCCGCTTCGTGCAGGTTGTCGTTCTGCCATGCCACGTTGAAATAGTTTTGATGACAGCCCTGTCCCGCGAGCGCCGAGGGCCCCGCGTTCGGGGACAGGTAGAACTTGCCCTGTGCGGTGACGCTCGGGATCACGGCCATGGCAAGGTTCGACCAGATAATCCCGGTCAGGATGTCGACGCGTTCGGACTGGACCATCTTGTCGGCCAGTTGCACGGCGATGTCGGGCTTTTGCTGGTCGTCCTCGATCACGACTTCGATGTCATCCCGGCCCGACTGGCCGATGGCCAGCATGAAGCCATCCCGAACGTCAATGCCAAGGCCCGCGCCGCCGCCGGACAGGGTGGTGATCATGCCGATCTTCGTTTCGGCAAAGGCGGATGTCGCGCCGATTGCCAAGGCCGCTGTGGCCATCAATAGCTTTTTCATGTGGTTCTCCCCGTTGTGATCGCTCTGTTTGAACGACGCGTTCTGTCCGCCGTATTGGCGGTGCACGTCTGATCCAGAACATTTTATTCTTAAATGTGTTGAACAAAGCGCACCGAAAAACAAGACAGCAGAGCGAATAACTTGCGTCGTGCCGATGCTAATTGCGCGCCGGAACGATCGCTGGAGGCAAAGAAATCGGGCCGCTGGCTATAGCGACTTGGGATCAACGGCAAATGACCGGGTGGTCAGTCCTTGAAGGACCACCCGGATGTCCGCACCTGTTCAGTATGTGCACCAAGCTTGGGTGCGGTCCGTTCCAGCGAAAGCTCTGACGTGCTGAAGGTGATGGGTGTGCGCACCCCCGGAACACCTTCAGGCGTGATCTTCATCCCACGATGGATGATCTGAGGATCGTCGAATACTTCGCCAACGGTGTTGATCGGGGATGACGCCACTTGCTTGGCCTTCAAGGCCTCAAGCAAATCCGCCTTGGTCATCTTCGCCGTTTCGGCTTTGAGCACCGCAATCAGCTCGTCGCGGTGCTGCACGCGCTGGGCGTTGGTCCGGTACTCCGGGTTCTCGCCAATGTCCGGTCGCCCCACGATCTCGCACAGACCTTGAAACTGGCGGTCATTGCCAGACGCGATGATGATGTCGCCATCCGAAGCCGGGAAGACCTCGTAAGGCACGATATTGGGGTGCTGGTTGCCCATGCGATTGGGGGACTCGCCCGTCACAAGGAAATTCATCGCCTGATTGACCAGACACCCGGTGCCCGCATCGAGCAGGCTCATGTCGATATGCTGGCCCTGTCCCGTCTTGTCGCGTTCGCGCAGAGCCGCTTGAATACCTATTACTGCATAAAGCCCGGTGTAAATGTCGGTGACCGCGACGCCCACCTTTTGCGGCTCTCCCTTGGGGTCGCCCGTGATCGACATCAGTCCGGACAGCCCTTGCACAAGGTAGTCATAACCTGCGCGTTCGGCGTAGGGACCGGTTTGGCCGAAGCCGGTGATTGAACAGTAGATCAGACCGGGATTGGCCGCAGACAGGCTAGCATAGTCGAGCCCGTACTTGGTCAGCCCGCCCACCTTGAAGTTCTCGATCAGCACATCCGCCTCGCGGGCGAGGTCTTGCACAAAGGCGCGGCCTTCCTCGGTCGTCAGATCCGCCGTGACCGAGTATTTGCCCCGGTTGCAACTGTAGAAATACGCCGCTGACGGCGTGTCCTCGCCTTCGCGTTCAATGAACGGAGGCCCCCAAGTGCGGGTGTCGTCGCCCTTGGGGCTTTCCACCTTGATAACGGTTGCGCCAAGGTCGGCCAGCGTCTGACCGACAATTGGCCCGGCAAGGATGCGGGCCAATTCAAGAACTTTCAAACCTTCCAGCGGTGCTGACATCAGAAGAACGCCTGCAACCCTGTCTGTGCCCGGCCAAGGATGAGGGCGTGCACGTCATGCGTGCCCTCGTAGGTGTTGACCGTTTCAAGGTTCTGTGCGTGGCGCATGACATGGTACTCGGCCATGATCCCGTTACCGCCATGCATGTCGCGGGCATTGCGCGCGATGTCCAAAGCCTTGCCACAATTGTTGCGCTTGATCAGGCTGATCGCCTCGGGCGCTGCGGTGCCGGCGTCGAGCATTCGGCCCACCTGCAACGCCGCGTGCAGGCCCAGCGTGATCTCGGTCTGCATGTCGGCGAGTTTCTTCTGGAAAAGCTGCGTCTGCGCGAGCGGCTTTCCAAATTGCGTCCGGTCCAAACCGTACTGACGTGCGCGGTGCCAGCTGTCCTCAGCCGCCCCCATCACGCCCCAAGCGATGCCATAGCGCGCGCGGTTCAGACAGCCGAACGGACCTTTCAGGCCCTCGACGCCCGGCAGCAATGCGTCCTCACCAACCTCAACGTCCTTCATCACGATCTCGCCGGTGATCGACGCGCGCAGCGACAGCTTGCCGTTGATCTTGGGTGCGCTGAGACCTTTCATGCCTTTCTCAAGGACGAAGCCCCGGATCGCGCCGCCATGCGCTTCGGACTTGGCCCAGACGACGAACACATCCGCGATCGGACTGTTCGAAATCCACATCTTGGCGCCATTGATGAGGTAGCCGCCGTCGGTTTTCTTGGCGATGGTCTTCATGCCCGCAGGGTCGGATCCGGCATCGGGTTCGGTCAGTCCAAAGCAGCCGATCAGCGCGCCTGCAGCCAGACCCGGCAGGTATTTCTTGCGCTGCTCGTCGCTTCCATAGGCGTGGATCGGATACATGACCAAGGAGCTTTGTACGCTCATCATCGACCGATACCCGCTGTCGATGCGTTCGACTTCGCGGGCAACAAGACCATAGCTCACATAGCCCGCACCCAGACCGCCGAACTCTTCAGGGATGGTCACACCTAACAGACCCATCTCGCCCATCTCGGCGAAAATCTCGGGCGCCACACCTTCGTTCAGATACATGTCCGTCACGCGCGGCAGCAGCTTGTCTTTTGCGTACGCCGCAGCGCTGTCCGCGATCATGCGCTCTTCCTCTGACAGAGCCGCGCTCAGGCCCAGAGGGTCCTGCCAGTCGAATTTGGCGAGTGAGGGTCCGTGACCCGCGTGTGACGCATCAAGCATGTCCATGCTCCTCTTTCATGTCATTGGCGGCAGCCGATCCGGCGATATGCCCCAGAACCGTCGCTGCCAGCAGCCCATTGCCGGATAGATAACCGCTATCACCGGAACCTGAAACACCCACCGCAGCACCTCCTGCCGCAAAGAGGTTTTTCAACACGCCACCGTCGATTTTGCAGACGCGGGCGTCTTGATCGACGCGCAAACCACCCTGCGTGTGGAACAAGGCTCCGGTCACCTTCACCGCACAGTAAGGCGGTTTGAGCGGTTCGCCAAGGAAGCTGCGTCCAAAAACGTCAGGCCCGTCGGTGGGCATGCGGGTGATCGTCTGCGTCAACGCGTCTTTCGGCAGGCCCGTGACCTCGGCCAGTTCAGTCAAAGTGTCGGCGGTGCGGATTGCGCCGATGGCCTCGGCATCCTTGAAGTCCTGAAACTGCCGCGCGATGCCTGCGATGCGGCTGTCAAAGATCGTCCAGGCGATGCCCTCGGGTTGGGCCAACACCGCACGAGCGGCCTCGGAATAGCCCTGGCTTTCGTCCCAAAACCGCGCGCCGTTCAGGTTCACCTGCACCCCGCCTTGGGTGATCACCGCCCAGGTGATCAGGATGCCCTGCGGATGCGCGACATTCCCGTGGCCCTGATACGCACCCAGATGCAGCGTCTCTGCGCCTAGCGCCACGCCCCAGGTCACGGCATCGCCCTGATTGTAGTCATGCCCGAACCAGACCGCGTTTTCGATCTCTGGCATGAATTGGCGCACCATGTTGCGATTGCCGCCATAGCCGTTGCAGGCAAGGATCAGCGCCCCGCAGCCCACATCTTCCGTACCGTTCGGCCCCTCCAACCGTACGCCTTTGACGATGTCGCACTCCGCAAAGAGAGATGTCGCGCGGCGGTTGCAGATGATGTCGATCCCCTGCGCCTCACAGGCGGTGCGCAGCCTGTCGATCAATTCGCGCCCTGCGCGGGTGGGCAGCCCGTGCATCCGCCTGCGGGAATGGCCGGGATAGTCGAAATCGGTGACGACCGAGAAGGGAAGGTCGAACTTGTCCGCCAGCCATTCGATCACTGTGCCCGACTTTTCTGCCAGCAGATCGACAAGATCCTGCGGGTTCTCACCCATGGCCTTCTTCTGGATGTCCTGTGCGAACAACTCCGGAGTGTCCTCGATCCCAGCCTCCCGCTGAAACCGCGTGCCCGCTGCAGGGATCAAACCGGCAGACAGAGCGGTAGAGCCCGAGGGTGCGGCATCTGCCTCAACCACCAGAACCTCGGCTCCGGCATCGTTGGCGGTCAGGGCTGCAACCAGCCCACAGGCACCCGCGCCGACGATCAGGATCGGCACCTCCAGATCGAATCCGGCGGCGGGGGGCGGCAGGATCGACATGGCTCAGTCGCGCCCGCCAGTTTCGTAGCGTTTTCCCAAGGCCAGCATCTCGTCCGTGCCAAGGCGGTCGTTCAGCCCGCCGAAATCGAACATTCGGTCGGCAAAAGCACGGTTGCTGCCAGTAGCCATCAGGCTTTGGTAATAGCTTTCCGCCGTATGCGCCAAGGCGCGCACGATCCCACCCGGGAAGATCACGATGGAGAACCCAAGGTCGTTCAGGAAAGCCGCATTCTGGATCGGTGTCGCGCCGCCTTCGACCATGTTGACCAACAGCGGCACACGATCCTCGAACCGCTCTGTCACGGTTTTCATCTCGTCCACCGACCGCAGCGCTTCGATGAACAGCGCATCGGCCCCAGCCTCGACATAGGCCTCGGCCCGGTCGATGGCGGCCTCAAACCCTTCGACAGCCACCGCATCGGTGCGGGCAATGATCAGGGTCTCATCGCTGGTTCGCGCATCCGCCATCGCGGCGATCTTGCCGACCATTTCGGTCGTCGGGATGATGGACTTCTCGGCCAGATGCCCGCAGCGTTTCGGATAGGTCTGATCCTCGACCTGCAACGCATTGGCCCCCGCGCGTTCGTAAAGCCGCATCGTCCGCTGCGCGTTCAACGCGTTGCCGAACCCAGTGTCAGCGTCGATAATGACCGGAATGTTCACGCGGTCGCGGATCAGGGCCATCGTGTCGGTCATCTCGCTGACCGAGGTCAGGCCAATGTCCGGGCGACCGAGCCGCGTGTAGGCGACCGCCGCACCGCTGAGGTACAAGGCTTCAAACCCGGCTTGCGCCGCAAGCGCCGCTGTCAGGGCATCGTAGACACCCGGCGCGACAAGGATCTCGTCAGAGGCAAGGCGGGTTTTCAGGCTCATGTCAGGGTTTCCAGCATCTCGGCGCAGGTCACATTCGGGCAGACCGACGCAAGGGACAACAGCGTGGCGTCGTGCACCTCCTGTTTGAAGGCGGCACAGCCATCGGACAGCAGGATCGTGTGCAGGTTCCGCAGATGTGCGTCACGCACCGTGCTGGCGACCCCGCCATTGGTTACGATCCCGCCGATGATCAGCGTGTCGATATCCAGCGCGCGCAGGATGTATTCCAACCGCGTCTGGTAGAGCGCGGAATAGGCGACCTTTTCGATGGTATAATCCGCTGGCGCCAGAGCATCGACCAAACCATGACCAAACTTGCCGGGAGCGAAATCCCCTTTGCCAAGGAACGGCCGTAATTCTTTCAGGTGCGGTGCGATAAGCGGTTCATCATTCGGCCCCGGCACCAGCGTGAACTGCGCGCTGATATAGGTGCCGCCCTTGGCGCGGAGCGCGTCCACAACGGGCTTGATCCGGGCGGGCAGGGCGGTGATCGCCTCGGCCGTCTGTCCGGCGCGGCCATAGGCACCTTCGGGGTGCAGAAAGTCGTTCTGCAGGTCGATGGTCAGAAGGGCCGTGCGGTTTGGATCGATGGAGTGTGCCATGTCTCAGTCCTCGTCCCGTGTGATGATGGTGTTGCCGCAGGTGTCGACCTTGGCGGTCAGGCCGGGATCGACCAGCACGGTCGTGTCCGGCTGTACAAGGATCGCCGGGCCTTTGATCTCGGCCCCGACGGGCAGGGCAAGGCGGTTGAAGATCGCGGTGCCGAACCACGTATCGCCAAAATGCACCTTGCGGCTTCCGGTATGGGCGGCCTCGACGGACCCGCCTTTGGGGGCCAGCGTGGTCAGATCGAACTTGGGCCGCCGCCCGATCACGGCGGTGCGCAGATTCATCACCCGGCGCGTGCCGTTCTTCAGGAGCCGCCCATAGGTGGCTTGGTAGGCCGCATCAAACGCGGCTTCGACCTCGGTAATCGTGGGCGCTGTCACAGTGGTGCCTTCGACCTTGATCGGTAGGGGCATAGCGACGGTATGGGTCTGTCCGACATAGGCCATGTCCAATTCGACCAAGATATCGCGCGCCTCGAACCGGGATTGCGCAGCATCGAGCAGGACCATCCCGTCGTCGATATGTTTCTGCATCACCTCGCGCAGCGCGTCGGTGTCGAGCGTTGCGGTCAGAGAGTTGATCGTCTGCACGAAATCCTGCCGCATGTCGGCAATCACACAACCCATCGCGCTGGTCACACCGGGATAGCGCGGGACAATCGCGCTGCCGATGCCGACCTCTTTCAGGATCGCGCTAGTGTGCAAAGCGCCACCGCCGCCGAATGGCATGAAGGCGAACCGCTTAGGATCGAACCCGCGTTCGATGCTGACCAGACGGATTGCGCCCGCCATGCGTGAATTGGCGACGCGCAGGATGGCCTCGGCGGCCTCGATGGTGGTCAGGCCAAGCTTTGATCCGACATGGATGTCGATGGCCTTGGCAGCCGCGTCCACATCCAGACGGTCGAGCTTGCCGCCAATGGGATTGTCGGGGTCGATGCGGCCCAGCACGACATTCGCATCGGTCACGGTCGGGCGGTCATTGCCCTGACCATAGGCCACCGGGCCGGGTGTCGATCCGGCGCTTTCCGGGCCGATGTTCAAGAGGCCACCCTTGTCGACCCATGCGATGGAGCCGCCACCGGCACCAATCGTCGTGATCTCGATCATCGGGTTGCGCACCACCATGCCGAAATCGATGGAGGTCTGCGGCGACAGCATGGACTGCCCCTTGGCAATCAGCGCCACGTCAAAGCTGGTGCCGCCCATGTCGCCAGTGATCACGTTCTCGAACCCCGCTGTCGTGGCGATATGACCAGCCGCGATCACGCCAGCAGCGGGGCCGGACAGGGCCGTGCGGATGGGCAGGCGGCAGGCGGTGTCGGTGCCCATGACGCCGCCGTTGGACTGTACGATCATGAACTCACCGCCGAACCCGCCTTTGGTCAGGGCTTGGTCCAAGCGGTTGATATAGCCTGACACTTCGGGTTGCAGGTAGGCGTTCAGCGCGGTGGTCGAGAAACGTTCGAACTCGCGGATCTCCGGCAGGATTTGCGACGAACAGCTCACATGGTCATTGGGCCACATGGCGCGGACCGCCTCAACAGCCTTGGCCTCGTTCTCGGCATTGGCATAGGCGTTCGCGAAGAGGATCGCGACGGCCAGACAGCCTTCGTCGATCAACTGTTGGGCGGCGACCCTGACCGCGTCCAGATCGACGGGCGTGCGGATCGTGCCATCGGCCAGCGTCCGTTCCGGCACCTCAAGGCGCAGATTGCGCGGGACAACGGGCTCGAAATCGCCGCGCAGGCCCCAGGTGCGGGGCCTGTCGCGGCGGCGCATTTCAAGAACGTCGCGGAGTCCGTGAGTGGTGATCACGCCGATCTTTGCGCCTTTGCGCTCGAGCAGAGCATTGGTTCCGGCGGTGGTGCCATGCACAACCGCCGCGACGGTAGAAAGGTCTTCGACCTGCTGGCCGATCCCATCCAAAAAACCGCCCGACTGGTCGGGACGGGTCGTGGGCACCTTGGCGACGGTCGCAGTGCCGGTGGCTTCGTCCAGCACGAACACGTCGGTGAAGGTGCCGCCGACATCGACGCCGATCATCTTGCTCATGCCGCGACCTCTTTCCATGCGGGGCCGTAAAGTTCGGTCGCTTTGTCCGGTGTCAGGTATCCCAGTGCCACGTCGCGGGCGACCGCGCTTGCATCCCGGTCCGACGCCGCGCCGTAACCACCCCCACCGGGGGTGTCGAGGCGCACCGCCTGGCCTTTGGTCAGCTTGATCCCGAGCATTTTCGACGCCAGCGGCGGGGTCTTCCACCCATCCGCCTGTTCGTAGTGAAACACGTTCATCGCACCTGTGCCGCCGCCCTGCACACCCTGCGGTGCGAACCGACCGCGTTCGCCAAAGAGGAACGCCTCGGCGTTTTCCTCCAGTACTTCGATCTCGTAAGTCGCGCCCAGCCCGCCGCGATGCGCACCCGCGCCCGCACTGTCAGGGCGGAGCGCCCATTGACGGAACATCACCGGATAGGCGGCTTCAAGTATCTCCATCGGCGGGATCGTTGCTGTGGAAATCGGTGCGTTGCCGTGGTTGAGGCCGTCCGATTCACTGCTGCCGCCATGCCCGCCGCCGTAGAAGCTGAACATCACCCAGCGCTGGCCGTTCGCCCGCTTGCCTGCAATCGACAGCGCATTGATCGTGCCATAGGCATTGGCGACGACGCGGTCGGGCGCGGCCTGCGACGCGGCGCTGAAGATCACGTCGATCATGCGCAGGATGGTTTCGGTATAGCCGCCGACCGGTGCGGGGAATTCGGCAGAGAGCAGCGACCCGTCCGGCACGCGCACATCAATCGGGCGCATAACGCCTGCATTGGCGGGCAGGTCGGGGAAGATATGTTTGATCGCGACATAGGCAGTCGCCACAGCGGTCGGGTAGGCGATGTTGACCGGGCCAGCGGTCACAGGGGCCGTGCCTTCGAAGTCGAGCGCCATCCGGTCGCCGGTGATTTCGAGCGCAACCTTGATCGGCAGGGCCTTGTCAGTGATCCCGTCATTGTCGAGATAGTCCACCGCCTCCCAGCGCCCGTCCGGCAGACCGGACAGTTCCGACCGCATCAGCGTTTCGGCCCGGTCGCCCAATGCGTCGAGGGCCGCAGAGACGGTCTCGGCTCCGTATTCGTCCAGCAATTCGTCCAGTCGCTTCACACCGAGGTCCAAAGCGCCCAACTGCCCGTTCAGATCACCCATTGCCGATTGCGGTAGGCGGGTGTTGCGCAAGAGGATGTCGATGATGTCCTGCTGGATCACGCCTGCACGCGCCAGCTTGACCGGCGGCAGGATGAACGCCTCTTGAAAGGCTTCGGTGGCAGAGGGGTTGTAATTTCCGGGAACGGCACCGCCGACATCGTGCCAGTGGCCGACACTGGCGAGGTAGCAGAACAGTTCCCCGTCGCGGAAATACGGGCGCACCAGCCGCATGTCGGACAGGTGCGTGCCGCCCAGATGCGCGTCGTTGAAGATGTAGATGTCGCCATCCGCCAGATCACCGGCTTCGGCGGCCTTGTCGATCACTGCCTTCACGGCAAAGGCCATGACCCCGACAAAGATCGGCAGACCGGATTTGCCCTGCACCAGCGTGTCGCCGGACGTGGCGTGGTAAAAACCGTGCGAGGCATCATGCGCCTCGGCGATGATCGGGTTGAACGCGGCGCGGAACAGGGTCGCGTCCATCTCGTCGGCGATCTGCTCCATCCGTCCAGCCAGAACGGCAAGGGTGATCGGGTCGATGGCGGCACTCATTTCGCGCGCACCTCTGCCATGTCGTTCCAGACGTCCTGACGCACGATCTTGCCTCCGGAAATTTCGAAACGGTCGATGAAACGGATGCCCTCGAACGGGGTACCGTCCATCCATTCACCGTAAAGCGTGCCGCGCGCGTAGACGACCGAAACACCGCCGCTGTGCATCGCATCGAACCCGTCATAGGTTTTTTTGACGAACCTGTAGCGGCCCTTGGACCAGTCGATCAGTTCGGACAATTGCGTCATCGGCTGGGTCGCGGGGAACACCATCTGGAATCCGTCGCCCAGCATCCCTTGAGCGGTGTCCAGATCGCGGGCTTCCATCGCGGCAAGGTAATCGCGCACGACCTGAGCGGGATCGGGCAGCGCGGGGGCAGGTTGGCGGTGCTGGCCGCCACGGGCATAGGCCTCGGACGGATATTCGTGCAGCATCGCGGTGATGGCTTCATCGGGAGCGGGAACGACAAAACGAATCGCGTCCGTGAGGGCCGAAGTCAGGCGGGATTTCTCGGTGGGGCTGTATCCTTGAAGGATGTGCGCTTCCACGATTGGCATATGACCCTCCCCAAAATCTGCACTTTTCATATAACAGGTTTTGGTATATTGAAAGACCAACAAATGAAGAATCTTCGCCGGATCATCCACTGGCCGCGAGGATCGCCAACCAACAGGGGCCGCGCTGCCGTGACATTGAACGCGCATTCCGGACTTCCAGAAGGCGGTAAGGCCCGCAGGGTTTACCTGTTGCTGCGCGACGAAATTTCAAATGGCGTTTTCAAAGACGGATCGCGCCTGCCCGGCGAGCATAGGCTGGCCGAACAGTTCGACGTATCCCGCATCACCATCCGTCGCGCGCTTGAGGCTTTGGCTGCTGATGGCTGGATCGAGAAAAAGACGGGTGCCGGCTCGGTCGTGCGCGCGCAGGAGCAGGTCGGTCATCGCCTGTCGGCCGATTTCGCAACTCTGATCCCGCATCTGGTCGAGATGGACCGCAAGACTACCGCGCGGCTGTTGTCCTTTTCCTACGACAGCGCGCCTGCTGCCGTTGCCGAGGCGTTGGGCATCCCCGAAGGTGCAGATGTGCAAAAGGCGGTGCGGGTCCGCTCGTCGGGCGGTCAGCCGTTTTCGCACCTCACAACGTATGTGCCCAAAGAAATCGCCGTCAGCTACGACGAAGCTGACCTTGCAACGCAGCCGCTTTTCCGTCTGCTCGAACGCAGCGGCGTGAGCGTCAGCAGCGCCCACCAGACGGTGACCGCAGCTCTTGCCACGCCCGATGTGGCGGACGCCTTGGAGGTCTCGGTCGGATCGCCGCTCTTATTCGTGCAGCGCATCGTGCGCGATGCAAACGGGCAGGGGGTCGAACACCTGTCAGCGCTCTACCGGCCTGATCTGTTCCGGCTCGAAATGAGCCTCGCGCGGGTCGGTGCAGGTGAAGCGCGGCATTGGGAACCGGTGATCGGAGGGGCATCGAAATGAGCGCCCGCCGTCTTCTCGACAAGCTTTGGGAAAGCCACGAAATCCTGCGCCGCGAAGACGGGACAAGCCTTCTGTGGGTCGACCGCCATCTGGTCCACGAAGGCTCGCACCACGCCTTTGCCAAGATCGTAGAGCGGGGTGTGCCGGTGGCGGAACCTGGCCTGACCTTTGGTGTGGCCGATCACTACGCGCCGACGCGCGGTGCGCCTGCGACGGACGCGATTGCGCGGATGATCGCGACGCTGGCGGCAAACACCGAGAAGCATGGGATCACCTGCTTTGGCCTCGACGATCCGCGTCAGGGCATTGTGCATGTGATCGGACCGGAGCAGGGGCTGACGCTCCCGGGGCTGCTGATCAATTGCGGTGACAGCCATACGTCCACCCACGGGGCTTTCGGGGCCCTGGCCTTTGGCATCGGCGCGACCGAAGTGGCCCACGTGCTGGCGACGCAGACGGTCTGGCAGAAGAAGCCCAAGGCGATGCGGATTAACGTGACCGGGCGGCTTGGGCCGGGAGTTGGCGCTAAGGATCTTGCTCTCGCTTGGATTGCCAAGCTGGGCGCGGATGGCGCGCGGGGGCATGCCATCGAATATACCGGGCCTGCGGTGCGCTACTTATCGATGGAAGGGCGCATGACGCTTTGCAACCTCTCCATCGAAGGTGGAGCCCGGTTCGGGATGATCGCGCCGGATGAGACTACCTTTGCCTATGTCAAAGGGCGTCCCTTCGCGCCCAGCGGAGACGATTGGGATCGGGCAGTCGACCTTTGGTCCGAACTGCCGTCGGACGCGGATGCGAAGTTCGAAACCGAAGTGACGATGGACGCGTCCGAGATCGCGCCCATCGTGACGTGGGGCACAACGCCGGAAGACGCGTTGCCGGTGACAGCCACCATTCCCGACCCCGCACGCATGCAAGGCAGCGCCGCGGAACGCGCGCGCAATGCGCTGGACTACATGGGCCTGACACCGGGTCGCAAGCTGACCGAGATCGCTGTGGATCAGGTATTTATCGGATCCTGCACCAATGCCCGCATCGAAGACCTGCGTGCGGCGGCGGCGGTTCTGGCCGGGCGACGGGCCAAGGTTCCGGGGATCGTCTCACCCGGATCGCAACTGGTCAAAGCTCATGCCGAAGCCGAAGGTCTGGACCGCATCTTCATCGATGCAGGCCTTGATTGGGTCGGGTCTAGCTGTTCGATGTGTGTTGCGATGAACGGCGACCTTGTAGAGCCGGGCAAGCGATGCGCCTCGACCACCAACCGCAATTTCCGAGGGCGTCAAGGGCGCGGGGCGCGGACGCATCTCATGTCGCCCGCGATGGTGGCGGCAGCGGCGGTGACGGGGCATCTGACCGATGTGCGTGAGCTTCTGAAAGAGCGGGAGGTCGCATGAGCGGATGGCGCAAACATAGCGGTCTTGCCGTCGCTTTGGACCGCGAGAACGTGGACACGGATCAGTTGATCCCCGCGCGGTTCATGTCCACGCCCCGGTCTGCAGGCTATGGCGATTTCCTGCTGCACGACATGCGCAAGGACAGCAACGGCACACCTGTGCCCGACTTCCCACTGAACGTCGTTCCGAACGCCAGCGTCCTGATCTCACGCCGGAATTTCGGTAGCGGGTCGTCGCGCGAGGCGGCGGTTTATGCACTGGTCGATTTCGGCATCCGCGTCGTCATCGCCCCCAGCTTTGGCGACATCTTCGCGAGCAACTCGGTAAACAACGGCCTTCTGCCCGCCCGCGTTTCAGAGGCAGAGGTCGATGCGGCCATGGCCACCTTGGCGGTCGGCGCAAAAGAGGTGACGGTTGACCTGACCGACAAGACAATTCGTCTGGGCAACACCACAATCGAGTTCACGCTGGATGATGTCTGGCAGCAGAAACTTATCAACGGTTGGGACGATATCGACCTGACCCAAAACCACCAACAGGCCATCTTGGCATTCCGCGCGCAACACGTGGCGGGCATGCCGTGGGCCATACCAGTCCAACAGAACGACTTCAGGAGCGCGGGGCGGGACACCGTTTCGCAGTAACACAGGCCATGACAGGCCGAAGGGTGTAGGAGGAACTATCCATGACTATCAATCTTTTGAAAGGCTGCGTCGCCGGTGGCGTCATGCTGGGTACAGTGGCGCAGGCGCAGGAAACGATCACGGCGGTGCACGCGTTTCCCGAAACGCTGATCTACACGCAAAGCTTTCTGTCCTTCGTGGACAAGGTGAATGCGGCGGGTGAAGGCGTGATCCAGATCGAAGTGCGCGGCGGCCCCGAAGCCATCGGCATGTTCCAGCAACCCGACGCGGTACGCGACGGCATCGTGGACATGGTCTATACGCCGGGATCGTTTTACGGCGGCGCGCTGCCCGAGAAAGATGCGCTTGTGGCGTCGAACCTGACAGCGGTCGAGACTCGCGAAAACGGCGGGATCGAACTGATCGACCGTATCCATCAGGAACGCATGGGCCTCAAGTATCTCGGCTGGTTCGACAGCGGTGTTTGCTACAACCTCTGGACCCGCGATGAGCCGTCCTTTGACGCGGATGGCAACCTCGAAGTGGACGGCCTGCGCCTGCGCGGCAACGCAGTCTACAACGCGTTCTTCACCAACTACCTTCAGGCTCAGGTGATCGACCTGCCGACAGGCGAAGTCTACTCGGCGCTTCAGAACGGCGTGGTGGACGCGACCGGCTGGACCCAGATCGGTCTGATCGACCTCAAGTGGAACGAATTCCTGAACTACCGGATCGAACCCTGCTTCTTCTCGACTGACCTTGGGGTGATCGTGAACCAGGAAACATGGGACGGGCTGAGCGACGAGGCCAAGACCATCCTTCAGGACACCGCAATCCAGCACGAGATCGACAGCGTGAACGCGCTGCGCACCAAGCGGGACGAAGATTTCGCTGCGCTTGATGCTGCTGGGATGAAGGTCGTCTCGCTCGAAGGGGAGGCGAAAGCCAACTACCTTGCCGCTGCCCGTGAAACCACATGGGCGCGTATGAAAGAACTGATGGAAGCCGAGCCGCAGTCGGTGGCGAGCTATGACGATCTGATCGCGAAGTTCTACGATCCGGCCGCAGACAACTAAGACCAAAGGGCCGGGTGTTTGGACTCCCGGCCGACCTTTCTGAATCGGATGACCCCATGCGCGCCGTGATCCGCGTCTATGACGCTCTGCTTTACACGATGGCTTTCATCGCAGCCGTGACGCTGGTCTGGCTGATGGTGTCGGTGGTGGTGTCCGTGCTGATGCGCAATCTGGGGCTTCAGCCCTTTGCATGGCTGTTCACGTCAGCCGAATACGGCATTCTTTACATGACCATGCTCGGCGCGCCGTGGCTGGTGCGCGAAAAGGGGCATGTGCATATCGAACTGGTCACCGCCGCCCTGCCGCCTGCCTTGCGACGCTTCGTGAGCCGAATGGTGGCGGCACTATGTGTGCTGGTCTGCGTGATTCTTGCTTGGTACGGGCTGCAGCTTTTCCTGACCAATATCGAGCGCAACAACTACGATGTGCGCGCCTATTACTATCCCCGTTGGCTGCTGACCGTGACCTTTCCCATCGCCTTTTCGGTGATGGCGATCGAATTCTCGCGGTTCGTGTTCGGGTCTGACCTCATGCACTCGGGTGAAGCGGGGATTCACGAATAATGGAATGGTTCGAAGCGCTTGGTCTGCTGGTTGGCAGCATCATGCTCCTTATGGCGATCGGCATGCCCGTCGCGCTGGCTTTCCTTGCCGCCAATATCATCGGCGCATGGGTGTTCATGGGGGGCGACCGTGGGGTTGTCGCGCTCTTGAACAACGGGTGGGGCGCGCTGACAATCTTTGCGCTGGTGCCGATCCCGCTGTTCCTGCTCATGGGCGAGATCTTTTTCCAGACGGGCTTGGGCAGTCGCATGTTCTCTGCCATCGACAAGCTGCTGGGGCGGCTGCCGGGGCGTCTGAGCTATGTCACCGTTCTGGGCGGCACCGGGTTTTCGACGCTGTCTGGATCGTCGATGGGATCTACCGCGCTGCTCGGGTCATTGATGGTGCCCGAGATGAACCGCCGCGGCTACAAGAGCCACATGTCCATTGGTCCGATCCTTGGGACTGGCGGCCTGGCGATCATCATTCCACCCTCTGCGCTGGCGGTGCTGCTGGCGACACTGGCCAAGATCGACGTAGGCGCGTTGCTGATCGCGGGCGTGATCCCCGGTCTGATCCTTGCCGGCTTTTACGTTGCGACAATCTACATCCAGACCCGGATCGACCCCGAAGCGGCTCCCGCCTATGACGTGGAGCCGATGACCGCTGGCGAAAAAATCGGCATTCTGATGCGCGACGTGGTGCCGATGATCGGTCTGATGGTGGTCATTGTCATCATGATGATCAACGGCATCGTCACCCCTTCGGAAGCCGCTGCATTTGGGGCGCTGGGCGTGCTGATCCTTGCCGCGCTGTATCGCTGTCTGACATGGGACTCGATCAAGAAATCCGTCCGTGGCGCGCTGCGTGTGACCCTGATGGCCTATCTGATCGTTTTCGGGTCCGCGACCTTCAGCCAGCTTCTGGCTTTTTCCGGGGCGTCGAAAGGCCTGATTAACTGGGCGACAGGTTTTGACCTCGACCCGACGCTGATGCTCTTGGTGATGTTCGGGGTGCTCCTGCTTCTTGGCATGTTCATGGAGCAGATCTCGATCATGCTACTGACCGTGCCGATCTTTTTCCCGCTCGCGCAGACGCTGGGATTCGATCCGATCTGGTTCGGACTGATCATGCTCCTCTCGCTCGAGATTAGCTTTACGACGCCGCCGTTTGGTCTGCTGCTTTTCGTGATGAAGGGCGTGGCCCCGCCAAATACGACGATGCGCGAGATCTACCGCGCCGCGTTTCCATTCATCCTGTGCTCGCTGATGGTCGTTGCGCTGCTGATCCTTTTCCCGCATCTGGCGACATGGTTGCCGGGACTCGGTTAGAGGCGCTGGTCCTTCCCGAAAAGCAGAGTGCTGTTGGGCTGAACAAAGCACCGACGGCTGTACTTTTGGGCAACCGCAATCGGTGTTGTGAAGTTCCGGATGATCAGCAGGGACATCAATCGTCTAATAAATGGGCATTTGGCAAGATTTTTGTGCGGTGAGGCGCGGGAAGCGTTGCTGTGCCTTGCACTCCGACCGGCGCTGCGCAAGCTTGAGCCATGTCTGAACACTCTGTCTTCGATGAAATGTGGGGCCGTGATGCGCAGCTTCGCGCACCCTACCAAAATTTTTTCGATTGGTTCGATCAGGAAGATCCCAAGCGATTGCGCGCAAAAAACCGCGAGGCGGAAGACCTGTTCCGCCTGACGGGCATCACTTTCAACGTTTATGGACGATCCGAAGCCGAAGAGCGTCTGATCCCCTTCGACATCATCCCGCGGATCATTTCAGGCTCCGAATGGGCCAAACTGTCTCGCGGGATCGAACAGCGGGTACGGGCGATCAACGCCTTTCTGCATGACATCTACCATACCCAGGAAATCCTGAAGGCCGGGCGCATCCCGCGTGAGATGATCTCACAGAACGAAGCATTCCAGCCCAAGATGATCGGCGTCGACGTGCCGGGCGGAGTCTATACCCATATCGTTGGCATCGACCTTGTCTGCACCGGACCGGGGGAGTTCTACGTTCTCGAAGACAACGCCCGCACCCCGTCGGGTGTGAGCTACATGCTCGAAAACCGGGAAACCATGTTGCAGATGTTCCCCGAACTTTTCTCGAAGAACCGGGTTCAACCCGTGCAGCAATACCCGATTGACTTGCGTCGGTCGCTGGCCGCCTGCGCACCGAACATGACGGATGCAGAGCCAACCGTCGCCGTGCTGACACCGGGGATCTACAACTCGGCCTACTTCGAACACGCGTTCCTTGCCGATCAGATGGGCGTCGAACTTGTCGAAGGGCATGACCTTCGCGTGGTGGACGGGCGTGTCGCGATGCGCACGACGAACGGGTACAAACCCATCGACGTTCTGTATCGTCGCGTGGATGATGATTTCCTCGATCCGCTGAACTTCAATCCCGAAAGCCAGCTTGGTGTGCCAGGGATCATGGATGTCTACCGCGCCGGTGGGATCACCATCGCCAACGCGCCGGGCACTGGGATTTCCGACGACAAGGCGATCTATTCCTACATGCCGGAAATTGTCGAATTCTATACTGGCGAACGGCCATTGCTGCAGAATGTCCCGACATGGCGGTGTTCGGAGCCCGACTCGCTGGCTCATGTCCTCGACAATCTTGAAGACCTTGTCGTGAAAGAGGTGCATGGGTCAGGCGGCTACGGCATGCTGATCGGTCCGACTGCGACGAAGAAAGAGATATCGGCTTTCCGCAAGAAGCTCAAAGCGCGTCCGAAAAACTATATCGCGCAACCCACGCTCAGCCTGTCCACTGTTCCGATTTTCGCCAAGGCGGGTCTGACCCCGCGCCATGTCGATCTGCGTCCCTATTTGCTGGTCAGCCCGGAAGGAATCAAGATCACGCCCGGTGGCCTGACGCGGGTAGCACTCAAGAAGGGGTCCTTGGTGGTGAACTCGTCGCAAGGCGGCGGCACGAAAGACACCTGGGTTCTGGAGGAATAGCGGCATGCTGGGAAAAACCGCAAATGGCCTCTTCTGGATGTACCGTTACATGGAGAGGGCCGAGAACACCGCGCGTCTGATCGAAACGGGGCAACGGATTGCGCTGACACGGCTCAACCAAACCGATGACGAATGGGCTTCCGTGTTGCAGTCCGCCGATTGTCTCTATGGTTTTCGCGCAGCCCATGACGAGATGTCCCGCGATCTGGCCGTCGACTGGATGCTGCGCAGCAAGGACAACCCGTCGTCGATCCTGTCGAGCGTGAATGCCGCACGTCAGAACGCGCGTCTGGTGCGGACGGCGATAACCGGCGAAGTCTGGGAGGCCGTGAACTCGGCTTACATGGCGCTGAAAACGGCACTGGCCCGTAAGGTATCAGAGCGCGATCTGCCCAGCACGTTGCGCCTGATCCGCCATCATGCGGCCTTGGTGCGCGGTGTGACCCACGGCACGATGCTGCGCAACGACATCTACGACTTCGCGCGTCTGGGCACATTCCTGGAACGTGCGGACAACACCGCCCGTATCCTTGACGTGAAATACTATGTCCTGCTGCCGTCGGCGCGTGCCGTCGGAACGTCACTCGACAATGTGCAGTGGGAATCGATCCTGCGGTCTGTCTCGGCGCGCGGCGGGTTTCGCATGGAATACGGCGCAGGAGGTGGACCAAGAGAAATCGCTGCGTTCCTGATCCTTGACAAGCGTATGCCCCGGTCCCTTGCGTTCTGTGCGGGCAAGCTGAGTGACAACCTCAACTATCTGGCAAACGAGGAAGATGCAGGAGCGGCTTCCCGCGCACGGGTTGGTGCATTGGAAAACGGGCTGTTGTCCCAGAGTATTGATGATATCTTCGACTTCGGATTGCACGAGTTCCTCCAGAAAACCCTTGAGGAACTGTCAAGCATCTCGCGCCAGATCGAACAGGATTTCCGGTTTTATGCCTAGGCCATACCAAGACTGCACGGCATGCGCCTGAAGATCGACCACACGACGGTGTATCGGTTCGAAACGCCGGTGGTTTACGGTTTGCAGCAACTGCGCAAAACGCCGAAATCGTCGTACAATCAGTCAGTTCTTGGATGGGATACCCGCATTGAAGGTGGCCGCAAGGAAGTCACGTTTGAGGATCATCACCATAACACGACCGAACTGATCAGCTTTGATCCCAACATTACCGAATTGTCGGTTTCAAGCGCGGGTGAGGTCGAGATCACGGACAACGCCGGTGTTCTGGGGCCGCATCACGGTATGACTCCACTCTGGCTTTATCAGATGAACACATCCCTCACCGAAGCCGGACCGGGAACGCGGGCTCTGGTCAAGGGGATGACCGCCGACGCGGGGATATCTGAACTTCACGAGTTGTCCGATCGCATCCGCACGCAGGTGCCCTATACCCTCGGCGCGTCTGCCCCGGACTGGAGCGCGGAAGACGCAATCGCGGCAGGGCAGGGTGTGTGTCAGGACCACACCCACATCATGATCGCCTGCGCCCGCGCGCTGAAACTGCCGACGCGCTATGCCAGTGGCTATCTGATGCTGAACGAAACTACGATCCAGGACGCGATGCATGCCTGGGCCGAAGTGCATGTGGAAGGACTGGGTTGGGTCGGGTTCGATGTGTCGAACGGTGTTTCGCCTGACACACGCTATGTGCGCGTCGCAACAGGGCTGGACTATTCCGATGCTGCGCCGATAACTGGTACGCGGATTGGCGGAGTGAACGAAGAGTTGCACGTCAGCATCCACGTGGTTCAGCAGTAAAGGCACGCCTCAAGTGACATATTGCGTTGGAATGATGCTTCGCAGCGGTCTGGTGTTCATGTCGGACACGCGCACCAATGCCGGGTTGGACAACATCTCGACCTTCAAGAAGATGACCATCTGGGAAGAACCGGGCGAGCGCGTTCTGACCCTCATGTCCGCGGGCAATCTTGCGACCACGCAAGCTGTCGTCAGTCTTCTGGACGAACGCAGCAAACATCCCGAGGACCGTACGCCGTCGCTGATGCGGGCCCCATCGATGTTTCAGGCCGCCTGCATGGTCGGCGACACGCTGCGCGAGGTCATCAAGGGGCTGCGCGATGGCGGGCAACGCGCGGAAACCAGCTTTGAGGCAACGCTGATCCTTGGCGGCCAGATTGCCGGAAACCCGCCACGCCTGTTCCTGATCTACCCGCAGGGCAATTTCATCGAGGCAGGGGAAGACACGCCGTTCTTCCAGATCGGTGAGATCAAGTATGGGCGCCCGATCCTTGTCCGGGCCTATGATCCCGATATCACCTTTGCCGAGGCATTGAAGCTGCTGCTCGTCAGTTTCGACTCCACGCTTAAAGCGAACCTGTCCGTGGGCGCGCCGCTCGATTACTTTTGCTACAAGACGGACAGCCTTGAGAAAAAGCACGTCGGTCGTGTCGAAGCCGACAACCCGGAGTTTCAGGCGATCTCGACTCAATGGGGCAATGCGCTTAAGCAGGCGCTTGATACGTTGCCCGACGTTCATCTGAACACGAACTGAACCAAAAAGCCGAGAGTCCTGTCATGCCCATGAGCCCCGTTATCTGCGTCGGCGGTGAAAACCTCATTGATCACGTCACCCGGGATGGAGAGATCTCGGCCCTTGCCGGTGGATCGCCGTTCAACGTCGCCATGGCGCTGGGGCGGCAACAGGCCGACGTGCATTACCTGACGCCGATCTCGACCGATTCCTGGGGCGATATTCTGGCCGATACGCTGATCGCCTCCGGCGTGACGCTCGCCGGTGGCCGTGTCGATGCGCCGACAACCATTGCCCGCGTGACCGTGACGAAAGGCATTCCGTCCTACGTGTTCGAACGTGATGGCACCGCAGAGCGCAGCGTCACCGCCGCATCGCTCGCCGCCGCCATGCCCGGAGCCACCCGTGCCTTGCACAACGGGTCTTTGGCGTTGACCGATGGGGCCGATGCCGATGCTTGGGAAGAGACCTGCACAGGGGCCTACGCCTCTGGAACGCTGGTCTCGCTCGACCCTAATGTGCGCCTGTCCGTCATCACCGACATCGACACCTACCGTGCGCGTATTTTCCGCATGATGAAAGCCACACATGTTCTGAAACTCAGTGATGAAGACCTCGAAGGTCTGTGTCCTGACATGCCGCAGGACCAAGCACTCGCCCATGTGCGCAGCCAGACATCCGCATCCCTTTTGGTGATGACCAAAGGTCCCGAAGGCGCCATCGCGATGCGTGGCGATCAGACTGTCACGATCCCAGCGCCTCCGGTGCCGGGTCTTGTTGATACGGTCGGGGCAGGTGACACGTTCATGGCAACTCTGCTGGCCGGTCTGGCACGGACCGATGCACTTGCGCCCGACGCACTGGATCATCTCGATGCCGCGCAGGTTGAGGCCCTGATCCGCCGCGCAGGTATGGCCGCTGCCATCAATTGCAGCCGCGCCGGATGCAACCCGCCCACTCTGCAAGAGCTTGACGCGGCAATGGCATCTGCGGCCTGAACCAATGGACCTCTATCTCGATACCGCGGACCAGGACGCTTGGGCAGACCTTATGCCCAGCGGTCTTTTCCGGGGCATCACAACCAACCCGCTGCTCGCCCACCGCGCGGGTCTGACCTATCCGACGATCAACTGGGCCGACATGGCGCACCGCGCCCGTGACCTGGGCGCGCAAGAGCTGCACGCGCAGGTCTTTGGCCCGGTGGAAACCTATCTCGATTGGGCCAGCCGCCTTTACGAAGCTGGAGCTACTGCAGGGCTGCGCACCGTCGTCAAGATCCCGATGACACCCGATGCTCTGAAGGCGGTGCCTGCTGTTCGGGCGCTGGGTGGTCCGATCCTCCTGACAGCCGTCTATGACCCCAAACAGGTGATCGTCGCCAAGGCGTTGGTCGCCGATTTCGTGGCCCCTTATTTCGGGCGGATGCAGGAGGCAGGTTTGCCCGCCCTTGACCACCTGTCCAAGATGCAGGCGATCGTTGGCGGGACCCCCCGCATCCTTGTCGCATCCCTGAGGACCAGCGACCAGATGGTGTCCCTCGCCGCCTTGGGTCTCGACTGCTTTACTTTGGCCCCGGACATTGCGCGCAGTCTCCTCTCCGATCCGATGACCGAACAGGCGACCGCCGCATTCGAAGCCGCGGCGGCGGGACGCGATCTATAAAGACAGCCGTCGCTCCTTTGCTCCACCTCTCCGGCGTGGCTTCGGCAGCGCCAGTTCAAGCGGTGTGAGCGGCGCGTCCAACGACGCCTTCAACAGCGCACAGAATTCTGCAACCGCCGGATCGGTCTCCCGAAATGGCGTGGCAGCCATATAGGCACAGGTGGCTTCGGTCAGGTAACAGGCTTGCGCCGGCAAGCTTCCAAGCCATTGCATGTAGCCCAATTGCCCGATTTCCCGCGCCCGTTCTGCCGTGCGGGGATTGACCTGCAACTGGGTCAGTGTTCGTTCGATAGACATAAAAGCGCCCTCCGCGCTGGGACGGGTCGCATTGAGGCCGCACGCATGTTTTGCGCGTTTCGGGCGCAAGGCATCTCGACCTCCGGTGCACCCCGCCCGGGTTCAGTTCACGTAAGATGGCAGGTCTCCTGACTCGCGGGTCATCGTGCGGCTCGCACCTTCCCAGACCAAACGGTCCAGTGGTTTTGCGCGAAGCACTCACCGCTTACAGTTGCGGGGGCAGTCACGGATTTTCACCGTATTCCCTATTCGGACAGCGCATCACACGCTGCCCACCATCAAAATTCACTGTCACAGATCATGCGAGTCCAATCAATCTACATTGTGGGAATATCTCCAATTCGATGCAATCGTCGGTAACGGCACACCGGTTGTTAAGACTTCGGTGCCAGAACAGGGCAGCACTTGGGCGGTATGGCCCAATTCACTTGGAATGGGCCCTGTCCGATGCTCCTAGCCGCCATGTTTCGACTGCTCTGGCACTGCTCGATTGATGTCTTGTGCGGTGACGCGGCCCGTGCGGGATCATCACATGACAAAGGGCTGGTCGGCGACCCCGACCAACTGCATCAGGAAGCCGTCGCGCGTGCCACCAACGATATCGGCATGCAGATTGTCGCTTTGCAGGCGCCCGGCCTCAAGACTGCTGTCCGATCCGTCGAAACTTTGCATCACGATATGCGCGGCGGGCAGGTCCGACAGGCCAAGCGTCACGGCAAAATGACCACCCAGCAGCACCTTGTTGCCCAGATATGCGGCGTCCGCAGGCCCACCCGTTTCCGCCTTCGCCCCTTCCAGAATGGCGCGAATGAACTGCGACGGCGCCAGCCCGGCCTCATCCTCAAGCGCGTCCAACCAGAATGCCATGCCCGTCGCATCCGGCGCGCGCCCCAAAACATTTTCGTAGACCGCGGTGACGAAGGACGGCATGTCCTCCAAAGCACCGTACAAGTTGCGGGTTTCCGGCTGGTCGAAGAAATACCCTGCGATCTCACGCAGGCTCATGCCATCGGCAAGCTGGTTGCCCCAGAAGTAAAGCCCGACTGCGTCCGGCGCGCGGTTGAAATAGGCGATGTAAAGCTCGGTCAAGGCTTCCATTGCTTCGCCGTCCAGCCGGGCCATGCCATCGAACATGTCAATCGAGATGCCGGTGGTCGAAAATGGGTGCACTTCCCGCTCGAAATCGACCTGTTCTATGCTTCTCAATTGCAGCGGCGTTGCGCCCGCCACGCGGTTTTCGATCCGGATCTCGTCTCCGGAAAACCGCAACGAATAGCTGCTTTGATCACCATTCAAAAATACAGTATCGAACCCGTCTCCCCCGTCGATCAGAACCTCACCTGTCTGCGGGCTGAACACATCGTCGCCACTGGTGGCCCCTGGTGTGGGGCTCGGTCCATCGTCTTGCACCCGATCGCCGGACCTTTCCGTAAATGGTCCAACCAGTGGTTTGGGCAATCCAAGCCCGATCTGCTCTCCCACCCACTCGACGATCTGTTGGTAGTTTTGAGCGACGGTTGGATGGATTGTGTTTGGGATTTGGATGTTTTGCGGGGGTGTTGTTCCGGTGAGTGTTGTGTAGTGGAGGAGGGATGCGAGGAAGGCGAGTGTTGGGGTGGCGTGGCCTTCGTCGTCGAGGAAGAGGTCGCGTGCGGAGAGGCGTGTGAGGCCAATCTCGGGTGTGTCGAGCATGTCGGCGATGCGGGGTCCGACGCTGATGAGGCGGACGTCGAGGTTGGGGCGGGCCTGCTGGATCATCTCGGTGAGGTCGACCCACCAGCCGTGCCAGTCGCCGGTCATGAGATCGGTCCATGCGGCGAAGGCGGCCGGGCTGGAGGGGAAGCCATCCATTTCGGGCCAGGTCTCGTAGATGTTGACGGCAGCGCCGGGGGCGCGGGCCTGGGTCCAGTCGATGATGCGCAGCGCGGCTTCCAGCGGCGAGGTTGCGGGCTCGTGCCAATAGGGGCTGTCGGGGGACTGGTCCTGCACGAAGTTGACCGCCGAGAGGGTGATCTGGGTGAAGCCGGCCTCGGCAAAGCTCTGGCCGCTTTCCGGGTCCCAGACGGAGTCGACTCCATCGAGCCAGAGATGCGGGTTCGGCGGCAGGTCGTCATGCCGGGTCAGCATGCCGGTCTGGATGTCGACGGCATAGGAGGTGCCGGCAGCCTCGGCCAGCATATCGGTCCAGTAGGGCACGGAGGCTTCGGGATCGCCATTGCCCCAGGCGAAGAGATCATTGCCGAAGACATATTCGCGGACCGCGTCCACCGGCTGCGGTGCCGGGGTCGGCGTGACGTCCGGTTCGGGCTCTGGCTGGGGGTCCGGCTCAGGCAGCGGTGTCGGTTCGGGTTGCGGCTCCGGGCGGGGCTGGGGGGTGACGACCGGAGCGTCGTCGTCCTCGTCCTCCTGCGGTGCGGGCGCGGGGGCGGTGCCGAAGTCGAAATCGGCATTGCCCGTGATCCCGTCCTTCATCGTGGCGGGGGCGGGATGGCTGTCCATGAACGCCACCACGGCGTCATGGCGCGCGGTGCTGTCCTGCAGGTGGCGCAGCGACCCCCAGCTGCCCCACTGGCTGGGCTCGGAGACATCGACGAAGACGTTGAACAGCGTGCCACCGGCCGTTTCCCAACCCGCGAGCAGCTCGGTGTAGAGCTGGCCCATGCCGGCGGAATAGTTGAGATGGGTGAAGAACTCGGTGAGCAGGTCGTTGTTGACCCAGGACCCGACACCGACCACATGGGTGCCGCCCTCGTACATCACCAGATCGAGGCCATGCGCATCGGCCACCGCCTTGTGATAGCGGAAGAGCTCGAACATGCCCTGCAGGGAATCCTCGGCATTGCCGGTGACGGAGCCGTCGCGCAGCTCGCGCACGGCCAGAGCGAAGCGGTGCTGGGCGACATAGGCCTGGGCGGCAGTCCCGCTCAGCCCCTGGGCCTGCGCCTCCTGGCGGGCCTGCGCCTCGCTCTGGGCGATCCAGTCGAGCACGGCGGGGGCTTTCTCGTCGGTGCCGAGGCTGTTGCCGAAATAGCCGGTGATCGCATAGGTGTCGAAGGAGAGATAGGGCGCATCATTGGCCGGGCTGAGGGCCTGCCAGGCCGGGGCGTCCAGAAGGGACTCCTCGAGACCGGGCCAGTAGGTGTGGGTCGCGATGACCTTGACCAGTCGATCCTCGTTGCCGGCATAGACGCTGTCGAGCACGCGGGCCATCTCGGCGGAGCGGGCGCCGTATTCCTGCATCCAGCCATCGCCAAGGTCCTGACCAAAGCGCGCTTCTGCGGCGGTCACGGCCTCGCGGGCCTGTTCGAACATCCAGTTCCAGACCTCGTTGGACATCTCGATATGGGCGCGCAGATCGGGGTCGAGATTGTCGCGCACATAGGTAGCGAAGTTGCGGATATAGGTCTCGTCGGCATTCCAGGGGATGTTGAACCAGGGCTCGGTGCCGGTGGCATTGGCCAGCGCCACCATGACCTCGAGGGGCACACCCTCGGAATAGGTGTAGGTGCTGGGTGTGGGGCGGTCGGACCAGCTGCGGATGGTGGATTCGTTGGTCTCCTGCCAATCCATGAAGCGCAGACCCTGGGCGTCGTTGATGACCTCGAGCCAGAGCGGGTTGAAAAGCGCGCCCGCCTCGAAGGCGGGGATGTACTCTTGTTTGACCACCTCGATATTGCGCAGGTAGTCGCCGGTGTTCTGCGGATCGGTGGCGGAGATGGAAACGACGACCATGCCTTCGCCGGTGGGGGTGTAGTTGAACCAGATCTCGCCATCGGATTGCGACACGATCTCGGCGCCGTAAACGGAAATCTCGCCCGCGCCGTCATAGCTCAGCCGGTAGGTGCCCGCCGTATAGAGCGCCTCCGCCGGCATCTCGGTCAGGATGAAGGTCTCGACCCGGTCGACACCCGCAGGCAGATCGGTGATCCAGCCATTGGCATCCAGAACACCCATCGCCTCAAGATCCTCGGCCATATAGGCGCCCCACTGGCTCTCGGTATGCGCGTGCCACGCCCGCGCCGTCTTGAACACGTCCAGAAACGGCTGCTGCACACTCCAGTCAACAATCCCCCGCAACCCAAACGAAAGACCCGCCGCAGACGTCTGCGTCCCGAATACATCAACCAAAGGTTCCATACCCCACTCCATTCATCCAAAACGCCCCCGCGAAAGGGGATGGCAGGACAGGAGTGAACACGGTCTTAAAGGGCCAATTTTCCGAAAAATCTATTGTTTTGAGTGGCTTGTGTTGATGTCGGCAAAGGGCGGATAGGTGAAGAAGGAACCGTGCAAATCCAAGGTCTTATGCCCGTCAGGTACGATGCGCAAAGCTCGCGGACCTGACGGGGTGCGAAATGGCTAGAATTTTAGGCGATCGGTCCAAAGCGGTGGAACGCGCGTGCGGAGCAAGGCAAGCGAGGATGTCGCCGACTTTGCTTCCTACGCGCGCCAGCTGAATGACGGAGTTCAGGTCCGGCGCAGCTTGATCACGACGTTGACACTGGAAATCTCTGCCCCTTCCGGCGGACCGGGAATACGGGCGATTTCAAGTTCGTCCGCAGGTGCATCCGTCAGACGCCCTTCGTCTTCCCAGAAGAAATGCGGATGGTCATGGGTATTGGTGTCGAAGTAGCTGCGTGCGCCATCGACCGTGACTTCCTGCATCAAACCGGCTTCGCAGAATGCGCGAAGGGTGTTGTACACAGTTGCTAGCGACACCTGTTCGCCAGTGGATTGCGCGGCGGCAAACAGGCTTTCAGCGGTGACATGGCGGTTCTTGCCATCGCCGACCAGCAGAGATGCCAACGCGACACGTTGCCGTGTGGGGCGCACGCCACCCTTGGTCAGCCATTCCGTTCCGCGGTCGATGGATTGTGAAGACATGCCAACTTCGCTCCTTGATACCTGTGTATATAGGGTGCGAAACGCGCGCAGTTCAATTAAATTTCTTGCAACAACTTGTCTCAGGCGCTGCGGCCCGGTGGGCTTGCACGCGCGGCGGGCAGGGTGCTAGAGGGGGCAGGATTTTGCCAATCACACCGGGAGCCTTGTCCACCATGTCCGAATTTCCTCGCAGTTTCGACCGTGACGATCTCTTGAAATGTGCGCGTGGTGAGCTGTTCGGACCCGGAAATGCACAGCTTCCTGAACCGCCGATGCTGATGATGGATCGGATCACCGATATCTCTGGCGATGGCGGAGAACATGGCAAAGGCCATGTTGTGGCCGAGTTCGATATCACGCCGGACCTGTGGTTTTTTGACTGCCACTTCCCCGGAAACCCGATCATGCCGGGCTGTCTGGGCCTTGATGGACTTTGGCAATTGACCGGTTTCAACCTGGGCTGGCGCGGCTGGCAGGGACGCGGCTATGCGTTGGGTGTGGGCGAGGTCAAGCTGACCGGCATGGTGCGTCCGGATCGCAGGATGCTGACCTATTACGTCGATTTCACCAAGGCGATCCAGACGCGACGCCTGACGATGGGTGTTGCCGACGGCCGGGTCGAGGCGGATGGCGAAACCATCTATGTCGTCAAGGACATGAAGGTCGCTCTGTCGGAAAGCTGATAGCGCGCGCCATTGGCACGACCGAGCTATTTCTTAGGGCCGGGGCTGAAGACCATTTTCTGGTTCGCCTGCTTGTCCCGCGCACCGGTCCACGCGTAACACAAAAGCGCGGGGTTCTGATCTACGACCGTGATACGGTGCCGCTGCTCGGGCGGGTTGAAGATCAGCGATCCCGGCGCATACACGCCCTGATCGTTTTCCGACACGGCGCCTGACAGGCAGATATAGCTTTCGGAAATGCCGTCATGCGCATGGGCCGGATAGGTACAGCCCGGCGCAAAAAGAACGAGCCCGAGGATCACTTCGTCTGTGATCACAGGTCCGGTGGGACCGACCAGTTCGGCATAGGCATAGGTCCGTTCCAGTCCGCGTGGCACTTTTTCGTAGCCGTATTGCCAGACCAGATGGGCCTGCACGCTTTCCAACGCGCGAATGAACGGCGCGTGGCGTTCCATCCGGCCGTTGTCGAGCGCACGGCGCCAATGGGCTGTGACTGGCTTGGACACGGGGTCATGTTCATGCACTTCGGCATTTGCCTTGATCACCCGACTGATCCCGTCGCGGACGGTTTTCTGGTGGCTGCGGATCTTGGCGCTGCCTCCGGCAGACAGACGCCGGTAGAGCTCGTAGTAGTCGCGCAGAAGGTAAAGCCAGTCCGGGCGGTCCTGAAGACGGGGTTGGTCTGGCATGGTTGTATCCTGTCTGGCGCGGGCGATTTTGCCGCTGTGTCGCGATTCAGGGCGACGGGTTCAAGCCCGAACTGTCCCGGCGGTAGCTCGCAGAGGCGCATAATCCAAAGGTTTTTCGCATTTTGTGCCCGATGGGCGCTCTTCTGCCGCCTATCGTGGCAGTTTCTGATCTGCCGTGGGCCGTCACCGGAAGCCATCCACTGTGTCCAATCTGCTTGCTCCTTCCCCCCACCTTCCCCTACACACGCATGCAACAATTGTAAGGAGCCGTGATGCGCCGTGTTGTCGTGACAGGATTGGGGATTGTTTCATCGATCGGGAACAATGCCGAAGAGGTGGCCGCGAGTCTGAAGGCAGGCCGCTCGGGGATCACCGCAAATGCCGATATGGCCGAACATGGGTTCCGGTCGCAGGTTGCCGGGGCCATCGATCTGAACGTGGCCGACCATGTCGACAAGCGTACGTTACGGTTCATGGGGCCGGGTGCGGCCTATGCGCATATCGCGATGGGTCAGGCGATTGCCGATGCGGGGCTGACACCGGACGAGGTGGTGAACCCCATGACAGGCCTGATCGCGGGATCGGGCGGGCCGTCGACCAGCGCCATGCTGGCCGCGCATCAGTCTGTACTGAGCACCGGGGCGACCAAGCGGATCGGGCCGTTTGCGGTGCCCAAGACGATGTCGTCGACGGTCAGCGCCAACCTTGCGACGGCCTACCAGATTAAGGGCATGAATTTCTCGATCACCTCGGCTTGTTCGACCTCGTTGCATTGCATCGGCATGGCGGCGCAGCAGGTGGCTTTGGGCATGCAGGATGTGATGTTCGCAGGCGGTGGCGAAGAACTCGATTGGACGCTGTCCTGTCTGTTCGACGCGATGGGTGCGATGTCGTCGAAATACAACGACACGCCCGAGAAAGCGTCGCGCGCGTTTGACGCCGGTCGCGATGGCTTTGTGATCTCGGGCGGCGGCGCAATCGTGGTGCTGGAACCGCTGGAACGGGCCTTGGCGCGCGGTGCCACGATCTATGCTGAAGTTACCGGGTTTTCGGCCACGTCGGACGGCGCTGACATGGTGGCGCCATCGGGCGAAGGCGGCGAACGGGCGATGCGTGGCGCTCTGAAAACGCTGCCAGGGGGGCGCAACGTGAGCTACATCAACGCACATGGCACCTCGACACCTGTGGGCGATGTTGGTGAGATCGAAGCCGTGCGGCGTGTCTTTGGCGAGGGCAGCACACCCCCGGTAAGCTCCACCAAGTCGATGACCGGCCACAGCCAAGGTGCGACGGGTGCGCAGGAGGCAATCTACTGCCTGCTCGCGCTGCGGGACGATTTCATCATTCCGTCGATCAACGTGGAAACACTCGACCCGGCGCTGAAACCGGAAGAGATCGCCACGGAATTGGTGGAAAACGCAGGGCTTGATACGGTGATGACCAATTCTTTCGGGTTCGGCGGCACCAACGGGTCGATGTTGTTGTCTAAGTACGTAGGTTGAAGATGTCGGGACAGTTGCAGGGCAAACGCGGGCTTATCATGGGCGTCGCCAATGAACGCTCCATCGCGTGGGGGATCGCCAAAGCGATGGCCGAAGCGGGCGCAGAGCTTGCCTTCACCTATCAGGGCGAAGCGTTCGGCAAGCGGCTGGAGCCTCTGGCGGCAAGTGTCGGGTCGGATTTTATGGTCGATGTCGACGTGACCGATGATGCGTCACTCGATACCGCGTTCGAACAGCTCGCCGCGCGCTGGCCGACGATTGATTTCCTTGTCCACGCCATCGCGTTTTCCGACAAGTCTGAACTTCAGGGGCGGATCCTCAACACCAGCCGCGCCAACTTCAAGAATTCGCTGGATATTTCGGCCTACAGCTTCATCGACGTGGCGCGCCGGGCGCACCCGTTGATGGTGGAGAACGGCGGCACGCTTCTGACGCTGACCTACATGGGCTCGACCCGCGTGACGCCCAGCTACAATGTCATGGGCGTGGCCAAGGCCGCATTGGAAGCCTCTGTGCGCTATCTGGCGAACGATCTTGGTCCCGAAGGGATCCGCGTCAACGCGATCAGCCCGGGTCCGATGAAGACGCTCGCAGGCGCGGCCATCGGCGGCGCGCGCAAGACGTACAAGCACACGGACATGAACGCGCCTCTGCGGTCGAATGCGACGCTCGAGGCAGTTGGTGGGACAGCGGTGTATCTTGCGTCGGATGCCGGTGCCTGCACCACGGGCGAGATCATTCGCGTCGATGGTGGGTTCCATGTTTTGGGCATGCCGCAGTACGAGCATCTTTGACGCAGTCGGGAACTCTGCCCTGAGTTGACCGTTGTTTCCTGCAAAGGAGACACGTCAAATGACATACACGCTGACGCTGCAAAGCATCGAAGCCGTAACGCATGACACGCACCATTTGGTGTTCAACAAACCCGATGGTTACGACTACACACCGGGTCAGGCCTGCGATTTTGCGCTCGCCAAAGATGGCTGGCGCGATCAGCAGCGTCCCTTCACCTTTACCGGTTTGCCCACTGACTCGACGCTGGAATTTGTCATCAAGTCTTATCCCGACCACGATGGCGTCACCGAACAGATCGCCAAGATGCAGATGGCAGATCAGGTTGAGATCAGCGATCCGTGGGGCGCCATCGAAGATAAGGGTCCGGGTGTGTTCATCGCGGGCGGGGCTGGAATTACACCGTTCATCGCCGTGCTGAAACGCCGTTTGCAGACTCATGGATCGCTGGCCGATTGCCACCTGGTCTTTTCCAACAAGACCGAGAAAGACATCATCTTGCGTGACGCTTTCACGTCGATGTCCGGTCTGAATTGCCACTTTGTTGTAACAGATGAACCCGAAAGTGAATTGTCACGGGGTCAGATCGACTCGGAATACCTTGCCCCGATCGTCACCCAGACGGATGGCCCGATCTATATCTGCGGGCCGGAACCGATGATCGACGACATGTCCAAATGTCTCCGGGACTTGGACGTGTCCGAGCAGCGGATTGTCACCGAAGACCTGAACTGAACCGTCACCAGAAAATTTAAGATCGTCCGCCGAACCGTTCGGCGGGCGTTCGTCACACGAGTGCGCTGTGGGCAGGACCACAGGCGCAATGAGGTAAGTCACGATGGACCGAGAAGTGTCTTTTCAACCGGGCGACATAAGCAATGAGGATGCGACTGCGATCTTCAGCTCGTCCACAGTCTCCATGGTTCTGACCAATCCCCGTTTGCCCGACAATCCGATTGTATACGTGAATCGCGCGTTCGAACGGCTGACCGGCTACACGTCAGACATGGCGCTGGGCCGCAATTGCCGATTTCTGCAGGGCGAGCAAACCTCTGCTTCGGCGGTGAAGGACCTGCGAAACGCTATCGAGAAGCGCGCGGAAATCTCGACCGTTTTGACGAACATCCGCGCAAATGGTGAGCCGTTCCTGAACGCGCTTCTGATTTCGCCGGTCGTCGATGACACCGGAGAGCTGGTGTACTTTGTGGGGCTCCAAAGCGAAGTCGCCAACGACAAACAGGCGGAACGGCTCAAGCAGTTCGAAACCGTCATGGCCGAGATTCAGCACCGCGTTAAAAACCACCTGTCGATGATCCTTGGCCTCATCCGAATGAAGGCGCGCAAAAGCAAAGCGCCTGAGGAATACAAAGACCTGTCCCGCCGGATCGAAAGCCTGCAATTGCTCTATGAGGAAATGTCGGCGGCGACGCTGGAACGCAATGACGGCAAGATCAAGCTGGGTGCGTATCTCGGCCGTGTCGCCAACGCGATCGCCTATCTCGACAGTCGTCCCGGCGTGCGCATGAACATCCATGTCGAACCGCTCATGGTGGACACGGAAACCGCTGTGCGGATCGGGTTGATCCTGTCAGAGGTTCTGACCAACGCGATGCAACACGCGTTCCGGGATCAGAAGTCCGGTCTGGTTGAATTGCGGGTGATGCGCACGGACAATGGCGGGATGCGCGCAATGGTCACGGACGACGGGGTTGGTCTTCCAGTAGGTGTGACTTGGCCCAATTCGGACGGTTTGGGAGGGCGCATCGTACAAGGACTCTGCGAGGGTCTGGAGGCTACTCTTCAGGTCACACGGGGCGCCGTGGGAACCATCGTCACATTGGACGTTCCCGTCGCGGATTGACCCCGCCTAGAACCACTGGCCTGATTCCATCAGCCCCAAATCCAGCAATTGCCGCGAATGCCATTCGAACGGCACCGAATTGTGCCATCGGAAGGTTTCGATCTCAAACGCCGATCCCGGATTGCGCTTCAGCGCCTTTGCCGTGCGGAACGTTGCAACCGCCGCCGTGAGGTTGTTGTGCCACGGGCAGGCATAGGTGTTGTATTCCTCATCGTTGAACGTGTGATCCGGTCGCAGCTCAAGTTCGGGCTTCGCACGGAACAACGCGATGCGGTCGATCTTTCGGCGCTCCGGCGGAACATGCTCTTCATAGCGCCACCGCAACCCGCCAAAGAAATCCAATTGCCGTTCCTTGGGATAGTTCGTTGCGGGATCGTTGCGCCCCAGCGCGTAATATCCTGATCGGTCCATATACGCGTCGTCGATACTGACAGCATTGGGATGGGCCTCAAGATCGCCAGCATAGAGGTCGATGGCATAACACAGCATCGCATCACGGCGCTCTTCGGTGTGGAAGGCCAGCAATTCACCGATGGTGCGCGTCTCGCAGAATGGAAAGAACAGGTATTCGGCGTTGTAGCATACATAGATCCACACGCCCGGAGCCTTGGCGATGATGCTGTTTACGATCTCTTCTCGATTGCCTTTTCGGGTGATCTCGCTGTCCACACGAATGACCTTTTCCGCGATATCGCCGGCAAGGTCGAATTCGCTTGGCATGAAGACAATGTTGGATTTGAAGCCCAAATGAATGTTGTGGCGCAGTGTCGTGTCAATCTCGATCGCGTCCTCCACAAACACCAATGCAATCGGCCCCTTGGCCAATGCGCCTGGCGCTTGGGAAAGAAGTTCAGTGATACCTGTGTAACGCATGAGGGGCCCTCTGCGGGTGTTTTGCACAGAGTCGGTGAAAAAACCGTGCATTGCAAGATGGGGGTGACATGCGCTATCGCCACGCCCTGAACCCTGCCCCGGAGGATTGGCCCATGTCCGAACCGAAGAAGCTCTTTATCAAGACCTATGGCTGTCAGATGAACGTGTATGACAGCGAACGTATGGCCGAAGCGCTGGGCGGGCAGGGCTATGTCGAAACGCAGTCGCCCGATGACGCGGATATGATCCTGCTCAACACTTGTCACATCCGCGAAAAGGCGGCGGAAAAGGTCTATTCCGAACTGGGCCGGTACAAGGGTCTGAAGGCGGCCAAGCCCGACCTCAAGATCGGGGTCGCGGGCTGTGTCGCGCAGGCTGAGGGTGAAGAGATCATGCGCCGCCAGCCGATGGTCGATCTGGTGGTCGGTCCGCAAAGCTATCACCGCCTGCCCGAGCTTGAGGCCAAAACCCGCAACGGCGAAAAGGCGCTCGACACCGATTTCCCCGAAGAGGACAAGTTCGAGGTTCTCAAGAACCGGCCAAAGGCCAAGCGCGGCCCGACGGCGTTCCTCACGGTACAGGAGGGCTGCGACAAGTTCTGCGCCTTCTGTGTCGTGCCCTATACGCGCGGTGCCGAGGTCAGCCGCCCCGCCGATCGCATCCTGACCGAAGCGCGTGATCTGGTGGAACGCGGTGTGCGCGAGATCACCCTTCTCGGCCAGAACGTGAACGCCTATCATGGTTCGGCCCCGAAGGGGACGAACGGGGAGGGTGGTGACTGGTCGCTTGCCCGCCTGATTTGGGCGCTCAACGATATCGACGGGCTGGAACGCATCCGCTTCACCACCAGCCATCCCAACGACATGACCGATGACCTGATCGAGGCTCACGGCACCTGCCCGAAACTGATGCCCTACCTGCACCTGCCCGTGCAGTCCGGCTCAGACCGCATCCTCAAGCGGATGAACCGTCAGCACACCGCCGAAAGCTACCTCGCCATCATCGAGAAACTGCGCGCGGCCCGGCCCGACCTTCTTCTTTCTGGAGACTTCATTGTCGGGTTCCCCGAAGAGACCGAGGAAGATTTCCAGGCAACGCTCGATATCATCCGCGCGTCGAATTACGGCTATGCCTACAGCTTCAAATACTCCACCCGTCCGGGCACTCCGGCGGCGGAACGCGACCAACTGCCAGAAGACGTCAAGGATGACCGCCTGCAACGCCTGCAAGCGCTGATCACCGAGCAGCAGAAGGCTGCGCAGGACGCCATGGTCGGTAAAGAGGTCGGCGTTCTGTTCGAAAAGCCGGGCCGCCTGCCGGGCCAGATGGTGGGCAAATCCGACCATCTTCACGCAGTCCATGTCGAGGCTGACGGACTGACCCCAGGCGACCTGCGCCGCGTCAGGATCATCGACTCCGGGCGTAATTCTCTTAAGGGGGCGTTGGTCGAATGACACATCATCTACGGGGATGCCGCGATATATAGAGGTTTGGTCTTTCCTGAACCGCAGTCTTTGGTAGTATGAAATGAATCGGACGCCCTTTCCCAGGATGAGGCGTCGCCACAGCCGGGGGATGCGGGAATGATAGGGCGGTTGTCCGCATTGGTGGTGAGTATCGCGTTGGCCATGACGCAAGGGGCATCGGCCCAGCAAAGCGAACGCTATGTTCCGGGCATTTGGATCGACCCCGACGGGTGCGAACACTGGGTTATGGATGATGGCGCCGAAGGCTTCATGAGCCCGCATCTGCGCCGCAACGGCACGCCCGTATGCCACAAGGTCAGCCGCTGTGCGATTGTGCCCACAGACACGATGTTCGCCACCGGCAGCGCGGCAATTGCGCCCGGTGGCGCAGCCAGCCTGCGCAGTTTCTTTGCCGCCAATCCCTCAAATGGCTTCGTGATCGAAGGCCACACCGACAGCCGTGCGTCCGCCGCGTCGAACATGGCGCTCAGCGAACGCCGCGCCCGCGCGGTCGCTCAGGTCGCCCAGCAGGCCGGTGCACGCATTTATTCGGTGCGGGGTTTCGGCGAAAGCCGACCTGTCGCGACCAACACAACCGCCGCCGGAATGGCCGAAAATCGCCGGGTGGAAATCCTGTGCCTGCGCTGAGGAGACCCGCCATGATCCGTGTTGTTGCTCTTGCCGGACTCTGCGTTGCGCTTGCCGGATGCGAAGCCGTCGGCGACGACAAAAGCTTTGATCGGGGCATTGACAGCAAACCGCTCAGCCAGCTTCAGGCAGGCATCTGGATTGACCCCAATGGCTGCGATCACTGGATCATCGACGATGGCGTCGAAGGCTATCTCTCGCCGCGGCTGAACCCGAATGGGACGCCTGTCTGCTCCGGCAATGCAGATGAGCGGAATACCGCGATAGGTGACTTCAAAGGTGGCTCCTCGTTTGGGGACGTATTGTGACGGAAAGGGTGACCGCTTGCACTGCGTGATGGAACTTGACACCCTGTTCTTGACACCCTTGCACCGGAGACCCGCGTGACCACAGACACCTTGTCAGAAGCGCTTGTAGAATTCCCAGATAACCGTTTACTCATCGACCTTTGCGGCGAATACGACCGCAACCTCACCGAAATCGAGACCCGCCTTGGGGTTCAGATTCTCCGCCGTGGGAATCTGTTGGCCATCCACGGCGAACCCGAGGCGCAGTCTGAAGCGCGCGGTGTGCTGATGGCACTCTATCAGCGGCTTGAGCAGGGGCGCAGCGTGTCACCAGGCGACATCGACCGCGAATTCCGCATGGCCCCGGACGATGTCGGCCCAGACGCGCAGATCGAAATGTTCGAAGGCGGCCCGGTCGAAATCAAGACCCGCAAGAAACTGGTGGAGCCGCGCACCGACGCGCAAAAGGCCTATGTCCGGTCGCTCTTCGAACACGAACTGGCCTTTGGCATTGGCCCGGCTGGCACCGGCAAGACCTATCTTGCGGTTGCCGTCGGCGTGAACATGTTCATCACCGGTCAGGTCGACAAGATCATCCTCAGCCGCCCCGCGGTCGAGGCGGGTGAAAAGCTGGGTTATCTGCCGGGCGACATGAAAGACAAGGTCGATCCCTACATGCAGCCACTTTACGACGCGCTGAACGATTTTCTGCCGGGCAAGCAGCTGGCCAAGATGATCGAGGAAAAGGTGATCGAAATCGCGCCTTTGGCCTTCATGCGCGGCCGCACGCTGTCCAATGCCTTTGTCGTTCTCGACGAAGCGCAGAACGCAACCTCCATGCAGATGAAGATGTTCCTGACCCGCCTCGGCGAAGGATCGCGCATGGTGATCACCGGCGACCGCACCCAGATCGACCTGCCGCGCGGTGTCGCCTCGGGGCTTGCGGATGCGGAACGCTTGCTCAAGACGATCCCGAAGATCAGTTTCAACTACTTCACATCGAAGGACGTGGTGCGCCACCCGCTTGTCGCGGCGATCATCGAAGCCTACGAAAAAGACACGGAAACGCCCTGATCTTCATCTTGCCGAATAAACTCCGGGGGTTCGGGGGCAGAGCCCCCGATGATTAAGCATTGACAACTCTGACCGACATCGTGATCGAAGACCCCCGCTGGGAAGAGGCGGGGCTTGACGCGCTGGCCGAACTTGCTGCGGCCAACACGCTGGAATATCTGGATGTTCCCGTCGAAGGCTACGAAATCGCGATCCTCGCCTGCGATGATGCGCGAATTGCCGAACTGAACGCTGAATTCCGCGACAAACCGACGCCGACCAATGTGCTCAGCTGGCCCAGCTATGATCTCGCGGCGGACGAAGACGGGGCGACACCCCACCCCCTTCCATCCCCCGATCCGATGATGGGCGAAAGCCTTGGTGACATCGCCATCGCCTATGACACCTGCCTGCGCGAGGCCGAGACTGCGGGCAAAGACATGAGCCATCACGTCACCCATTTGATTGTTCACGGAGTGTTACATCTTCTGGGCTATGATCATGTTCGTGACCGCGATGCCACGCTGATGGAAGGGTTGGAGACGAAGATACTTGGCAAAATGGGTATTGCGGACCCATATAAGGGCTAGTACGGGCCAATTGGCCACCACCGGAACAGGAAAAAATGGGCGACAACGACGACTCGTCTAACGCAGCGCATCGCGCGCACGAGACGACAGATACTCAACCGGGACGTGGGCTGCTATCCCGTCTGCGCAGCTGGTTCGGCGGAACCGCACAGGCGGAGGATACAACGGCACCGCAATTAGTCACTCGGTCATTGTCTCCGATTGATGGCATGATGAACCTGCGGCGCATGCGTGTGGACGATGTGTCCGTGCCGCGTGCCGATATCGTGTCCGTGCCGGATACCATCACCAAAGCCGAGCTTGTAAACGTCTTCCGCGAAAGCGGCCTGACGCGTTTGCCGGTCTATACCGGGACGCTCGACACGCCGATTGGCATGGCGCATCTCAAGGATCTGGCTCTCAAACATGGCTTTAACGGCAAGAGTGCCGATTTCGACCTGAAACAGATGCTCCGCCCCTTGCTCTTTGTGCCGCCATCCATGCCCATTGGCGTGTTGCTGGCCAAGATGCAGACGGAACGGCGGCACATGGCGCTGGTGATCGACGAATATGGCGGTGTCGACGGATTGGTGACCATCGAAGACCTGATCGAACAGGTAATCGGGGAAATCGAGGACGAACACGACCTCGACGAAGGTACGAATTTCTCACGCGAAAAGCCGGGCGTCTATCTCGCTTTCGCCCGCACCCCGCTTGAGGAATTCGAGGCGGAAATCGGTCTCAACCTCACCGATCATGACGACATTGATGGTGAGGAAATCGACACCTTGGGCGGTCTGGTCTTCATGCTGGCCGGTCACGTACCAGCACGCGGCGAAGTCGTGCCCCATCCCGAAGGGCCAGAGTTCGAGGTGATCGACGCCGACCCGCGACGCATCAAGCGTATGCGCGTGCGCCTCAAGGCGACGGCTGCCGGCGATGCCGCCCGCGCCCGCGAACTTGCCGAGGCTGCAACAGCCGCCGCGCGCTCAGCCTGATCCAATGCTGGTGGCCCGCCGTCTTGGCGCATTCTGTCTTGGCGCGATCTTTGCGCTGGGGCAGGCCCCGTTCGACCTTTGGGCGCTGGCGCTTGTTGCCCTTGTCGGTGTCCTGCGTCTGGTGCGGTTGGACACCAGTGCCAGATCCACGGGTTGGACAGGCTGGTTCTTCGGGACCGGATACTTCGCCGTGTCGATGCACTGGATTCTTGAGCCGTTTCAGGTGGACGCCGCCACAACAGGCTGGATGGCGCCCTTTGCGCTGGTTGGACTGGCAGCCGGACTGGCGCTGCTCTGGGCCGTTGCATTCTGGGCAGGTCGCCGCATGCACCCCGGTCCGGTCGGAATCGCGCTCTGCTGGGCGGGGATTGAACTTGCGCGCGCCTATATCCTCACGGGCTTTCCGTGGGGATTGGTGGGATATGTCTGGGCACCGACCCCCGTGGCCCAATGGCATTCCCTCATTGGACCGCATGGGCTTACGCTGCTGACCCTTTTGCTCGCAGCACTGGCAGCAGGGGTGACCAAGGCGCGAACCGTCAAATTCGGATTGATCGCTTTGGCCGGGATCGTCGGTATGTGGGGTGGCGGCTCGGCCATGGCCCCGCCGGTGCAAGACCTGACCGGTCGCCCCATCGTGCGCCTCATCCAGCCAAACGCGCCGCAGCACCAGAAATGGGACCGCGACTTCATCCCCGTTTTCTTCAACCGTCAGGTCGATTTCACCGCGCAGCTGCCCAAGCCGGATCTGATTGTCTGGCCGGAAACTGCGGTGCCCAACCTGCTCGACAATGCGGGGCCGGCGCTCGAAGTGATTGCGGACGCCGCGGCTGGCACGCCAGTGGTTCTTGGCATCCAGCGTGAACAAGAAGGGCGCTACTACAATTCGCTGATCACGCTCGATGCCGCTGGGCAGGTGGGTGATCTCTACGACAAGCACCACCTCGTGCCTTTTGGGGAATACATGCCTGCCGCATCGTTCTTTGCGCGGTTCAACATTCTTGGCCTCGCCGCACGTGCCGAAGCGGGATATTCCTCAGGCCCCGGTCCTGCGCTCATTGACCTTGGCACCGTGGGCAGAGCATTGCCGCTGATCTGTTACGAGGCGGTTTTCCCGCAGGATGTAAATGGCGCGCCCACGCGTCCGGACATGCTGCTCCAGATCACCAACGATGCCTGGTTCGGCATCAATGCCGGTCCACAACAGCACCTTGCGCAAGCCCGTCTGCGTGCCATCGAACAGGGCCTGCCGATGATCCGCGTCGCCAATACCGGCATTTCGGCAATGATCGACCCGGCGGGCCGGACTGTTGGCGCGATCCCGCTTGGTCGGGCGGGGTTCCTGGATGTGCCGCTGCCGTCCAAACGCGCGCCGACGCTCTACAGTCGCACGGGTGATTGGTTCGCCTTTGCGGCGCTGATCGTGGCATTTGCGACTTTGCTCATACGGAAACGCCGCAACTCCATTGACCGCGACGCGCTGGGCGCGTAACCCAAACCATCATTCCCGTCACAACGGCTTCCTGACGTGACGGCAGACCCTAATGGAGCACTTATGTCCCGACAGAATTATATCTTCACCTCGGAATCCGTGTCCGAGGGCCACCCGGATAAGGTCTGCGACCGTATCTCGGACGCGATCCTCGACGCCTTTCTTTCCGAAGAACCCGAAGCGCGGGTCGCCTGCGAAACCTTTGCCACGACCAACCGGGTCGTGATCGGTGGAGAGGTGGGGCTGTCGGACCAGAACCGTCTTGCCACCTATATGGACCGGGTCCCGGACATCGCCCGTACCTGTATCAAGGACATCGGCTACGAGCAGGACAAGTTCCACCACGCCACCTGTGAGATCACCAATCTGCTGCACCAGCAATCCGCTCATATCGCGCAGGGCGTGAATGCCAGCGACAACAAGGACGAAGGTGCAGGCGATCAGGGCATCATGTTCGGCTACGCCACGAATGAAACAGACGCGCTCATGCCCGCGCCGATCCAGTTCAGCCACGCCATCCTGCGTCGTCTGGCAGAGGTGCGCAAATCGGGTCAGGAACCGCTGCTGCGCCCCGATGCGAAATCGCAAATCTCTGTCCGCTACGAAAACGGCAAGCCGGTGGGCGTGACCTCGATCGTTCTGTCGACACAGCACGCCGACGAAAGCCAAAGCTCTGCCGACATCCGTGCGATTGTCGAACCCTATATCCGCGAAGTCCTGCCCGATGGCTGGATCACCGACGCCACCGAATGGTGGGTCAATCCGACCGGCACGTTCGTAATTGGCGGTCCTGATGGCGACGCCGGTCTCACGGGCCGCAAGATCATTGTTGACACCTATGGCGGTGCGGCCCCGCATGGTGGCGGTGCGTTCTCCGGCAAAGATCCGACCAAGGTGGACCGCTCGGCCGCCTATGCAGCGCGCTATTTGGCGAAAAACGTCGTGGCGGCAGGCATGGCCGACCGCTGCACGATCCAGTTGTCCTATGCCATCGGTGTGTCCAAACCGCTGTCGATCTATGCTGACACCCATGGCACAGGCGATGTCGATGCCGCCGCCATCGAAGCGGCGATCCCCAAGGTGATGGACCTCACCCCACGCGGCATCCGCACACACCTTCAACTGAACAAGCCGATCTATGAACGCACGGCGGCTTATGGCCACTTTGGCCGCGCACCCGAAGCGGATGGTGGGTTCAGCTGGGAACGCACCGATCTGGTGGATGCTCTCAAGGCGTCTGTCTAAGGCATTCGGGCCGGGTGCCATAGCCCGGCCCGATTTCCCTTTCGCGACCAAGGCCTATGTCCCGAGGTGAGTTCACCAACAGGGGCAGGGCATGCTGAAACATCTTCTTTTTCTGATCCTGATGCTGCCGGGTGCAGCACTTGCCAATGATTGGGAGGCGCTCGACACCCCCGGTGCATTTGCCATCATGCGCCACGCGCTGGCCCCCGGCACCGGTGATCCCGCCAATCTGACCGTTGGCGATTGCAGCACCCAACGGAACCTAAGCCAGCAGGGCAGGGATCAGGCCACCCGCATCGGTCAGGCGTTCCGGGATCGCGGCCATCGCTTTGACATCGTGCTAAGCAGCCAATGGTGCCGCTGCCGCGACACGGCAGAGCTTCTGAACCTTGGCCCGGTGGAAGAGGTGCCAGCCTTCAATTCCTTCTTTCAGGATTTCTCGACTCGCGACAGCCAGACAGCCGAGGCGCTGACCCATCTGGCGGATCGCTCGGACCGTCCGTTCATCGTCACCCATCAGGTCAACATTCGGGCCCTCACCGGCCAGACCACCCGATCCGGCGAAGTCCTGATCGTGCGCCATGCGGGCGACACGCTCGACGTGCTGGGATCAATCCTGATCGACCCGTAGCCCCGACAAATTCGCAGACCTCCGTTGCGAGTGGCCGACGCAATCGCTAAACCGCGCGCCATGACTGACACCAAACATCCCTCAGGCGCGCCCTGGCGCAACTTTTATGGCCGGTTCAGGGGCAAGACCCTGCGACCGAACCAGAAGGATTACCTCGAACATGACCTTGACGCGCTCAGCCCCGGTGCCGTGTCTTGGGAGGAAAACCCGGAGCGAGAGCCGCTCGATCTGACCGCGATCTTCGGGGACAAGCCGCTCTGGGTCGAGATTGGGTTTGGCGGGGGTGAACACCTTGTGCATCAGGCGCAGACCTATCCGGATGTGGGCATCATCGGGTGCGAGCCGTTCATCAATGGCGTTGCGATGCTGTTGGGCAAGATCCGCGATGCAGGTGTAACCAATCTGCGGGTTCATCCCGGCGATGCGCGCAACCTTTTTGACGTTTTGCCCGCCGGTTCTGTCGAGAAGGCGTTTCTGCTCTACCCCGACCCTTGGCCCAAGAAACGCCACCACCGCCGCCGCTTTGTCACGCAAGAGCATTTGGAGCCACTTTTTCAGGTTCTCAAACCCGGCGCAGAGTTCCGTGTCGCCACAGATATTCCCGATTACGTGCGTCAGACCCTGATCGAAGTGCCCAAAGCCGGGTTCGACTGGCTGGCCGAAGGGCCAAGCGACTGGCGGCACCCGTGGGATGATTGGTATTCGACCCGGTATGAGATGAAAGCACTGCGCGAGGGTCGGATGCCCCATTACCTGACCTTCCGGAAACCGGCATGATGGCCCCGTTTACAGTTGCCATTGATGGCCCTGCTGCTGCCGGCAAAGGCACGATCAGCAGGGCCGTTGCGGCGCATTTCGGCTTGGCACATCTGGACACCGGGCTGCTTTATCGTGCTGTCGGTGCGCGGATGTTGCTGGGCGAAGACCCGATTGCAGCCGCGCAAAGCCTTGTGGCGGGGGATCTTGAAAACCCCGATCTGCGCACCGCTGATGTGGCGCAAGCCGCCTCCAAGGTTGCCGTCATCCCCGAGGTCCGTGCAGCCCTTCTTGATTTTCAGCGCGCCTTTGCGCGCCGCTCTGGTGGAGCGGTTCTGGATGGGCGCGACATCGGTACGGTCATTTGCCCTCAGGCCGAGGTCAAACTCTTTGTCACCGCCAGTGCCGAAGTGCGGGCGCAGCGCCGCTTGGCCGAACTGGCCGAACGCGGGTTCGAGACCGATTTCGAGACCGTTCTGGCCGATGTCAAAACCCGTGACGACCGCGACATGAACCGCGCCGACGCGCCGCTGAAACCGGCCGAGGATGCGGAAACCATCGACACGTCTGAATTGGATGTGGATGCGGCCATCGCTGCGGCCATCTCGATTGTGGGTGACCGCAAAGCAGACTGAGTCCACAAAGAAGCGTTCAACCGTGTCAATCCTGGGCGGCAAATGCGCTCCGGTCTTGCGCTGTATCACACGCTCTGCTATGGCCCGCGCGTCGCTAGAAGGCAAACAATGCCGCAGACGAAGATCGAGCAGGGGTCGGCACACACCGGCCCTCTTTGTTTTGCGGACGCCTTGACCAATCCCGTTCGCCGCAAGTGCGGACACCACCCCAGACCGGCGGAGACAACCGCTCGGCCAGAAAAATGATACGTGTAAAGGAAACAGACGCCACATGGCTATGAACGCATCTATGGAAGAATTCGAAGCGCTTTTGAATGAAAGCCTCGAAATGGACACACCGGACGAAGGGTCCGTTGTCAAAGGCAAGGTCATCGCAATCGAAGCGGGCCAGGCCATCATCGACGTCGGCTACAAAATGGAAGGCCGCGTTGATCTCAAGGAATTTGCAAACCCCGGCGAAGCGCCCGACCTGGCTGTCGGCGACGAAGTCGAGGTGTTTCTGCGCTCTGCAGAAAACGCGCGCGGTGAAGCGGTCATCTCCCGCGAAATGGCGCGTCGTGAAGAAGCATGGGATCGCCTTGAAAAGGCATATGCTGACGACGCCCGCGTCGATGGCGCGATCTTCGGCCGTGTCAAAGGC
>NZ_JAEPMO010000029.1 GCF_017643905.1 Marivita sp.
TCCCGCAGCTTGATCTGTCTGCGGGATGGGACGGTCTGAGAACGTTCTTTTCCGAATTGGATTTTGAGAACTTCTGGTTCCTGACCACCGACGATCTTTACTGGAAAGCCTATCTCAGCTCGCTCCAGATCGCGCTCACCTCAACAGTGATGACGCTGATTGTCGGCTATCCGATTGCCTATGCCATGGCACGCTCCGCCCCCGAATGGCGCCCGACGCTGCTGATGCTGGTGATCCTGCCCTTCTGGACCAGCTTCCTGATCAGGGTCTACGCGTGGATGGGGATCCTGTCGAACGAAGGCCTGCTGAACCAGTTCCTGCTCTGGCTTGGCGTAATCAACGAACCACTGACGATCCTGAACACCAACACCGCCGTCTATATCGGCATCGTCTACACCTACCTGCCCTTCATGATCCTGCCGATCTATTCGGCATTGGAACGCTTGGATGACAGCCTACTCGAGGCCGCAGAAGACTTGGGCTGTTCGCGCCTCAGCGCCTTCTGGCTGGTGACAATCCCGCTGTCAAAGAACGGTATCATCGCGGGCTGTTTCCTTGTCTTCATCCCGGTGATCGGCGAGTTCGTGATCCCGTCGCTGCTGGGTGGTTCGGGCACGTTGATGATCGGTAAAGTGCTGTGGGAGGAGTTCTTCTCCAACCGCGACTGGCCCGTGGCCTCGGCGGTGGCAGTGATCCTGCTCTTGATCCTCGTGATCCCGATCATCCTGTTCCAGCGCAACGAGCAAAAACAGCGGGAGGCCGAAGGATGAGACGGTTTTCCTGGTTCAACGCAACAGCGCTCACGCTGGGCTTTGCGTTCCTCTACATCCCGATGATCATCCTTGTGGTGTACAGCTTCAACGCGTCCAAGCTTGTGACGGTCTGGGCGGGGTTCTCGACCCAGTGGTACGGCGAACTGATCCGCAACGAGGAATTCCTGAACGCAGCCTGGGTCACAATCAAGGTTGCGGTGATGAGTTCGACCATCGCCACGATCTTGGGAACGATGGCCGCTTATGTTCTGGTCCGTGGGGGCCGCTTTGGAGGCCGCACGCTGTTTTCCGGTATGATCTATGCACCCCTCGTGATGCCCGAGGTGATCACCGGTTTGTCGCTCCTGCTACTGTTCATCGGTATCGGGCTGGATCGGGGTGTCCTGACAATCGTCCTTGCCCACACCACGTTCTCCATGTGCTACGTGTCGGTCGTCGTGTCGTCGCGCCTTGTCACCTTTGACAAATCTCTGGAAGAGGCGGCGCTGGATCTCGGCTGTTCTCCATTTGAGGCGTTCCGCTTGGTAACGCTGCCAATCATCGCACCTGCCGTAATCTCTGGCTGGCTCTTGGCCTTCACCCTGTCGCTGGACGACCTCGTGATTGCGAGCTTCACCACCGGCCCGTCGGCCACCACCCTGCCGATCAAGATATTCTCGGCCGTCCGCCTCGGCGTCAGCCCGGAAATCAACGCGCTTTCAACCATTATGATCGCGATTGTCACCATCGGTGTGATCACCGCGTCACTCATCACGAAACAGGCCGCTGTCCGGCAGGCCCGAGACGAGCGCATGGCCGAACGCCCTGCATGAGGCGCATCTACGAAGCGGCGGCCTATCGCACGCCTGACACCTGCTGGTGGCGTGATACCGCGCCCCCTTTGGCCCAAGCACAGATTGACGGCGACCACAGAACCGAGGTCGCCATCATCGGCGGCGGCTTTACCGGGCTGAACGCGGCATTGACCTTGGCAAACGCGGGTGTCGAGACAACTGTCATTGATGCCGAACAGCCCGGCTGGGGCGCGTCCGGACGCAATGGGGGCTTTTGCTGCCTTGGCGGCTCGAAACTCGGCAGCACGCTGCTCGCACAGCGCTTCGGCAGTGATCAGCGCAACGCGTGGCACAAGGCCGAACGCGCCGCGGTAGACCATGTGGACGCACTTCTGTCGGACCACCAGGTTGACGCAGACCGCCATTCCGACGGCGAAACGCTCTTGGCGCATTCGCCCAAGGCCATGCGGGACCTGCGGGCCAGCGCAGACGATGCCAAGGCAATGTACGGTGTGACGCCCGAGATCATCCTTGCCGAAGAACTCCGCCAGCGCGGCCTCGGTGGTGCGTTTCATGGCGGTATCACCACGCCTATCGGCTTTGCTCTGAATCCGGCCAAGTATCACGCAGGATTGGCGCGCGCCGCGCAATCCGGCGGTGCACGTCTGTTCGGGAAAACCCCGGCACAGTCGATCACACGAACTGGCGCGTCATGGCGCGTGGCCACACCCACCGGGACAATCACCGCCGACAAGGTCATCCTCGCCACCAATGGCTACTCCTCCGAGGATATCCCCGACTGGCTCCGCGCCCGCTACCTTCCTGTGCAATCCACGATCATCGTCACCCGCCCGATCACCCAAAGCGAGCAAGCCCATCAGGGCTGGACAAGCCTTCAGATGTGCTATGACAGCCGCATCCTGCTGCACTATTTCCGCCTGATGCCCGACGGGCGCTTCCTCTTCGGCATGCGCGGCGGATTGCGGGCAACACCCGATGCCGAGGCCCGTCTGTCACGTAAAATCCGCGCAGACTTTCACGCGCTCTTCCCCGAATGGCGGAATATCGAGATCACCCATGAATGGTCCGGTCTTGTCTGCCTGATGCGCCGTCTCACCCCGTTTGCCGGTCCTGTCCCCGACCACCCCGGTCTCTTTGCAGCCATGGGCTATCACGGCAACGGCGTGGCCATGGGAAGCTATCTGGGTGCGCGATTGGCTGACACTGTGATTGGCCGTCCACACCGCCATCCGTTTCCCGCGTTTCTCTCGGCCCCACCGGAACGTTTCCCATTGGGGTCGTTGCGCCGTTTGTTGCTGGCACCCGCCTACGCCGCAGCCGCGTTGTTCGACCGGTAAGGCCGCCTTTCGAAAGGCGGCAGACACGCGGTTTCCCAACCGCGTCTCAAGCGCGTCCGAACGCGCTTGCACCAAGCCATTTCGAAATGGCTTACGCCCCGTCCAATCTCTTGTGCCATTCTCCCCTGTTCGCTATTCCGGTGCGAACAAGGATTTCAGGGAGGAGCGTCATGCTCAAGCGTCCATTCGACAAGTCGAAACTGCCCAGCCGTCATGTGACCGAAGGTCCCGAACGTGCGCCGCACCGGTCCTATTACTATGCGATGGGCATGACCGAGGAGGAAATCCACCAGCCTCTGGTTGGCGTCGCCACCTGCTGGAACGAAGCCGCACCCTGCAACATCGCGCTGAACCGTCAGGCGCAGGCCGTGAAGATGGGTGTGAAACAGGCGATGGGCACCCCGCGCGAATTCACCACGATCACCGTGACCGACGGCATCGCAATGGGCCATGAAGGCATGCGCTCGTCGCTCGCCTCGCGCGAGGCGATTGCCGACACGGTCGAGCTCACGATGCGCGGCCATTCTTATGATGCGGTCGTCGGCCTTGCCGGCTGCGACAAATCCCTGCCCGGCATGATGATGGCAATGGTGCGCCTCAATGTGCCTTCCGTCTTCATCTACGGCGGATCGATCCTGCCGGGCCGTGCCCCGCAGGTCGAAGAAATCCCCGCTGACTTCCGGTCCCGCGATCTGACCGTTCAGGACATGTTCGAAGCGGTTGGCCGTCACCAGAACAACGAGATGTCGGACAAGGCGCTCGATATGCTCGAACGCGTCGCATGTCCGTCCGCCGGTGCCTGTGGTGGCCAGTTCACCGCCAACACCATGGCCTGCGTGTCCGAGGCCATCGGCCTCGCGCTCTTCAACTCTTCCGGCATGCCTGCACCCTACGAATCCCGCGACGCCTATGGTGAAGCATCGGGCCGCGCGGTGATGGATCTCATCGAACAGAACATCAAGGCACGTGACATCGTTACCCGCAAGGCGCTGGAAAACGCCGCCCGCGTGGTGGCGTGTACAGGCGGCTCGACCAACGCAGGCCTGCACCTGCCCGCCATCGCCCATGAGGCCGGGATCGAGTTCTTCCTTGAAGACGTCTGCGAGATCTTCCGCGACACGCCCTATTTCGTCAACCTCAAGCCGGGCGGCGCTTATGTAGCGAAGGACCTTTACGATGCAGGCGGCATCCCTGTGGTGATGAAGGAACTGCGCAAGGCAGGCCTGATCCACGAGGATTGCGTCACCGCGTCCACCCGCACCATCGGCGAGGAGCTTGACCGCATCGAGCGCGAAGCAGACGGCAAGGTGATTTACCCGATCGAAACCCCGATCACCAAGACCGGTGGCGTGGTCGGCCTCAAAGGCAACCTGGCCCCTGAAGGCGCTATCGTGAAAGTCGCAGGCATCAAGGCCGAAGATCAGGTCTTCACCGGCCCCGCACGCGTGTTCGAATGCGAAGAAGACGCCTTTGCCGCCGTAAAAGCACGCGAGTACAAGGAAGGCGAAGTCATCGTTATCCGCAACGAAGGCCCGGCAGGCGGCCCCGGCATGCGCGAGATGCTGTCCACCACTGCTGCGCTGTCCGGTCAGGGCATGGGCAAGAAGGTTGCGCTCATCACAGACGGGCGTTTCTCTGGCGCGACCCGCGGCTTCTGTGTGGGTCACGTCGGGCCTGAAGCGGCGCAGGGAGGTCCCATCGCGCTGCTCAAGAATGGCGACATGATCACCATCGACGCGGTCAACGGGGCGCTCACTGTCGATCTGTCGGACGAGGAACTGGCCCAGCGCAAGGCGGATTGGGCCGGCCCGCGCGAGACGATCTACACCTCTGGCGCGATCTGGAAATTCGCCAAGCTGGTTGGCCCGACCTACAAGGGTGCGGTCACCCATCCGGGCGCCGAAGGCGAAAAACACGTTTATTCGGATCTTTGATCAGCGCACGTATCTCCCTCTATGCCGCGCTCTTGGGCGCGGCATATCTGACCGGATGCGCTGAGACCGGCACATTCGGACGTATGTCATTGCTCCAAACCGACAGCTCCGACGGCGCAGACTTGATGACCATGGCCCGGCTTGCACGGGGCGACATCATCGTCAAAGGGCCGGACGGCTACTGTATTGACCCGACCACGCTGAAAAACACCTCGGCAGGCGGATTTGCGGCCATCGCAAGCTGCAACATCATGTCGGGCGGGCAAGACGGCCCCATCGTTGAACCAGCTCTGATGACAGTTACGGTCAGCCCCGCACCTGGCGCGGCGCCGAGCCCCGAAGAACTCGCCGAGGCGCTAGGTACACAACTTTTGCAAAGCCGCGAACTCAGCGCACTTGCCGCGGGGCAAATGGCCACCGGTGGCGAAACTGCTTTTGTCGGCAGCGATCCCAACCATTGGCGTGGGGCCTTCGTGATCGGGCCGCATTTGATCGGCGTGACACTTTATGCGCCCAAAGACAGCCCCCTCCTTGGCACACAAGGGGCCGCGTTCCTGAATACGGTTTCTTCAACCATTCGTGCTAATTCGCTTCGGGACACACCCGAAAGTGCAGAACAGTCGCAATCGACAGTTGATCCACTTGCCGCGCGACTTGGCCGTTTATTTGCAAGCAGCGATCTGTAATATGGTCGCCAACCGGAACGAACCAGTGACGGACAAAGGGCATCATCAGGGGCGAGCAGCTCATGACGGAAATGAAACCCGGTCTTCTTGATCGTGTGATCGAGCAATCTGCGCTCCGGCGGTTCCGCCGCTGGGCCGAAACGGCACGCAAGGCAGACCTGCGCGATCTGCGCCGCAACCGGGCCGCAGCGCGGCGGTTGAAGTATTTTCTGGATGAATTGCTGCATATTGCAGACGACCGCCTCGCACTTCCCGTTCTTGGAAACCAGTCCGTTCCAATCCCCTTTGATGCAGACTGGTCTTGGCGACCCGAAATCTGGTGCGGGCCGTTGCCAGTGCAAGGCATCTCCTCGGTCGAGAACAAATCCATGCTAGGTCGCGAGGTCACGCTTTTCCACGATTGCAATCAGTCCGAACTCACCTTGCGCCAGTTGCGCAACAACAGCGCCGATGATCTGGCGGCCTACGGTCTGCGCCGCGATGTGTTCCGCTTTGACGGCTCGTACCTGTCACTTGTGATCGACCTTCCCGCAAGCGCGACGGCAGACCTCAAACGCAGGCACCTGATCCGCTGCGACCTGATCGTCGAACTGGAACGCCCGCTGGAAATCTTTGCCCGCCTGAATATTCAGCACGGGCCGAACACCGAACAGATCGTCCGCGAACTGCCCCGGAACGATCGCGAACTCGCAGTGGAATTCGACCTTGCCTATACAAAGCTGAATGAAAAGCGCGTCGAAAAGGTCTGGATTGATCTGATCTTTGAAAATCCCGAAATGAGCCAGGTGATCCTGCGCGACCTGTTCTTCAGCCGTCGCCCCCGTGCCGAGATGTGAGGACCGATCATGACCGCGTATTCCATGTCCAAAGCCCGTTTCTTCGAAGGCGTCTGGGAAGGTGTGATCGCCGGCGACACCGACGACAGCCCCACCCCAAAGGTCGATGTCCGTGTGCATGACAAATCCATCGCGAACGTGTCTCTCGAACCTCTTCCCGATCCGGGCTCCTGGCTGCTCAAGGTGCTGGTGCCCGCGAACCTGCTGGCGGACGGCGTACATACTTTCATGATCTCGGAATCGTCGCTTGGTCAGGCGCTTGGCAGTTTTTCGATCATCGCAGGCGATGCCGCAGGCGAAGACATCCGGGCCGAGATGTCCCTGCTCCGCGCCGAACTGGACATGCTCAAGCGATCCTTCCGCAGGCATTGCCGCGAAACCGCATAAGGCACGGCACAATGTCTGCCTGACTATTCGACGGGCTGCCCGAACAGCGCGATCCCTATGCCAAGACATGCCAAAGCGGCAAAGGCGCTTGCTGCTCCGTGCCGACGCTCCGCATACGCCGTGATCGCGGCGATCATCGCCTGAAGCGCGTAATACGCCGCAAAAGCACGCGAGGCGTATGAGATGATCTCGAAAATGTTGAAGCTCCATGTCAGGGTCACACCGACCGCGACAAGAAGCGTATAGGCCAGTCTCGGGGAAACGCGATTGCCACTGATCTCTGCGATCAGGCCACCGGACCCGCTCGTATCCGCCACCGCCGCGCTGAACTGCGCGCTCAGCGCTGCAGCCACCAGCAGCACCGGCAGGATTGGCGCAACAATCTGCATCATCCCGATAATTGCAGTTTCATCCAATTCGATGGTTCCGGGAACAAACGCATAGACCAGCAGGACGATGTAGACGACGTAGATCACCGCTGACACAATCTGTGCGAGCTTCATCGAACGGATGCGCGTTTTGGCGTCATATGTGTCGCCCAGATAGCGGGAGGTCTCGAAACCCTGCACAGTGACGATCAAACCAAACACCAGCGTCAACGCAGACCAGCCTGAGACTTGCGCCGGATTTAACAGGATCCCATCGGACCGCACCGTTTCTGCAAAATGCACGGCCAACCCGAAAAGAAGGCCTGCGATAATGGTCAGCTTCAATCCGACCGAGACCTGCTCCATCCGTTCCAGTGCGGCAAAGCCTTTCGTCCATCCAACAAAGAGAATCACGGCAAAAACCGCCGTCGTCAGCACGCGCGTGTCATTCGCAGAGTCGAGCGACGTCAGACTGACACCGAATGACCCGAAGAGGTTCAGGTAATAAGCGACGGAGATCACGTAGGCAAAGGCCAACACCACCGACGCCGCTTTTTCGATCCGCTCGACGACCAGACTCCGCGCCCGACCCATGTCCATGCGGCGGATATTGTACCGGATCGAGGCACCAAACGCATAGGCCACGGCAGTTAACGCCAGCATGACAAGAGGTGCGAACAAGCCGAAACTCACCTCGAGGATCGGACCAAGCACCAGAAACCCGCTGCCGATGATCGACGCCAGGGGCGTGATCGTTGCCCGCCACAAAGTCGATTTCGCCAGTCTCGGAGAGGCCAACAAAACGCCTGTCGCAATGACTACCGTCAATATGGCTGCATTCAGCATCTGTGCGCCTGACTGTCTTCTGGATGGAGGTCACACTTATCGGCACGCCGACCGCACAATCAAGCACTCGCCGCAGAGGCCTTTCATTCCGGCGGTTTCCATGAAACCAGTTGCTGGGAAACGCATGAGGCCTTGAGTGGAATACTGGATCGTCGCTGCACTTGCAGCCTTTCTGATGGGGTTGTCGAAAGGCGGCGTGCCGATGATCGCGATCCTGTCAGTCCCGCTGATGTCGCTCTTCATGGACCCGGCAATTGCAGCCGGCTTGTTGCTCCCGATCTACATCGTCGCTGACATGTACGCGATATACCTGTTCCGCAAAGCATTCTCTGTGCGCAATCTCGTGATCCTTCTGCCCGGCGCGGTTGTCGGAATCCTCATCGGGTTTGCAGCGATATCTTATGTCCCGGGCGATGCGGGTAAGCTCCTGGTGGCCGGGATTGGCTTTTATTACCTCGCAACGGCGCTGCACAAACGCCTGTCGAAAACTCCAGTGGCACCGCGTCCTGCGGATGTGCCACGAGGGCTGTTCTGGGGCACGATGGCAGGTCTGACCAGCTATATCTCCCATGCCGGAGGGCCGCCTTATCAGGCCTATGTGCTGCCGCAGAAGCTCGACAAGATGGTCTATCTTGGAACCAACGCGATCTTTTTCTCGATTGTGAACCTGATCAAAGTCCCTCCCTTCATTATGGCGGGCCAGATCACATGGGACAGCGCCGGACAGGCGATGTGGCTTGCCCCTTTCGCCCTCGCCGGAGCCTGGAGCGGATCCATGATTTCGCGCGCCCTGCCCGAACGCATCTTTTATATCCTGATCGAGGTTGCTCTGGCTCTGGTGTCGTTCAAACTGCTCTACGAAGTCTTGGTCGCTTGATTGACAGGGCCTTCGGATTGACCTTCCCGCACTGTGCGGGCAGGTTGTCAGGGTAACCCCGACCCGGAGAACCTATGTCCCCGCTGCGCGGCATGGTGCTGAAGCTCAGCGCTGTTTTGCTCTTCGTCATCATGGCGGCCTTGATCAAAGCCAGTTCCGATGTTGTCCCACCGGGCGAAGCGGTGTTTTTCCGATCCTTCTTTGCCATTCCGGTCATTCTTGGCTGGCTTGTGCTGCGCGGCGAACTGGCCACCGGCTTGCGCACTCGCAACCTCGCAGGACATTTCTGGCGCGGCCTGATCGGCGTCAGCGCCATGGCTTGTGGATTTGCGGCGCTCGGACTCCTGCCACTGCCCGAGGTCACAGTCCTCGGGTATGCTGCGCCGATTTTGACTGTGGTTTTCGCCGCCCTGCTGCTGGGCGAAAAGATACGGTTGGTGCGAATGTCGGCCGTTATCATCGGTCTTGTGGGCGTGGTGATCGTGATGTTGCCACAGCTGGGCAACGAGTCGATGGGAACCTCCGCCAAGTGGGGGGTGGCATTGGTTCTTGCGTCTGCCGCGTTCAAGGCCTTGGCGCATGTGCATATCCGTAAGCTGGTGCAGCACGAAACCACCTCGTCTGTCGTGTTCTATTTTGCCGTCACCGCAACCTGCCTGTCACTTCTCACCTCGCCCTTCGGCTGGGTCATGCCCGACGCGCTCACCGCCAGCCAGCTAATCGGTGCTGGGTTCATCGGCGGGGTTGCGCAAATCCTGCTGACCGAAGCCTACCGTAATGCCGAGGCTGCGGTGATCGCTCCCTTCGATTACGCGTCCATCCTTTTCGCCCTGATCATCGGCTATACGATCTTCGACGAGATCCCGACCATTCACACTCTGATCGGCTCGGTGGTGATCGTCGGTGCAGGCGTCCTGATCATCTGGCGCGAGCGCCAACTGGGCGTCAAACGTGGTCCCGCCCGATCAAACCTCACGCCGCACGGTTGATTGCATTTCCGCCCAATGGGTCTTAGATCACGTCCAGCTAAGACAGGGTGACGGGAGCCGCACTGCATGAACTGGATCACCAACTACGTCCGACCCCGGATCAACTCGATCTTTTCGCGCCGCGAGATCCCCGAGAACCTCTGGGTCAAGTGCGACGAGTGCGGCACCATGCTGTTTCACCGCGAAATGTCGGACAATCTGAACGTCTGCTCCAATTGCGGCCACCACATGAACATCACCCCGCGCGAACGGTTCCAGGGCCTGTTCGACGGCGGCATCTTCACCGAAGTCTCGGTTCCCGAACCCCTTGCTGATCCGCTGCAGTTCCGCGACCAGAAGAAATACCCCGACCGCATGAAGGCCGCGCAGAAGGCAACGGGCGAGAAAGAGGCGATGCTTGTCGTCACCGGGGAAATCGGCCGCACGCCCATCGTGGCCGCCGCGCAGGACTTCAGCTTCATGGCAGGCTCCATGGGCATGTATGTCGGCAACGCCATCATCGCCGCCGCCGAAAAAGCAGTCGAACTCCGCCGCCCGCTTGTGCTGTTTTCCGCTGCCGGGGGCGCGCGCATGCAGGAAGGCATCCTGAGCCTCATGCAAATGCCCCGCACCACCGTCGCGGTGCAGATGCTGAAAGAGGCGAACCTGCCCTATATCGTCGTCCTCACCCATCCCACGACGGGCGGTGTGACGGCGTCTTACGCGATGCTTGGTGACATCCAGATCGCGGAACCCGGTGCGCTGATCTGTTTCGCCGGTCCCCGCGTGATCGAACAGACGATCCGCGAAAAACTGCCCGAAGGGTTCCAACGCGCGGAATACCTGCTCGAACACGGCATGCTCGACCGCGTCACCGACCGCCGCAAGATGCGCGAGGAACTGGTGCAGATCATCCGCATGCTGATGCATATGCCACCGCCCGTCGCGGGCGACCTGCCCGCGCCCTCTCCTGCCGAGCCCACGCCGGTGGCCCCCACACCGCCGTCTGACCAAACATCATGAGCACACAAATCGGGTCGGACGTCATCCTTGACCGGATGATGTCGCTTCATCCCAAGGTGATCGACCTCACCCTAGACCGCGTCTGGACGCTGCTGAACGCGCTCGACAATCCCGAACGCAAACAGCCGCCGGTGATCCATATCGCCGGAACCAACGGCAAGGGATCGACCCAGGCGATGATCCGCGCCGGGCTTGAAGCCGCTGGCAAAAGCGTCCACGCCTATACGTCTCCGCATCTGGCGCGCTTTCACGAACGCATCCGCCTTGCCGGTGACCTGATCACCGAGGCGCACCTGACCGAGGTGCTCGACGAATGTTACCGCGCCAATGACGGCGCAAACATCACCTATTTCGAAATCACCACCTGCGCCGCCCTTCTGGCCTTTGCACGAACGCCCGCAGATTACACATTGCTTGAGGTTGGTCTTGGCGGGCGGCTCGACGCCACCAACGTGATCGATCAGCCCGCGCTGACGATCATCACCCCGGTGTCGATGGACCACGAAGGCTTCCTCGGTGACACGCTCGCCAAGATCGCGGGTGAAAAAGCTGGGATCATCAAGCGCGGCGTGCCCTGCGTCGTTGGCCCTCAGCACGAAGACGCGATGGAGGTGATCGAAGCCCAAGCCGCGCGTCTTGGCGCACCGCTACTTGCCTATGGCCAACACTGGCACGTCTCTGAGGAACGTGGGCGGTTGGTCTATCAGGACGAAACCGGCCTGCTCGACCTCGACCTCCCCAACCTGCCCGGCCAGCACCAGATCCAGAATGCAGGCGCAGCACTCGCCGCACTTCGGCACCTCAACATGCCCGAGGCCTCCTTTGACGGGGCTGTTCAGAACGCCTACTGGCCCGCCCGCATGCAGCACCTCAAGGGCACATCGCTCAACGCGCTTGCGCCGCAAACAGACCTCTGGCTCGACGGAGGCCACAATCCGGCGGCGGGCGAGGCGCTGGCCCTGCACCTACGCGGTTTGCCCAAGCGGCCAACCTACCTGATCTGCGGGATGCTCAACACCAAGGATGTGCGCGGCTACCTGCGTCCTTTGGCAGGCGTGGCCGATCACCTCACAGCCATCTCCATTCCGGGCGAAGCCAACACTCTGAGCGCCGATGACACCGAAAAAGCGGCAAAGGATGTCGGTTTGATCGCGGACCAAGCCGAGAGCGTGGAAACCGCGTTGACCCAAATCGCAGCGACCGAACCACAAGCCCGCGTCCTGATCTGCGGATCGCTTTACCTTGCAGGCCATGTTCTGCGGCTGATTGGTTGACCAAAATATCGGTTGGGTCACTTTATATTGACCAAAACGACGTAAACCGCCTATATATCGATAAAAAAGAGCAGTGCCCCGCAAAAGCGGGGCAAGTAGGTGGCACCATGGTATCAGTACGGCGCGCCGTCATTGCAGCAAGTATTGCTGCAGGCAGCCCGTTGATCGCGCAATCTGCGGCGATCACGGAAAGCGCAAGCGCGTTCTCGTTCACCATGAACGGGGCGGAAATGACCGTGACCCGCAGCGGCCCATCCTGCCCGTCTTCCTGTATTCAACCGATGACAGCCGCAGCCGGGGTCGAAACGCTTGGTGAACTCGAAGTCATCGGGTTTTTGCAAAAATTCGTCAGCACGGGCTCGGGTCTCTTGGTCGATGTACGTATGCCTGGCACGTTCTCGTCCGGATCGGTACCCGGCGCGGTGAATGTGCCCGTCGCAACCTTTCTTCCGGACAACCCCTACCGTGCTGATCTTCTGTCTGCCTTGGGCGTGGTCAATCCGGAATCCTCGCCCAGCTTTGCGGGGGCGTTTTCACTGGTGATCTTTGGCAGCGGCCCCGATGACGGCGCCGCCCGAGATGCGATCCAGCACCTTCTGGGTGCGGGATATCCGGCCAACAAGATCAAATATTACCGCGGAGGTGCTTCGACCTGGAGCGCGCTTGGCCTAAATATCTCGGTGGGACAATGATGCAGACAACCAAAAGCGCAGGTCTGATCCGGATGGCCCTCATGGGGACAGCGTTCATCGCCCTGACCATCATCCTTATCGTGTTCCAGCCGGGCTCGCCGCGCCATGCGCAGTCGGATTTTGAGACGGATCAGCCGACAACTGTCACCCGCGTGGCCGATCCGATGACACCCGCGCCCGTAGTGAACGAACCTGTGGCCGTCGCCCCGACGCCTGTGCCGACAGCGGCGCCTGCACCTCAGATCGTCACTTCTGCGCAGGCTCCGGATCAGCCGACCAACATGCGCGACATGACCTTCAGCGCCATCTCGAACCTGAAATCCGTCACTACTGGCGAAGCACCTGCACCCGGCCAACCCGGCAGTCTGCTCTATAGCGTGGTGCAGCGCAGCATCGCCAACAAGGCTCCAACCGAGACCACGGCACCTCAGGTCACCCAGATCGAACCGGTCAGCACAAATGCGCCCCGTTTCCCGACCGCAAGCTCATATTTCGTACGCCCGGGCGACACTCTGCTGAGCATTGCAATCGAACTTTACGGCGATCGATCAATGGCAAACGAGATCTTCCGGCAGAACACCGGCATCATGTCCAGCCCGGACAGTCTGAAGCCGGGAATGGTGCTCAAATTGCCCGTACGATAACCCCCAACATCTAGCCACACCCGCTACAGTTGGAAAAAATGTAGCCCGAGTCACCTAAATGTTGACCGGTGCGAATCACTATGGCACAACATTGTCAGAGTTCGTGACTTGCTTTGTAAGCGAACACGGAACGGGGGATGTTTAGGTGTTTTCAAGTGCCCAAAAGCGTATCAAGTCGGCTTTCCTAAGCCCCCGCGTGATTGGGAACACCACACGGCACGACCACCAAGACCTCCAAGACTCCTCGGGCGCCCCCTCGCGCCACCATCGACGTAAGGTATAGCAAGGACCTGAACACAGGCGAGAATTATCGAGCAGCCTTAGAGGTCCTTCGGGACCTCTTTTTTGTCTCACACGTCGCCCCAGCCCTCGGCCTGCATCTCGCGCAGGCGACTGGCGGTGCGTTCAAACTCGAATGTTCCGGTGCCCTCGATATAGAGCATCTCCGGTTCGGCCGCTGCTGACACGATGAGCCGCACCTTCGCCTCGTAAAGCGCGTCAATCAGTGTCACAAAGCGCTTTGCCTCGTTGAAGTTGCTTCGGCTCAGGCGCGGGATGTCTTCGATGATCAGCACTCGCACCGCATCGGCCAGCGCAAGGTAATCCGCCGGACCTAACATCCGCCCACACAAGTCATAAAATTTTACCCGCGCCACCCCGTTGTGAAAACGCGGCAGTTCGATCTGGCGGCCCTGGACATGCAGCGTAAGACTATGCTGCTCCCCGCCCGTGAGTTCCTGCCAGATGCGGCTGATCTCGGCCTTGGCGGCTGCATCGTTCGGCGCGAAATAGACCTGAGCGCCAGCCAGTCGATCCTGCCGGTAGTCGGTTGGTGACGCCAGTTCATGCACCACCATGCGAGTCTTGAGCATGTCGATGAAGGGCAGAAAGATCTGGCGGTTCAGCCCGTCCTTATAGAGGTCATCCGGCACCCGGTTCGATGTGGTGACAACCACGACGCCCGCAGCGAACAGTTTTTCGAACAGCCGCCCGACGATCATTGCATCGGTGATGTCCGTGATCTGCATCTCGTCAAAGGCCAAAAGACGAACCGAGTCCGACACCGACTTCGCCACCGGCTTGATCGCGTCCTCGACCCCGTCCTGACGGGCCTTGTGAATGGCCGCATGGATTTCCTGCATGAAGGCGTGAAAGTGCACCCGGCGCGCGGGAACCGTCAGGGTTTCGACGAAGAGATCCATCAGCATCGACTTGCCACGCCCAACGCCTCCCCAAAGGTAAAGCCCTTTCGGCGGCTCCGGTGCTTTGCGAAACAGACCCTTTTTCACAGGAACAGCCAGTTCGGCACGGATGCGCTCGAACTCCGGCAATGCCGCTTCCTGCGCGGGATCTCGGGTCAGAGCACCTTTGGCAACTCGCGTGGCATAGAGTTCGGGTAAGGTCGTCATATCCGCCGATTAGCGCGTCTTACTGCGATTGTGGAGAGGCGTTATTCGACCGCGCGGATCAATTTGCGTTCGAGAACCCGCAGCACAGTACCCAAGTCATGCCCGCGCTTGAGAACCTGACCGTCGATCCCGATCACGGCGTATTGCCCCTGTCGGTTGCGCAGCTTGGGGCGTTTTTCGATGCGATAGAGCGGGTTCTCGGCAGTGCGCCGGAAGACGGAAAACACTGCCACATCGCGCAGGGTCGAGATACCATAGTCACGCCACTCACCAGCAGCGACCATGCGCCCATAGAGCGACAATATCAGTGTCAGCTCGGTCCGGTGAAAAGCGACCTGCTCGGGCGTTGAATGGAGCTGAGGGAACGGCGTGATACTGTTCATATGTCATGATGTGGTCAGGCTCGCGGGTAAATCAAGCGTTTTGAAGACCGCCGCCCGACAGCGTGGCAAATCCGTCTTGCATGCGGCCCATGAGCAGGGTTTCGCAGCGAACGTGGCCCAAAGTTTGATCGAAAGCGCCATCGGGTGTAGTGTTGCAGTCCTAGGCGATGGCAGCCGTCGCGCGAGGCGGGGCTGCGGGGCCGGTTCGATCCGGCCGACAGATGCCGGTCGGGCAGGCTGCACGCCCGGCACGGAAATTCGGTCCGGTTGGACGCCTCATCGCCGCACGGCACAGGAGGACATGCCATGGACATGGTCAAAGCCAGCGAAATCGCACGGGCGCTCTACCGCGCTCATGGAGACAGGGCCGAGGCGGAAGCCGCACAGCGTGAGAATGAATTCACCGATGCCGGCAACATGGACGAGGCCGCCTATTGGCGCTCGATCCGGGGCAGCATCCGTCAGATGCGCGGCGCGAACCAAAGCTGAACCAACGCCTTGACCGCAAAGGCCTGACAGGTCCGGTCCGGACCCAATGTTTCGCGCGCGAAACAAAAGGACCGGATCGGGCCTTTTAACCTTTTGTTAATGCATAGTCGTTCCGAGATGGGTGGGCTCTTTTCTTTGAAGAAAAGACCGAAATGCGTCAAAGCATTTCGCCCGGCCACCCCAGATCACGCAAAGGCCCCTTGGCAGAACCATCCCGAGGATTTCGCGGCCCCATGCGCATAGAAGAGCCAAAAGCGGTGCCCCTCGGCGGTGATCACATCCCAATAGTCGCGCTGCCCGCTGCGCCAAGCGGGATCGTCAAGCCACCACTCCGGTGCGATGCGTTCGGGGCCACGAGAGCTGTGCACCCTGTGATCCTTGCCACGCCAGCGAAACACGTCAGGAAGGCGCGGCACATCCGGGATCATCACCGGTTCTGGTGCCCACATCCGCAGCGGGCGTGACTTGGTGGGCTGCGGCCAGTCCGTCACCGGATCGGACCAGGCGGCCGCCACGGTGACCCAAGTCTTTTCCGGGATGTGACTGTCGGCAGGCTGCACGCGGGTGATCGCCTCGACTCCCAGCCGTGTGCCCAGCCGCCCGATCAACGTGTCGAGCGATCCGGGTTTCGGCCCCGCCATACGCGCGCGACCCGCCTCTGCCGCCTCGAGATGGCCTGACGCGGTGCGCAGGTGGATCGGTTCGTGAAGCACCGCTTCGAGCCGCAGCATGTCGATGCCATAGCCTGCATCCAGATCTTCGATCTTGAGCCGCAGCAGTGGGCGGATGTGATCAGGATCGTCCGAAGGCTTGGCCATCGTGACATTCATCCACTGCATCGTGCCATCGGCGCGATACGCCTCGAACCGGAGCGTGCGCGCACCGCGTCCCTTCTTGCGCAGCGCTTCGCAGAGCCGGGGCAGCATCCGGTCGATGGCGGCCATCACGTCTTCCTCAAGCCCGATGGGATCGGGCAGGCTCATGCGGGTGGCAAAGCGGTCGGGGGGTGGCGCCGGGCTGACCGGTTCAGGCAAGGCGCCCAGCGCCTGATCGAGCCGCGCCACCAGCCCGCGCCCAAAGCGGCGGGCAAGACCGGCGCGGGGTTGATCCACCAGTTCTTTCACCCGGCGCAGACCAAGGCGCGAGAGTTGCGCCATCGTGTGCTGTTCCAGACGCAGCGCGGCAATCGGCAGAGGGGCCAGCGCATCATAGGTCTTGCCCGGAGCAGCGATGCGCGCGCGCGACTGCACAGGGGCCAGCGTGACCGCAGGGGCCGCGCCACCGCGTTCCCAGTGCCGCCGCTTGCCCGCGCGGGACCGGGTGGCGCGCGCCTCTTGGTCGATGGCGTCGCCATTGCGGTGATGGTCGCCCCCCTGCCCACCGCCGAACCGTGCCAGCGCCCAGGCCCCACCCAGCGTGTCGGCGATGCCAAGTTGCACCGACAGGCCCAGATCTACGCAATCCTGTTCGACCTGCAGCGCGAGAGGTTCCTCACCACCAAACAGATGCGCACATCCCGTCAGATCGACGACCAGCGCGTCCGGCGCCTCGCGGGCGACCCATGGGGAAAACTTGCCCGCCCAGCGGTGCAGCACGCCCAGAAACGCCGCCTCAGCATGGGGGTTCGACAGCCGGGTGAGCAGGTCGGCGCACATGGCATGGGCATCGCGCAGCGGCTGACCCTCGTAGAGACCCGCCGACTGCGCCAAAGGAGAGAGGGACGCGAGCACCTGCGCTTGCCCCACATCGCGGACGACGGCAAAGGGCACCTCCCCCAGATTGGGGTCGCGCCGGATATGGCGTTCGGCGGCCAGCCGGGGAAACCAGATGGACAGGATACGACGATTGGGCATGAGACTCGCGGCAGCGTTTGTTCTTTTTTTGTTCTATATATCCTTACTGCCCGGCGAGTCGAGATCCCAGCGCACCGCGCCGCGATCAGCCGCAGTAGATGCGCACCACCGTGCCGCTGTCATTCAGCGCGAAATTGACCCGCTCGCCCCGGAAATCCATCGTCGCCGCGTCGTCCGGACCCAGAATGCGATGCGGTTGTGAGAACGCGATGCTTTCCAGCTGAGCGCGTTGCAGCCCCATCAAGTGAGACATCTCTTCCGCGCCGCAGGATTCCGTCGGTTTTTCCGCGACAGTGACTTCCTGACAGGCCGCGAGCGCAAGACACAGACCAAAGATCGAATAAATCCGCATAGAGAAACCTTTCCAATATCCAAGCCAATGCTTGCAAACCCCGCGCTTTCCCGCAAGGTTTTGAGAAACAAACGAGGGAGAGTCACCATGCGCACACGCGCCGCCGTTGCCGTTCAAGCCGGAAAGCCTTTGGAAATCATGGAAGTGAACCTTGACGGCCCCCGCGCCGGAGAGGTGCTGGTCGAGATCAAGGCGACCGGGATTTGCCATACCGACGAGTTCACACTGTCAGGCGCCGACCCCGAAGGCATGTTTCCGGCGATTCTCGGCCATGAGGGGGCTGGGGTTGTCGTCGAAGTGGGGCCGGGTGTCACCAGCCTGAAACCCGGCGATCATGTGATCCCGCTTTACACCCCGGAATGCCGCGAATGCGAATACTGCCTGCATCCCAAGACCAACCTGTGTCAGGCGATCCGGTCGACCCAGGGTCAGGGTTTGATGCCCGACGGCACCAGCCGCTTTTCGATGCTCGATGGCACGCCGATCCTGCATTACATGGGATGTTCAACCTTTTCGAACCACACGGTTCTGCCCGAGATCGCGCTTGCGAAAATCCGCGAGGACGCGCCGTTCGACAAGGTCTGCTACATCGGCTGTGGCGTCACCACTGGCATCGGTGCGGTCATCAACACCGCCAAGGTCGAAATCGGCAGCCGCGCCATCGTGTTCGGTTTGGGCGGCATTGGTCTGAACGTCATTCAGGGACTGCGTCTGGCCGGGGCCGATCAGATCGTCGGCGTTGACCTGAACCCAGACAAGGTGCCGATGGCGGAACGCTTTGGCATGACACATTTTGTGAACCCCAAAGAGGTAGACGGCGATCTGGTGCCGTATCTGGTCAATCTGACCAAGGGCGGTGCGGATTACACCTTTGATGCGACCGGCAACGTGAAGGTCATGCGCGACGCGCTGGAATGTGCGCACAAGGGCTGGGGTGAGAGCATCATCATTGGGGTGGCCCCCGCCGGAGCCGAGATTGCGACACGTCCCTTCCAGCTTGTCACCGGGCGCACATGGAAAGGCACGGCCTTTGGTGGCGCGCGCGGGCGTACGGACGTGCCCAAGATCGTGGATTGGTACATGGACGGGAAGATCGAGATCGACCCGATGATCACCCACACCATGCCTCTGGATGACATCAACAAGGGCTTCGACCTGATGCATGCAGGAGAAAGCATCCGGTCTGTTGTGATATACTGATTTGAACGCCCGGGGCCAACGCTCCGGGCTTTCTCGATTTCCGATTGAAGTCTCGTGCGGCTGGGTCCGCGCGCAGATCAGCTATTTCAACAAGGGAGTTTTGATCATGCACAATAAGATCGGATCGCCATTGGCGGTCGCGCTGGCGCTTGCTCTGGCGGGCACGCCTGCATTCGCTCAACAGACCGCAGATGCGGTGGCCCCGGAGGCCGCGACCGAGACAGGCAGCACCTTTGGCACCCTCTCAGACGCAGCTTTGGCTGCGCTTGCCGCCAAACACGCGGGCACGCCTGTGGAAGCGCAGAACTGGATGGTTGCTGCCGCAAACCCGCTTGCCGTGGAGGCGGGTGCACGGTTGCTGCGCGAGGGCGGCACAGCAGCGGATGCGATGGTCGCCGTGCAGGCGGTTCTGGGGCTGGTCGAGCCGCAAAGCTCGGGCCTTGGTGGCGGGGCCTTTCTGGTCTGGTACGACGCTGACAGTGGCGCGGTGACCACGCTGGACGGGCGCGAAACAGCACCGCTTGAAGCGACGCCGACGCTGTTCCAGACACCTGACGGAGAGCCGATGGGCTTTTTCGATGCGGTGGTCGGCGGGCGGTCCGTCGGCACACCCGGCACTCCGGCGCTCATGCAGGCGGCGCATGACAAATGGGGACGGTCCGACTGGGCTGGATTGTTCTCAGAGGCGATTGCCTTGGCGGAAGGTGGGTTCACCGTATCTCCACGTCTGGCTGATCTTGTGTCTGGTGATGCCAACCGGCTCGGACGTTTCAAAGCGACGCAAGACTATTTCTTCCCGGATGGCGCGGCGATCGAAGCGGGCAGCACATTGGTCAATACCGACTATGCAAACACGCTGCGCCTGATCGCAGCCGAAGGTGCCGAAGCGTTCTATACCGGCCCGATCGCGTCAGACATCGTGGCGGCGGTGCGCACCGCGGCAGGCAACCCCGGCGTGCTGTCCAGCGCCGATCTGGCACTTTACACGGTCAAGGAACGTGATCCGGTTTGCGTACCGTACCGTGCGCATGAGATCTGTGGAATGGGTCCGCCCTCGTCCGGCGTACTGACGATTGGGCAGATCCTTGGCATGCTGGATGCTTTCGACCTTGCCGCACTTGGACCGGACAGCGCCGAGGCGTGGCGGTTGATCGGGGATGCGTCGCGGCTCGCTTTCGCGGATCGCGGTCTGTACATGGCGGACACGGATTTCGTGCCGATGCCGACCAAAGGCCTTGTGGACCCCACCTACCTGCAAGAGCGCGGTCAACTCCTGCAAGGTGACGATGCCTTGCCAGAAGTGACACCGGGCAATCCCGAATGGGACCACGCGATGGATCTTGCGCCCGACGAAAGCCTCGAATTGCCGTCGACCTCGCATATCTCGATCGTGGACAGCTATGGCAATGCCCTGTCGATGACGACGACCATCGAAAACGGGTTTGGATCGCGGCTGTTCGTGCGGGGGTTCCTTTTGAACAATGAACTCACCGATTTCTCGTTCCGCACCCATTCCGACGGACGGCCCATTGCAAACCGCCTTGAGCCGGGCAAGCGGCCCCGATCATCCATGGCTCCGACCATCGTGATGACCAATGGCACTCCGTCGCTTGTGATCGGGTCACCAGGCGGCAGCCGGATCATCGGCTATGTCGCACAGGCGATCATTGCGCATGTGGACTGGGGCATGGACGTGCAACAAGCCGTTGCGATGCCCCATCTGGTCAACCGGTTCGGCACCTTCGACATCGAAGCCCAAACACCGCTGACCACGCTTGAGGCGCCCCTGACGGAGTTGGGGTTCGAGGTCAATGTCACCTCGCTGAACTCAGGGTTGCATGCGATCAGTGTGGGTGACGCGCTGCGCGGTGGGGCTGATCCCCGACGCGAAGGCATTGCCTTGGGCGAGTGATCCTTGACAGGGGCAATGGTACAGAGCCGCTGCCCCTGCTCTGCCAACCCAAAACAGACAAGGTGGCCTTCTATGTCCGACAATCCTCCGCTGCTGGCCGTCCTGATCGACGCCGATAACACCTCTCCGAAATACTCAGCGGCGATATTCGAAGAGATCGCATCCTTGGGCGAAGCCAGCGTGCGGCGGTGCTATGGCGACTTTTCCAGCCAGCAGATGTCGGGATGGTCCAAGGTGCAGGCCGAGTTCGGGATCGTGCCGCATCACCAGCCCGCCAACACCGTGGGCAAGAACGCGAGCGACATTGCGCTTGTGATTGACGCGATGGACCTGATGCATACCGGACGGTTCGACGGGTTTGTACTGGTCAGTTCCGACAGCGATTTCACGCGGTTGGCGCAACGGCTTCGGGAACAGGGACTCGATGTGTACGGGATGGGCATGCAAAAAACACCCGAGGCGTTCCGGCGGGCCTGTAAGCGGTTCATTTTCCTCGAAAACCTCGAAGGTGGGCCGGAGTCGGAAAATAGCACTGTCAAACCGGCGTCAAAAGGCAACCTGAACGAGGCGCGCACCCTGATCCTAAAGGCGATGGATGCCATCGACCAGGATGACGAATGGTACCGTCTTGGCCAGTTGGGTCAGCACATCGTGTCCGCCAACCCGGATTTTGACACCCGCACCTACGGCAAACGCAAACTGAGCGACCTTGTCACCGACATGAAAGTGCTTGAGGTCAAACGCGGATCGAACAATCAGCTCATGGTGCGCCGGCGGGATTAACCCGTGCGGGTCATTTGGTGGCAGCGACCGATGAGTCATTGCCGTGAGCCTTTCGGCATGCCATGCTTCGTCTGGGGACGAGGGGTTTCTGCGCTAGGCGCGTTGGAGACCCGACTATGCTAACTGTAGACACACCAATCTTGGTCCGTGCAATCGACGACGATATGCACGGCCAGGACAGACGGCTTTCCGATGCGTCCCTTCTTGTGATGGCACAAGAGGTGATCACGCGATTGTCGTACATCTCGCGCAAGGCGAACCCGGACATCAGCGATGTTGATCTGGACGCGTTCTGTATTGCTCTGCTGGAACCAAAGGCGGACGAGGCCAACCGCATTCTGTTGCGTGCGCGGGAACGCGGCGCGACCCATGAGAAGCTGTGCCTGTCCTACATTGCCGCAGCTGCAACACGGCTTGGCGAGTGGTGGGAAAAAGACATCATCCATTTCAGTGACACGGCCATTGCGGCGGGCCGGATGTTGCACATGCTGCGCGATCTCAGAATGACCATGCCGCCGGTTCCTGTTCGGGGACATCGGGAGGCTTTGTTTGCAACCGCCCCCGGAGAGCAGCACGTTCTTGGCGTGACGATGGCGGCGGATATCCTGCGCAACAAGGGATGGCATATCGACCTGCAGGTCGGACGCACCGAAACCGATCTGTGCAAGATTGCCCATGATGGTGGGTATCCGATCATCGGTCTGTCGGCCTCAGGCGCGGATCGTGTACGGGCGCTGGCCCGGACCATTGTCGAGTTGCGGATCGCCGCACCGCGGTCGTTGATCTTTATCAGCGGCAACATCGTGCATATCGACAGGGACATTGCCATTCGCACCGGGGCGGACGCGGCTGCAGCGTCAATGGCGCATTGTCAGGAGACGCTGGAATCGCTCTATCAGGCGGTGTTGCGCGCGGCGTCCTCTGCGCCGTAGCGCGCAAGGAAGGTCGTGACGGCACCGTCGATCACACGATTCATTTCGTGGTCGGGAACGGACTGGATGATCCCGAACAGCAGTTTGGGCCAAAGATCGGCTTTGCACAACTCCGCGAACTGATCAGCGGCGAGGTTGTAATCCTCGATGCGCAGTTCGCCGCGGCCTTCCGCCTGCTTGAGGTACTCGACGACAGCGGCGCGCAAGATCATCGGGCCGGAATGGTAGAACTCCTGACCGAGCAGCGGAAAGCGGTCGGACTCCGCGACGCAGATGCGGAAAATGCGCTGCCCCATGTCCGAATAGATGAACCCAAGAAACTGTTGCGCCACGCAGGTGAGCACTTCGCGCGGCGGACGGGAACTGTCGATCTTTTCGATGGAAATGCGCGCCTGCTCCTCGCACTGGCGCGTCGCCACTTCCATGAACAACAGCCGTTTGTCGGGGAAATAGCTGTAAAGGGTTGCCTTGGACACGCCAGCAGCCCGGGCGATGTCGTCAACGCTGGCCCCTTCAAAGCCGTCACGCAGGAAAATCTCCCGCGCGCCATCGACCACCTGATCGAACTTTCGGCCTTTTCGGATTTGCGCCTGCGCCGTTGCCATTTTCATCCCTTATGTCGCGTTCAAAAGCTAAACAGATCGGTTTAGTCTCGCAAGTGGAGATGTGTGACCGGAACGCCCGAAAACAAGCGGCGCGTTCTGTGTCAAACCTCATGACTGCAAGGAATAGAGGTTCTTTCGATATGCTTTTTTCTTTCAACCGTCGCCGGTTTTCAGATTTATCGGAACAGGAAATTCTCGCTCTGGCGATCTCGTCCGAAGAAGACGACGCACGGATTTACCGGTCCTACGCAGAGCGGCTGAGAGCCGAGTATCCATCCACAGCAGCGATCTTTGACGGGATGGCCGTCGAAGAGGATGGTCATCGCCAACGGCTCGTTGATCTGCACAGAGATCGGTTCGGCGACGTGATCCCCTTGATCCGGCGTGAACACGTGGCGGGATATTACAATCGCAAGCCTGTCTGGCTCATGGAAAGCCTTGGGATCGAGCGCATACGCGCCGAAGCCGAGGCGATGGAACATGACGCTGAGCAATTCTATATGGCCGCCGCCAAACGCAGCACCGATGCTGCGACGCGCAAGCTTTTGGGTGATCTGGCTGCGGCTGAGGCCGGGCATCAGAGAACGGCAGAGCATCTCGAGGCGCAGCATCTGGACGAGGACTCGCGCACCAGCGAGGAAAACAATGCACGACGTCAGTTTGTGCTGACCTGGGTGCAACCGGGGCTGGCCGGTTTGATGGACGGGTCGGTGTCCACGCTTGCGCCCATTTTTGCCACCGCATTTGCGACGCAGGACACATGGACCACGTTTCTGGTCGGCCTTGCTGCGTCGGTGGGTGCTGGGATTTCGATGGGCTTTACCGAAGCGGCATCGGATGATGGCCAGCTTTCAGGACGCGGGTCGCCGATCAAGCGGGGCTTTGCGTCTGGCATCATGACCACCGTCGGCGGGCTCGGGCACGCCTTGCCCTACCTCATTCCGGATTTCTGGACCGCGACCGTGACAGCGTTCATCGTGGTATTCATCGAACTTTGGGCGATTGCATGGATTCAGAACAAATACATGGACACGCCGTTCTTCCGCGCGGCTTTCCAGGTTGTTCTGGGCGGAGCGCTGGTCTTTGCGGCAGGCGTTCTGATCGGCAGCGGGTAAAGCGCCCTTCAGCCAACAAAAAACCCGGGCGCGAACGCCCGGGCAGTTGGTCACATAAGGCTGATTGGAAGGAGGAGATCAGCCTTTGGAGAATTCGGGATAGGCTTCCATGCCCAGCTCAACCATGTCGAGACCATTGATCTCTTCTTCTTCGCTGACGCGGATACCCACGGTTGCTTTCAGGATGAACCACAGGATCAGCGAGGCGACGAAGGTGAACACACCGTAAGCCACGATACCGGTCAGCTGAGTCATCAGGCTTGCTTCACCGTAGAAGATCACGGCGATGGTGCCCCAGATACCTGCAAACAGGTGGACCGGGATGGCGCCGACAACGTCGTCGATCTTGAGCTTGTCGAGGAACGGGATTGCGAAGACCACAATCACACCACCGACAGCACCGATCCAGAGCGCGCCGAAGAGTGTCGGAGCAAGCGGTTCAGCTGTGATCGACACGAGACCCGCCAGAGCGCCGTTCAGAACCATCGTCAGGTCGACCTTTTTGTAGAGGATCTGGGTCAGGATCAGGGCAGTCACGGAACCAGCCGCTGCGGCCATGTTGGTGTTGGCAAAGATACGCGACACGTCGGAAACGTCACCCACGGTGCCCATGGCAAGCTGCGAGCCGCCGTTGAAGCCGAACCAACCGAGCCACAGGATGAATGTACCGAGGGTTGCGAGCGCCAGGTTGGAGCCCGGGATCGGGTTCACACGGCCGTCTTTATACTTACCGATACGCGGACCGAGCACGATCACACCAGCCAGAGCAGCCCAGCCACCGACGGAGTGCACGACGGTCGAACCAGCGAAGTCGGAGAAGCCCATTTCGGACAGCCAGCCGCCACCCCACTGCCAGGAGCCGGAGATCGGGTACATGAGACCGGTCAGAACGACCACGAAGGCAAGGAAAGGCCACAGTTTGATGCGCTCGGCCACGGCACCCGACACGATGGACGCGGTTGCGGCAACGAACACCAGCTGGAAGAAGAAGTCGGAACCAACAGACGCGTAATCAAGCGCGGCATCCGCAGCAGCAACTCCGACCGGATCAAGAACGGTCTGGCCACCAATCGCGAAGAAGCCGTTGAAGTCGCCCGGATACATCGTGTTGAAGCCAACGAGCCAGTACATGATGGCTGCAATCGAGAAGAGCGCGATGTTCTTGGTCAGCTGCATCGCCACGTTCTTGGAACGGACAAGGCCCGCTTCGAGCATGGCAAAGCCGGCGGCCATGAAGAACACGAGAAAGCCTGCCATGAGGAACAGGAGTGTGGTGAAGATATACGGTCCAACCTCGTCCATGGTCGGCGCGGCGGCCTCTTGAGCCATGCCCATAACCGGCAGCGCAACAAGCGCGGCAGCGGGCAGGAGTGTCTTGAGTAGTTTCATCTGTATGTGTCCCCTAATCTCTGTCACAGCGCCTGTTCAGAGCGCATCCCCATTGGTTTCGCCTGTGCGCACGCGAATGGCCTGCTGCGCATCGAGCACGAAGATCTTGCCGTCGCCGATCTTGCCGGTGCGGGCTGTCTTGGTGATGGTCTCGATCACCTGGTCGGCCATGTCGGCGGCGACCACGATTTCGAGTTTGATTTTTGGCACGAAGTTCACCGCGTATTCTGCGCCACGGTAAATCTCGGTGTGGCCGGACTGAGATCCGAACCCCTTGATCTCGGTTACCATCATGCCGCGGACGCCAATGTCTGTGAGCGCCTCGCGGACTTCTTCAAGCTTGAATGGCTTGATTGTCGCTATGATGAACTTCACCTTGGTCCCTTTCCCTTGCAGGTCGATCTTGTTTGCATGCGCAGAAAAGAGGCAGGTAGGAGGGGAAGGGAAGATTTGAGGCCGGGTGAAATGGGTCGGGCCCCTTCATGTTGCACAAATTTTGCACAATTTTGTATGAATGCACGTTTTTTAATCAATTAAAAAACCAGGTAACGTGTTCTTGACCAGTCCACATCGACTGTGAAACTCACTAAATTAATAAAAAAGAGCAGCATCACAGGCGGGCGCCATGACTGATTCACGACGCGGGAAGAACCGTCTGGTCGCTGACCGGCGATATCCCAAGACGCCAACCAAAGCGTCTCAGCCACGCAAGGCCGCCCCGGCCAAGCGCAAGCCGACCCGCGCCAAAGCCAAACGCGGCGGGATCATCGGCTTTTTGACCGGGATCATCGGCTGGGTGTTTCGCTTTTTCTTTCGCCTGTTTGTACGTGCGGGCCTCGTGGCCGCGATTATCGTCGCAGGCTTTGTCGGCTACGAATACACCACGCTGCCCGAAGTCTCGGATGCGCTCGACGGTCGCGCACGCGGGTCAGTGCAGCTTTTGGATCGCGACGGCGTTGCTTTTGCATGGCGCGGCGACCAGTTCGGCGAAGTGGTGACGGCGGACACCGTTTCGCCGCATCTGAAGAACGCGGTGATCGCCACCGAAGACCGACGCTTTTACAGCCATTTCGGCATTTCTCCGCGCGGTGTGGCATCGGCGGTAAGGATCAACCTGTCCGAAGGGCGCGGGCCGTTGTCGGGGCATGGCGGGTCGACGATCACGCAACAGACCGCAAAACTGCTTTGTCTGGGTGTCACCTATGACCCGAACGACTGGAAGAATGAGGCCGAGTATGTGGCCGATTGCCGTCGCGGGTCGCTCTACCGCAAGGCCAAGGAAGCGGTCTACGCGCTTGCCATGGAGATCAAGTACACCAACGACGAGATCCTCTCGATCTATCTGAACCGCGCCTATATGGGCGGTGGCGCTTATGGTGCGGCAGCGGCGGCGGAGCGGTATTTCTCGAAACCCGCGTCGGCCCTGACACCGCAAGAAGGTGCGATGATCGCCGGTTTGCTGACCGCGCCATCGAGCCTTGCACCGACATCGAACCTTGAACGCTCACAGGCAAGGGCGGCGACCGTGCTGCGGTTGATGAATGAACAGGGTTTCCTGACCGACGAACAGACACGGGCCGCGCAGGCGAACCCTGCAACGCTGTCGGACAAGGCCAAGACGCAAACTGGGGGTTATTTCGCGGATTGGGTCATGCAGTCCGGCCCGGACTTCTTCACCCGCGACACGACCGAGGATGTGGTGATTTCCACAACCCTTGACCAGCGCATTCAGAAGGCGGCGGAAGACGCGATCAAGACGGTCTTTGCAACCAAGGTGCGTGAAGGGTCCAAGGCGCAGGCGGCGATTGTGGTGATGTCTGCCGACGGGGCAGTACGCGGCATGGTGGGCGGGCGACAGACCAACGTCTCGGGCGTCTTCAACCGCGCGACGCAGGCCAAGCGGCAGACCGGGTCGGCGTTCAAACCGTTCGTCTATGCGACCGCTTTGGAACTGGGGTACAGCCCGTATGACCGGGTAACGGATGAGCCCTTCTGCATGAACATCCCGGGCTCGGGCCGATGGTGCCCCGAGAACTATTCAGGCAATTACTACGGGTCGGTCACCTTGACCGAAGCACTGGCCAAGAGCCTGAACATCCCGGCGGTGAAAATCTCGGAATCCGTGGGCCGCGATCTGGTCCGTAAAGTGTCCGAGGATTTCGGTATCCAAAGCTCTTTGACCGACACGCCCGCTTTGGCCCTAGGCGCGTCAGAGGCGTCGCTTCTCGAAATGACCGGGGCTTATGCCGGTATCCTGAACGGCGGATCGTCCGTGACGCCCTATGGCCTCGTGGAACTTCGACTGGTTGGCGAGGACCACCCCATGATGGGCAGCGGTGGCGGTATCGGAGAACGTGTCATCAATGAAGAGGCGTCACGCCAGCTGATCTGGATGATGGAAAAGGTGATCACCGAAGGCACCGGGGGTCGGGCAAAACTGGGCGACCGTCAGGTGGCCGGTAAAACAGGCACCTCGCAAGAGGCGCGCGATGCGTGGTTCATTGGCTTTACCGCGGATTACGTGACCGGTGTCTGGATGGGGTATGACGACAACACGCCGCTTGCCGGTGTGACGGGCAGCGGCCTGCCCGCCGAGATCTGGCACGAGGCGATGGTGCGCGTGCATAACGGGTTGCCAGTGCGCCCCCTGCCGATGATCGAACCGACCCCGCCGCGACAGGTGGCGCAACCACAGCAGCCACAACAACAGCAGCCCGCCCGCCAGCGCGATCAGGGCGGCAACGCGCTTGAGAACGCACTGAACCAGATCTTGCGCGATATTCTCGGACGGAACTGACAGGTCGCTGTCGTGGGGAAGGCGGTCGTCTTTCCCCTTCCCATTTCCGACGGTGCGCAATAGCGTCCGGACAAACGAAAAAGGGGAGACACCATGACCAATGCCATCGACGCCCGCCTTGCCGAACTTGGCCTGACCTTGCCGGATGCTCCGGCCCCGGCGGCCAATTACGTGCCGTTCGTGCAGACCGGAAACCAGGTCTATGTCTCGGGTCAATTGCCGACAGGGCCGGATGGACTCATCAAGGGCAAGCTGGGCGCTGATCTGGATGCAGAGGCGGGGGCTGAGGCCGCGAAATATTGCGCTCTGGCATTGCTGTCACAGGCGCGCAAAGCCGCCGGTGGTGATCTGAGCCGGGTGCGCGTGGTCAAGCTGGTGGGTTTTGTAAATTCCACCGCCGATTTCGGCGATCAGCCCAAAGTGGTAAACGGCGCGTCCGACCTGATGGTCAATGTGCTGGGCGACAACGGTCGTCATGCGCGCTCTGCCGTGTCTGCTGCGTCTTTGCCCTTTGGCGTTGCTGTCGAAATCGAAGGGATTTTCGAACTGCTATGACCCGCCTGCCGTCCGCGTTTCTGACCCGTCCGATTGCGCATCGCGGCTTGCACAACAAGGCCGAAGGGGTAATCGAAAACAGCCCCTCAGCCTTTGCCGCCGCGATTGCTGCCGGGTATCCGATCGAGCTTGACCTGCAATTGTCGCGCGACGGCGTTGCGATGGTGTTTCATGACGACACGCTGAGCCGTCTGACAACCGAGACAGGCGCGGTGCGGAACCGGGATGCGGCCGAGCTTCAGACGTTGACGATCAAGGGCGGCACCGACCGGATCCCGACGCTGACACAGGTCCTGGAACAGGTGAACGGCGCGGTGCCGCTGTTGATCGAGCTGAAGGACCAGCATGGCGCGATGGGCGAAACCGATGGCGTGTTGGAACGGGCGGCGCTGGATGTTCTCAAGGGCTATGACGGCGCGTTCGCCCTGATGTCCTTTAACCCCACCATGGTCGCCAAGGTGGCGGAACTGTCGCCAGACACACCGCGTGGGATCATCGGCTGCGCGTGGCGCAAGATCGACGAGCCGCATGTGCCGGTGGATCGCCGGGCCGAGCTGGCCACGATTCCCGGTTTCGAAGAGATGGGTGCCGATTTCCTCAGCCACGACCATGCGAATCTGGACGCGCCACGTGTGGAACAACTCAAAGCTCGGGGTGTGCCGATCCTGTGCTGGACGATCCGCAGCGCAGAGCAGGAAGAGATGGCCCGCAAGGTTGCCGACAATATCACGTTTGAAGGCTACGCGGCTTGATCCGCGCCTCATCAGACCCACGTAGCACCGCGTAACCAAGGAACGGACATGTCCGACCCAACTGACGCGCCCACAATCGCCATTTCGATGCACGGCTCCCTGTCTCAGATCGCGGCAGAGGATTGGGATGCCTGTGCTTGCCCCGAAGTGGCCGATGGCGGGAGGGCATATGATCCCTTCACCACCTATCGCTGGCTTAAGGCGTTTGAGGACAGCCGGTCGGTCGGGGCAGGCACGGGGTGGGACCCGCGCTACATGACCGCCGAGATGGACGGCCAGATCATCGCCTGCGCGCCGCTTTATGCAAAAAGCCACAGTCAGGGTGAATACATCTTTGACCACAACTGGGCGCATGCATGGGAACGCGCGGGGGGACGGTACTATCCGAAGCTTCAGATTGCGGTGCCTTTCACCCCTGCCACGGGCCGACGTTTCCTGACCCGTCCGGGTTTCGAGGCCGAAGGCATCAGCGCGCTTGTTCAGGGCGCGGTGCAGGTCGCGTCCGAGAACCAGCTTTCGTCGCTTCACATCACCTTCTGCACCGAAGCCGAAGCGATCGCCGGGGAGCAGATCGGGCTACTGCGTCGGCGGACGCAGCAATACCATTGGGAAAACCGGGGCTATGCCGATTTCGACGTGTTCCTTGCCGACCTGAGTTCGCGCAAACGCAAGACGATCCGAAAGGAACGCGAACGGGCGCAGGGGTTCGGCGGGACGATCCACCAGTTCACTGGCGACCAAATCCAGCCAGACCACTGGGATGCGTTCTGGGCATTTTACCAGGACACTGGCGCGCGCAAATGGGGGACGCCCTACCTGACCCGCAAGTTTTTCGACTTGGCACAAGAGCGGCTTCGGGACGACATCCTGCTGGTGCTGGCCGAACGTGACGGACGCTGGGTCGCAGGTGCCATGAATGTCATCGGGCGCGACACGCTCTATGGCCGCTATTGGGGCTGCGTCGAGGACCATCCCTGTCTGCATTTCGAGCTGTGTTATTATCAGGCGATGGATTACGCGATTGCGCATGGCCAATCCCGCGTTGAGGCGGGGGCGCAGGGCGAACACAAGCTGGCACGCGGATACCTGCCGGTTTACACCCATTCACTGCACTGGATCGGCGATCCCGGTTTCTCGGACGCGATTGCGCGTTATCTTGACGCCGAAGCAGAGGCGGTCGGGCAGGATATCGAAGTTCTGACCAGTTACGGCCCCTTCCGCAAAGACAAGACAGAGGACCACGAATGACCGAAAAACTCTCAGACACCGCGCGCAAGACTGTTCTTGGCCCTCTGCTGGAGGCTGGTTGGTCGCTTGTCGATGGCAAGGATGCGATCACCAAGACCTATAAATTCAAGGATTTCACCGAGGCGTTCGGCTGGATGGCACGGGCCGCGCTCTGGGCTGAGAAATGGAACCACCATCCCGAATGGTTCAACGTCTACAACAGGGTCGAGGTCACGCTGACAACGCATGACGTGGACGGGCTGTCGTCTCTGGATGCCAAACTTGCCCGGAAACTGGACAGTCTCTAGGGTTCCTCTGCCCTCAAGGCACAGCTTCAGGAAATTCACAGTTTTTTCAGTGCGCAGACGAAACAGGGTCTGTTAGCGTCATACAGGTAAATTAAATCTGTGTGATTGTGATGTCCCTTTCGACGAATGAACGCCTGACCCATCTTGTTTACGAGGCGTCGCTCGATAATTCGCTTCTGCCTGAGTTGATCCTCGAATTGACCGAGCAGGTGCAGATGGCCGCCGATGGCCGCATGATCGAGGCCGATCAGCGGTATGATTTGAGCGACCTTATGGTTCATTTCCGCCGGGCCATCCAAATCTCGGAAAAGATGGTGCACCTGCAGGAACGGGAATCCGATCTCGAAGCGGTTCTGGGCACCTTCGCCGTTGGAATCGCTCTGGTCGACGACAGCGGCGCACCGTTGGTTATCAATCAGGCCATGCGGGAAACCGGGTTGGCGCTGGACGCGCCGATCAAGCTGCTCCCGGCGGGCAGTTCCGACAAACACGAGGCCAAGGCACAAACGCTGTCCCGCTGGGTGTCCGAGACCAATCACATCGAAACGCCGCAATCCCTGATGACGCGCGAAAGCGAAACGACCTACCTACTGCTGCCCCGACAGGAAGCCATTCGTATGGGTTTTCCGGCCAAAGCCGCGGCGGTTCTGGTCGCCACCAATCCCAACACCGCCGATGGTTTGCGCGCCTTGGCCAGTGCCCATGATCTGACATTGCGCGAACAGGCCCTCGTACGCGCGCTGATGGACACAAGCGACCTGCGCAAAGCCAGCGAGTCGATGGGGATCAGCTACGAATCCGGGCGCACCTATCTCAAGCGGGTGTTCGAAAAGACCGGCATCAGCAGTCAGGTCGATCTTATCAACACCATCGCGAAAAGCCCGTTGTCAATGTTCCGGCAACGCGAAACGACCGATGCGGAACGGTTTCAGGTAAGGCGATTGCTGCGGCTGCCGGATGGGCGGATGCTCGAATACTTCATACTTGGGCCTGAGGACGGCATGCCAGTGGTGCTCTTCGATGCATTGTCGGGGTCGTCGATCGACCTGACCGGATTTCCCCGCCAGTACCTTGAGCATCTCGATTATTACGGCGTGCGCTTGATCATGCCCTGCCGGCCGGGGATCTACCGGTCGGATTTCAAGAAGATGACTAGCCTGCGCGAATTCGCGCCTGATCTGGAATGCCTGTTCGATGCTTTGGGCTACGATCAGGTGTCCCTGATGAGTTTTTCCTTCGGATCGGGCATCGCGTTGGCCACCGCGCATGAAATGCCGGGACGCATTAGAAAGGTGCTGCTGTCCTCACCCAGCTATCCCGTCTACAAGCACGACAACTGGCGCGAACTGGACCAGTTCTACCATCTGTCAGCCGTGCTCGCACAGCGCTGGCCCGCGATGTTCCGACAATTGATTCCGTTCCTCGTGCGGTCAATCATCCAGAACGCGCCCCGCTATATGGAACGCTATTGCAACCGCACGCCAAGCGCCCATGATGTGGAGCTCCTGTCTCACCCGACCATCGGCCTCCGATCCTCGAAGATGCTGGAAGAACGCACAGCAGGGGGCGTCAATGGCATGGTCGAGGAAAACCTGCTGAACTCTCGCGGTTGGGATTTTGATGTCAGTCATATCTTGGCCCAAGTCGGAATTTACCATGGTGCGGACGACAACGTGGCTCCGGCGCAGGGCGGCGAGCTATTGTCGAAGCATCTTCCGAACGCCAGCTACACCCTGTTCAATGACAGAGGGCATTACCAGCATATCTCAAGCTGGCCATGGATGGTCGCCCGTGCCGCAGGTCTGGACGTGAAACCCTACGACCGGACATATTCGATCCCGACGATCTGACCAGAAAACCGGTTGCGCAGACACTTTGTCCCCATATGGGGATATTGCGCTTCACTGGACTTCCCTAAAGTCACCTTACTGAGCCTTTTCAGTATCAAAATCTTTTTAGAGAAGCCTTTGTAATGCCAAACATTATAACGAAGGTCGCTGCCTACGAGCGCTTGGCGCGGGAGCGTCAAATGACGTCCCTTATTGATCGGGATATCATAGCTCTGGGCGGCGACTTCATACCTCTGAGATCGGATTGGATCTCGCTCTTCTATGACACAGCGCACAAGGTCGTATCCGACGATGGCAGCCAATATGCCTACCGTGCGATCACGACGCGGGGTGAATTGCTTTGGTTCGTATTTTCGACCGGCAAATCCCGCGGCTATCATTCCGAGGCGGCATGTCCCTTTGCCGCCTTTACAGAAGCCAAGACCGCTTTGGATCAACGACGCCAGATCAAGGCACGATGGAGCGATGTCACATCCATTGCCCGCGATCTGCGCCGTGGGAAGATGCGGTTCGACATTCTGATCGAGGACGCCCACACCTCACCCCTCTGCGCCATGGGAACGCGGCATTTCCTGCGTTCGGTTGGGCTGTCCGGAATCACGCGCTTGTCTGGGTTCAAACTGGCGTGGCTGATGCTGCTGGAACCGCAGCTTGGCTTTGTGATCCATCAAGCCGCCCTTCGCGAAGGCGTGTTGCCATACGAAGCTGCGATAAACCCCGTCACACCGAAAGAAAGCGCACGGTCGATACGACCGAAACGGGTCGCCCCGGTCAGTTGATCACACGCCATCAGGGCAAGGGCGGCTTCGTTTTCTGCGTTCCCTTGCCCGTGGGCTTCGCCTAACCTGCCCGCGATGCTGGGCTATATTGTCAAACGACTGATCTCACTTGCCATAAGCCTGATTGTGGCCTCGGTGGTCATTTTCGCCGTGGTCGAGATAGCGCCCGGCGATCCCGCCAGTTTCATGTTGGGCATCAACGCACAGCCCGACACGGTGGCCGCGTTGCGCGCAGAGCTTGGATTGGACCAGTCCAAACTCGACCGCTACCTGAGTTGGGTCGGCGGAATGCTGACGGGCGATTTCGGCACATCCTACACCTATCGCACTCCCGTAGCGCAGATGATCGCGGACCGGATGTGGGTGTCCTTGCCGCTGGCGCTCTACGCGCTGACCCTGTCCACGCTCATCGCATTTCCCGCTGGTATCTTTGCGGCCGCACGTCGCGGAGGACCGGGCGATCTGGCGGTCACAGGCGCGACCCAACTTGGTGTCGCAATTCCGAACTTCTGGTTTGCAATGATGCTCGTGCTGATCTTCGCAATCCA
>NZ_JAEPMO010000133.1 GCF_017643905.1 Marivita sp.
ATGTGGGCTTCAAGTTCAATGTCTGGCTGCGCGAGATCATCGAGCACCTCGCGGATGGCGGCGCGGATCAGGTTCCGGGTGTCTCCGACGGTTGATTGTTCAAAGGCTTGTGGTGCTAGCCGGTCAGGCAGGGCCAAGAGGCGGGTTCTCAGGAGCGCCAGCACCGCGATCCAGGCCGCCTCGATCTGGTCCGCCGCAATCAGCGAGCGGCGCTTTTCTTCGGCTTCCATTTCAGCGAGGTCAGCGCGTGCTCGGATGAATCGGGCCCGTTCGGCAGCATAGTCTGGCGCGCCCGCCTGCGCCTTTACCGCCTGATCGCGCAGATAACGGACATAGCCGCGGACCGATCCAATCAGATCATACTGGCCGCGTTCGGCCTTGGGGATCACGCCCTCGCGGCTCAACTGCTGGACCCGCCGTTCCGAAAGGTCGAGCAACCGCGCGATCACGCCGATGGGTTGGGTTGCCGACGACATGATATGACCCCCTCCCCCCGATCAAAGCCATGTAATTGCTACGATTATACTGGATCAACTTGGCCGCCAGAGCGAAGCTCAAGACAACACCCAAGACAATTCAGGAGCCATCGACATGAGCAGCCGGCCGACAGCACAAGACGCGTTCATCGCCAAAAAAGCCGCGATCGATGCGATGCTCGTACGGCTACAGGCGCTGAGCTCAGATCACTTCAACACCCATCCCGACGAGGTCCATTGGGGGCATGTCGGCAACCTCGATTATTACGCCGAGCTCTTGCAGCGCATCACCGACAGCGCCTTCAAGGAAGGCGAACACGCTGAGTGAGACAGCCCGGCCAACGCGTCAGCCCCGCCGTGCGGGGCGTGGCCTCGTAGAAGGGCCCGCATGCCGCGCGCCCCAACACGGAAGACGACGATGCCCCAGCTTTCCGAAACCCAAGCCCTGATCTTGAGCGCCGCTGCACAACGGCCCGAACACATCGCCCTGCCGCTGCCAGACAGCCTACGGGGTGGCGCCGCCACCAAGGTGGTCGGGGCAATGCTCGGCAAGGGCTACCTCGAAGAGGTCGCCGCCGACATACGCAAGGGCGAGCCCGTCTGGCGGGAAACCGGCGACGGCCACGGCCTTACGCTGGTCGCCACCAACGCCGGCCTCGCCGCAATCGGAATCGAGGCGGACCACGCGCCGACCGAGGACCCTGAGTACGTTACCCCTACTGAACAGACGGCCGCGCCAAAAACGCGCATACCGCGCGAAGGCACCAAGCAAGCCAAACTGATCGCGATGCTGCGCGCGCCAGACGGCGCGACGATTGAGGAGATCATGGTCGCCCTCGACTGGGCGGCTCACACTATCAGGGGCGCTATGGCCGGAGCGCTTAAAAGAAAGCTCGGGCTCAAAGTGACCTCGCACAAGGTCGATGGACGTGGGCGGGTTTACAGACTTCCAACCGCCTGATCCGACATCGCCGAGGTTTCTCGAAACCCCCGCCCTCATTGGGCGGAGGTTTTCCATCACGGGTGCTTCCTGCGGAACACGCTGTATTGAAAGCTCTGCCGATTGCCCTTGGGCGTTATGTGGACATGACGTCGTGAGTTGATCATCTCAAATTTGCCCGGCACCAGACTGTTCAACACCTGCGCCAGCCCCTCAGAAGTATAACGGACCACCGGCAACCCAGAGCATTTCTCCGGCCCATCATCCGCGAATGTCGCGATGATCGCGACGCCAGCAGGTTGAAGCGCTTCGGCCATCACATTCGCATAGGCTTGCCGCTCATCTCCCTGGGTCAGAAAGTGAAACACCGCTCGATCATGCCAAACTGCATAGGCCCGGCGCGGTCGCCAGCTCGTCACATCAGCTTCAATCCACTCCACGCTGTCGCCACGAGTGCCAAGTCTCTCTCTGCTGAGATCGAGAGCTGAGCCCGAAAGGTCCAGCACCGATAGCGACGTGAAACCATCATCCAATAGCGCATCCACCAGCCGCGACGCACCAGCGCCAATGTCGATCAAGTTGTCGCCGGGTTTCAGATACAATCTGACAAGTTTGAGGGAAGTGGACGGTGTTTCCTCAAACCATGTCAGTTCTTCCTCGGATCGCCCACGATAAACACTGTTCCAGTGATCCTGTCTGCCTGCCATCGTGTCCGACCTCTCGTGTCGATCATCCAATTCGACCGGGGCAATCATGGCCGATGCATCTGCTACGTCGCAACATCCTGACGGCAAGCAAAGGGGAACCTTTTCTGGGGCCAGCCGAAACGTAAGCAAGCAGACAAAGCGTCGTGTCCATAATCGGCGACAAAACTAAGAGAGTGCACCGCAGAACGCTCAAGAACCGAGCACCCGATTGGCTGCCAGAACCGTGACCGCTGCCTGTACTTGTAGAATCGATGCGTGCGGTCCTACGGTCATCTCACCCCTTCGAGAGCTTTCAAAGCTCAGACGTAGCACTTGAGGCCAGCTTCACGCTGGCCTTATTCTTTGGGTCGTCTTCATCCCCATGGACTTTGGCGCTGTGAGCGCCGCAGTGATGACTGCTCACGCCGATACCCGCCGCCCCGCCGCGCAAGCTCCTGCAGGGCCGCCACTCGGTTCTCCGTGCTCGGATGGGTGGCAAATAGGTTGTCATAACCATGCGCATGCAGTGGGTTGATGATGTACATGTGCGCCATACCCGGATTGCGCTCGGCGGCATGGTTGTCGATCCGCGAGGCCAACCTCTGGATCCTGGTAAGCGCTGAGGCGAGCCACATCGGATTCCCGCAGATCTCCGCACCAAGCCGGTCGGCTTCGTATTCACGGCCGCGACTGATCGCCATCTGCACCAGCAAGGCCGCCAGCGGCGCCACGATTATCATGACAAGAACCCCGACGATCCCGAGCGGGTTGTCCCGGCGGCCGCCAAAGAACATCGCGAAGTTCGCCAGCATCGAGATCGCTCCCGCAAAGGTCGCCGTCACCGTCATGATGAGCGTGTCGTGGTTGCGTATGTGCGCGAGCTCATGAGCAATCACCGCCGCGAGCTCCTCCCGGCTCAGGCTTTGCAAAAGGCCGCGAGTCACGGCCACCGCAGCGCGGTCCGGGCTCCGGCCCGTCGCAAAGGCATTCGGCTGGACGGTGTCGATGATATAGAGCGCCGGCACAGGCATGCCGGCGTTCCGCGACAGTTCCATCAGCATATGATTGAGGCCGCGCGTCTCAGGGCCCGTGGCCGGCCGAGCCCCCTGCATCGACAGCACGATCCGATCAGAGTTCCACCAAGTGACGACGTTCATGCCGGCAGCCATCACCAACGCCAGAACGGCTCCACCGCTGCCACCAAGCAGCCAGCCGACACCCATGAAGAGCGCCGTCATCAATGCCATCAACATGGCCGTGCGTGCATATCCCTGCATAGCCAATCCTCCGGAATAGCCCCGCAGGATATGGGGAGACACAGATCAGCGCACAAGCGAGCCCGGCACGTGGCCTAGCCCCGCACTCGGATTGCCTCGAATAGCCGCCTGAGGAGATACCCACGCACCAGCGAAACACCGACGAACGCCAGGCCAATGGCCAGATGTTCACCAACCGCAGCGTCGAGACCGAACCAAGGAAAGACCATGATCTGCGTGATCACCGCGAGGACGTAACCGACCGCGACGTTTGTCACCGCTTCAACCAATGACATTTTGCGGGACTGAGTCATGCTGCGATGCGCTCCGACTTCAGGTCGTCGAACATCTTGTCGCCCTTCTCGAGGACGGCCTGTTTCCCGGTGAAGTTTTGCCAACGCTGGACCGCCACATCGACGTAAGCCGGGTTTAGCTCAATACCGAGGCAGACGCGGCCCGTGATCTCGGCGGCGATCAGCGTGGTGCCCGATCCCATGAAAGGCTCGTAGACCGCCTGACCCGGGCTCGAGTTGTTCAGGATCGGCCGCCGCATGCACTCGACCGGCTTCTGCGTCCCATGCACGGTCTTCTCGTCCTGATCCTTGTTGGCAATCTGCCAAAGCGTGGTCTGCTTGCGGTCGCCCGCCCAGTGGCCCTTGCCGGATTTGCGCACGGCATACCAGGCGGGCTCGTGCTGCCAGTGATAATCCCCGCGGCTCAGAACCAGTCGGTCCTTGGCCCAGATGATCTGGGATCGGATGGTGAACCCGCAAGCTTCCAGGCTTTCCGCCACGGTCGCCGCGTGCAGCGCGCCATGCCAGACATAGGCGACGTCGCCGGGGAAGAGAGCCCAGGCCTCGCGCCAGTCAGCGCGGTCGTCATTCAGTACCTTGCCGGTGCGCTTTGTCTTGGCCGCCCCTGCCTGGTTGCGCCAACTGGGATCGTATTCAACCCCGTACGGTGGATCGCTGACAAGCAAGAGCGGCTTTACGCCGTTCAGTACTCTCTCGACATCCGTGGCAACCGTGCTGTCGCCGCAGAGCAGCCGGTGGTTCCCGAGGATCCAGAGATCGCCCGGGCGGCTGATCGGAACCTCGGGGGTTTCCGGAACCTCGTTTTCGCCTTCCTTCAGGCCGGTGCCTTCCTCAAGGCTCGACATCAACGCGTTCAACTCGTCGTCTGTGAAGCCCGTTAGCCCGAGGTCGAAATCCGCCTCCAGCAAGTCCGCCAGTTCGAGGTTCAAGAGGTCCTTGTCCCATTCGGCGTTCTCGCCCGAACGGTTGTCCATGATCCGGAAAGCGCGCGCCTGAGACGCGGTCAGCCCCTTGGCGACATGCACCGGCACTGTCTTGAATCCGAGCTTGCGCGCCGCTTCCAATCGCGTGTGCCCGGCCAGCACGACCATCGCCTCGTCGACAACGATGGGCTGCCGCCATCCGAACTCCTGGATCGAGGCCGCGACCGTTGCGATCGCCTGCTCGTTGCGCCGCGGGTTGCGCGCATAGGGAATGATCTGCTCGAGCGGCAGGTCGACGACGTCCATGGTATTGTCCTTGAGGATGCCCGAAAGCGAAACGGGTCTGAGGGCCAAAGCGAAATGGGGTCAGATCCCCGTTTCGGTTCAGGCGTAGGTTTCGAGGCCGTCAGGCCTTTGTTTTGTTGGGGTTCGGCGCAAACCGAAACGAAACGGGTATTTTCAGGGGTGTCACTGGGAAACCCTCGGGCCTCGCCCCCCCGAATACGGTCATGAACAGGAGGGACCCGTTCAATTTCAATGGGTTACGCGGTGCAACATTTTGAATGGAGACAGTTTTTCCGGAAAACCGATCACCATTTAAACCGCTTCGAAACAACCAAATCCATCACAAAAACGGGGAGAGACGTCTTTGCAACGCACTCTCCCCATCATGCCTTTCAGATAGCATGGATTTGTTGCAATTGTCGAAAGGAAAAGTGTTGCAACACTTTATGCAGCTGCAGCATTGAGCCGCGCCGCAATCTTGGTCAACGCGAGCTTGTGCTGCCGCCAAGCGGTGCTGCGATCCACGCCCAATTCGTAGGTGATCTCCTTCCAGGGACGGCGGGCCGCTCTCCACCAGATCAGCCGGCGTTCGTCTTCGTCTAGCCACAGCACCCAGTCAAAGGTCTGCTCAAGCCGCGTGATGGCAGCGATCGAAGGGCGGATACGCATGGGCTCGGGCTCCATCGCGAGGATCTCCTTTTCCGACCGCACGATCTGGGGCCAGGCGTTAAAGTATCCCTGCACCCTCACCGGCGGCAGCTTGCGTAGGGTGCCGAACGCTTCCTCGAAATGATCGGCGACATCGTCTGCGGTCCAGATGTGGTCAGCCATGACGCACCTCCCTGCCTTCGACACGCTTGCCATAGAGCTTTGTGCCGAGCTGTTCGACCAAGGCGCGCTCTGGCCAAGTCAGCCGGTGGTCGTTGGCGCTCACTGCCAACACACCCTGTTCGTGCCAGCCGTCCCGTTTGACTTGTTCGGGATCCCGGCGCTGGCCGCCGTAGCCTTTGGGGTAGAGCCTCATGCTGCACCTCCCCGGTTGTCCAGAGCCCAGTGCAGGATGGCGATGGCATCAGCTTCGTTGTCGTCCGCCGGGCTATAACCACGCGCACGGGCGGCGGCGATCATGGCCTCTTTGGAGGCGTTGCCCTTGCTGGCGGCGTGCCGCTTGATCGTGCCCACCGGCACGCCCTCGTAGGGCACGCCGCGCAATTCGCTCCACGAGGTCAGCGAGGCCATGAGCCCACCGTAGACATGGGCGGCGTCAGTGCCCGCATGGCGGCGCACCTCCTCGAACCAGATCGCTGAAATGGGCCCGGACAGCCGGTCCAACTCCGTCAGCCAGTTCGTAAAGCGCAGATAGCGCATGCCGCCGCCATCGTAGCGACCGGGTTTGAAGCTGGCCGTTCCGGTTGTGATCAGACCGTCATGGCCGCGGATCGCCCAGCCTGTGGTCGTGCCGAGATCGAGCGCCAGCACACAGCGCGGGGTGTTTTCGGGTTGGGTCATGGAGACCTCCTCTTCGCTTTGGCGAGCGTGGCGAGAAGGCTGGCCGGTGAAGGCTGCGGTCTCGCCAGGCCCCGAAGGGTGGTCTGGTCATGTCAGGCGCGGGGCGAGCGGGCCGCCCGGCAGTTCTTTCTAGACCCATGAGGGGTTCAGTGGAAGCTTTTCGCCACCTAACCCCTTGGCGTACCTATATAATATATATATTTCATATTATTATATAGTTATAGGGGGTAGTCATTCTCTATTTATACCGCGCGCGCGTACACGCGTAGGGGGATAGGTGTTCTCTTGAAAGATTGAAGGACGTGACAGATCTCAATTTTGGCATAATTGTCAGATGGTTACACATGATCAAGGTTCCTTCTGCAGGATTTTGCGCCCTGAAGCATCCCGCCAGGGGCCGACCCAGCGGGCCATGCGATAGACCATGGCCTGCCTAGTCGATGAGCCGCGCATGCCAGTGGTAATGTCCCCGCTCTCGATCAGGGTCAGCAGGATCTCGTCCCGGTCGCGCGATTTCAGCCATTGCGAGGCCCGGGTAATCTCGGATTTGGTGATCCCCTTGGACCCGGAGGCGCGGATGATTTCCTTCAGCCGCTTCAGGTGTGCCTCGGTCTCGGTGTCCGCGACATGCCGCTCGACCGCCTCCATCGTTCGCTGCGCGTAGTGCAGCACGAAATTGATGGCCCAATCCGCCGCCGTGATCTCGATCTCGGGCGTTGCTGGATCACGACCCACCGCCACGATGAGCGCAAGCTTCAAGGCGTTTTCCCCGATGCGGGCGAGGATGGCCGTGAAGGCCGTGCCAGCCGCGGCGCGCAATTCCTCGGTCAGCTCGATGCTGAGCTGGCGGAACCGGGCCCGGGCCTCTTCGGTCATGGGCACGATCATAGGGTTCACGGCAGTGTTCTGATCGGCGGTTTTGCCTGTCAGATTGCCCTTCTTGCCCCCTCCGCCCGCCGCTATCAGTTGCAGCCCCTGGATCAGCGCGGGCGGGGCCTGCCGGATGCCGACGGCAATGTTCTCGTCGGGGTAGTCCTCGTCGCTGGGCAGGATCAAGAAACGGGCAAGCGAGCCATCAACCACGTTTGCCCCCTGCAGCGCCCCCCAAAAATGCAGCGGCGTCGTGGTGCCATAGACGCAGAGGCAGGGCTGGTTGATGTCGCGCCGCTCGTTGGTGCCGTCCCGGTTTGCGTATTCCGCGCCAAGGAAGATCCCGCCGGCCGAGGTGTAAAGCTCGGTCATGTTGTCGAGGATCTCGGTGATATGGCGCGGGCTGCGCTTGCGGTCTGCAGCAGCTGACAGGAACATGCCGAACTCGTCGATCTGGAAGAGGATCGCGGGCTGGCGGTGCAGTGCGGTCAATAGCCCCGCGCCGGAGGCGATCTTGTTGCCGCCGAGGTGATGGGCGAGCCCCGCCTCGAAGAAGGTCTCGTTGATGATTTCGCGGGCGTGGTTCTTGCCAGACCCGCTGTCAGCGATGCCCACAACATAGAGGTTCGAGCGCAGGTTGCTCTCGGTCCGGTAGTTCCGACCCATCAGCGCGCCGATGGCGCAAAGGCTGGCACCAAGCGACAAAAGCGGCTGCGGACGGCGGGCCGTGGTCAGCATGTAATCGGTGAGATCACCCACCAACCCGTCAGGAATAGCCAGCGAGAACGGCGGTGTGGCTGGGGCCAGAGACGCTGCCGCTGTTGCAAAATCCAGCCTCGCCAGCAGGCCCGCCGCCGGATGGTTCTCGGCCTCGGGCGCGCTTCCATCTAGGCGAAGCTCCGCGTCCGGCTGCCACCCGCGTTCCATGGCGAGATGGTAGATCGTGCCAGCCCCGATCCGGTCGGGCTTGAAGCTGGTCCAGGCCTTCATCGTGGTGGTTGGCACATCCTTCGCCGCCTGCGCGGACCAGTCGGCAAAGAGATCGGCCCCGGCCTCGCCAAGCGCCCCTTTCAGGGCCATGCCGACGCGCATCCAGCTATCATAATCCAACTCGGCATTCGGCAACCAAGCAAGCGCCGCCTCGATTGCGGGCAAGGTTCCGATCTGGCTGTGGCTACGCGCGATGTCACCGGCTGGTGCATTGGAAGCCAGTCCGCGCTGCCGCAGCGTTTCCGGCAGCAGCGCATAGGCCTCCGCGAGAAACGCCACCGCAGCTTCGGCCGTGATTTCCGGCAGGTCGGTGATGTCGATATCCGCCAGACCCTCCTCGGGCCAGGCATAGGGCGCGCCAGTGTCAGGGTGGATGGCATAGGCCACGAACTGCTGCCCGAGGCAGAGCACCTCCAGAGGATGGCGTTTGATACCCCGGAACGGCGCAGCCGTGCGATAGACCAGCATGCGTTTTGGCGCCCGACCAATACGCAGAGCGGGTGTATCACCGAGGCGTTCACGCGCCAGTTTCTCAATCCGAAAGGCAAGGTCAGCATCATCTTTGATGTCGATATCGACGGCGGCCACGGCACCGCCGACAATGCCCACACCGCACTCCGGCCAGCTGGCCCATGTGGTAACCTCAACCTCGGTGGTGCCGCGCTCGGCATGGCGGTTCCATTCCGGGTAGTCCGCCCAAGCCCCGCGCTGGAAGCGGCCGGGCTTCTTCGTTCCCGGGCCGATGGGCAGGATGGCATAGCCATTTGTGACGAGCCGCGCGCCGAAGCGCGCCATGAAGGATGTGTCGGCCATCAGAAAGGTACCTCGGGGGTCATGGCGTCGAGGCGTTTGCGGTCCTTGGCCGCAAGCTCGCGCAGGTAGTCGCAATATCCGGTGACGACCGCATCGATGAAGCGGTCCCATTCGGTCTCGGTCAGGGTGGCGAGATCGGACTTGCCGATATGCTCGAGATACTCGCCGCCCATCTGGCCGCCGACGGTCATCGCCTCGGCCTCGTTCGGGGTGGGATCAATCATGCCCTTCCTCCCATGGCAGATGTCCTGGCAGGTCCGGCTGCAGAGGTGCTTGCGGCTGGCATCGCGCCGCGGGTCGGAGAGCCGATAGTGTGGGTTGAACCAGCCAAACCCACGAGGTTGCCGGTGGCAGACGACGCAGAGGCCGGTGTGGAGTTCGCGCATGGGTTAAACCTGTGGCCGGAGACTTCGACATAGCGGCCCGAGGGACGGACCGAGATTGCGCTAGGGCGGGCAAGACGCGCAGACTGCAAAATGGCCTCGTCCACGCTGAGCGGCACCGGGCAGCCTGGGGCGCGCTTGCGCCACCACTCCGCGGCCTTCTGCCGGGCATAGCCCGGGTGCTCAATGCAGACCCATTCGCTGTAGGACTTCAGCCCGCAGCTATAGGTGATCTTGAGCGACGGCAGCCCGCCCAGCTTGTCATGGCGGCTGTAGGAGACGCCATGCACGGGCAGCCATTGGACCTTCGGCGACAGGACTGGGAGCGTGGCCGCAGTGGGGGCGATTTTTACCGCCTGGGCCGGAAAGGCGTAACCGCAGTCCGGGCATTCAGCCGCCGAAAGTGCGATGATGCTGTCGCATTCCGGGCAGAGCTTGGTTGGGGCCTCACCGCCACCGGCCTCGCCCGGCCGCCGGGGCCGCACCAGATCAATCGGCCCGTGGCGGCGAACATTGCCGGCGAAGTCAAGGACCAAGCAGTTTTCCTTGCCCGGCGCGAGGCGCGTGCCGCGACCCACCATCTGCACATAGAGGCCTGCCGACTTGGTGGGGCGCAGGAGCGCGATCAGGTCAACAGCGGGGGCATTGAAGCCGGTGGTCAGCACGCCCATCGAGGCCAGCGCGCGGATTTCGCCGCGCTTGAAGGCGGCAATGATGGCATCGCGCTCGTCCTTCGGCGTGTCGCCGAAGATGGTGCGGCAGGTGATGCCTTGGCAGGCAAACTCTTCAGCGACATGGCGGGCGTGCTCAACACCCGAACAGAAGGCCAGCCAGGACTTCCTGTCGCGTCCGTGCTCGATAATTTCGGTGACGGCAGCTCGCGTAATGGCCTCCTGATCGACGGCAGCCGCAAGATCACGCTGGATGAAATCGCCTGCGCGGGTGCCGACCTTCGAGACATCCAGCCGCGTGGCGGGCTGTTTCGACACGAGCGGGCTCAGATATCCAGCGTCGATCAGATCGCGGACCGGGGCTTCATGGGCAATGTCTGTGAAGAGCGCGTTCTTGCCCTCATGCAGCATGCCGCTGTCCAAGCGGAACGGCGTGGCGGTCAGCCCGATCACCTTGAGCGCCGGGTTGATGCGGGTAAGGGCATCAAGGAAGCGGCGGTACATGGTGCTAGAATTGCCGGGGATGAGATGTGCCTCGTCGATCAGCACGAGATCCGTGTGGCCGATCTCAGCCGCACGGCCGTGGATCGACTGGATGCCAGCGAAGAGAATGCGAGCCTTTGCCTCGCGCTTGCCCAAGCCCGCCGAATAGATACCGGCCGGGGCCTCGGGCCAGATCCCGATCATCTCGGCATGGTTCTGGGCGATCAATTCGCGCACATGGGTCACGATTAGGATGCGCTGGTCGGGCCATGCCTTCAGCACGCCCTCGATGAAGGCGGCCATGACGAGGGACTTGCCTCCAGCGGTCGGGATCACCACCAGCGGGTTGCCCTTGTTGTTCTGGAAATAGCCGTAGATCGCAGTGATCGCGGCCTGTTGATAGGGGCGCAGGGTCAGCATGGCGCGGCCTCCGTTGTGCGGGCGTCGTTTGCCCAGGTCGAGCCATCGGCCATGCGGTAGGTGACGAGATCGTCGCCCGCATCGATGACCTCGCCCGGAACGAGATCGGGGATGAAGAGATGGCGGTTGCAGGCCGCGCGTTGCTCGGCAGGTGCCAGCATCCGGTCGTGGCGGGCGCAGTGCCAGCCGCCGTCAACGGGCGTCGCATGCAGACAGGACCGGCAGGTCACGGCCGCCCCACCACCCTCGTGGCAGACGGCATGGTGATCGCAGAACCGGCATTCGAACCAGGCCGGGTCCTCGCTGATCCGCGAAGGCGGATGCTGGGCGAAAATGACGCGCCCGGCCTTGTCCAGCAGACGCTCGGCCATGGCGCTGTCGGCCTCGATGCGCTCGATATGCAGCGCGTCGGTGTCCTTGCAGACCGCCACATACAGTGCGCGGGTGATCCCCGTCAGGTGCATGTAGATCTGCATCTGCGCGGCATGCTGGGGCTTGGCCTGCACCACGCCTTTGGCGGTCAGCTCAGTGAAGCTCTTGACTCCATGGGTCTTGAACTCGAGCACATGCCAGGTCTTCGGGGCCTCGAGGATGCCGATGGCAACGCCGTCCAGCGA
>NZ_JAEPMO010000207.1 GCF_017643905.1 Marivita sp.
GACCGTGACATGGGCTTCGAACATGCCGGTATGGGCTTCGTGAATGATGTTGGTTGCATTGGCTGTGTAGGGCATCGAACTGCTCGGTTCTGTTTGATCTATGTTAATGAAATGGGAACGCGCTTGACGGAATAAACGTTCCGGGCACCGAAACCGGGTCACTTCCTGTCACAGGGTCTTGAAGCGGTGCGTGTGGGTTTCCATCTTGATAGGCGAAGGCCCACACACGGATTTGCCGCGAAGCGGGGGTCCGGAACCGGGGCGCTTAACAAGAAGGAGAAGGCCATGAACTTAGAAAAGTTCACGGAGCGGTCGCGCGGCTTCATTCAGGCTGCCCAGACCATTGCAATGCGGGAAAGCCATCAACGGTTGGCGCCCGAACATATCCTCAAAGCCTTGATGGACGATGAGCAGGGGTTGGCCTCCAACCTCATTCAACGCGCTGGCGGTGCGCCGCAGCGGGTTGTTCAGGCTTTGAACGGCAAGCTCGCCAAGATCCCCAAAGTCTCGGGCGATGCGGGACAGGTGTATCTCGACAGCGCGACGGGCAAGGTGCTCGACGAGGCGGAAAAGATCGCGAAGAAAGCTGGCGACAGCTTTGTCCCGGTCGAGCGGATCCTCATGGCTTTGGCCATGGTCAAGAGCCCGGCGCAAGAAGCGCTGGAAGCGGGTGCGGTGAACGCCCAGGCGCTGAATTCTGCGATCAATGACATTCGAAAGGGCCGGACGGCCGACAGTGCCAGCGCGGAAGACCAGTACGAAGCGCTGAAGAAATTCACGCTCGATCTGACCGAACGTGCCCGCGAAGGCAAGATCGACCCAATCATCGGCCGGGATGATGAAATTCGTCGCGCCATGCAGGTGCTGAGCCGCCGGACCAAGAACAACCCTGTTCTGATCGGGGAGCCGGGCGTGGGTAAGACCGCGATTGCCGAAGGTCTTGCGTTGCGCATCGTCAATGGCGACGTGCCCGAATCCCTGCGTAACAAACGTCTGTTGGCATTGGATATGGGCGCGCTGATCGCCGGTGCGAAGTATCGCGGTGAATTCGAGGAACGTCTGAAAGGCATTCTGTCCGAAGTGACGAGCGCTGCGGGCGAAATCATCCTGTTCATTGACGAGATGCACACGCTGGTCGGTGCCGGTAAGGCTGATGGGGCGATGGATGCGGCCAACCTGATCAAGCCTGCTTTGGCACGGGGCGAACTGCACTGTATCGGTGCAACCACGCTGGATGAGTACCGCAAGCATGTCGAGAAAGACGCGGCTTTGGCCCGTCGGTTCCAGCCTGTGATGGTGTCGGAGCCCACGGTCGAAGACACGATCTCGATCCTGCGGGGCATCAAGGAAAAGTACGAATTGCACCACGGGGTGCGGATTTCGGACAGCGCTTTGGTGGCCGCGGCAACTCTGTCGCATCGCTATATCACGGACCGGTTCCTGCCGGACAAAGCCATCGACCTGATGGATGAAGCCGCCTCGCGTCTACGGATGGAAGTGGACAGCAAACCTGAGGAACTCGACGCGCTGGACCGCGACATCCTGCAAAAACAGATCGAGGTGGAAGCCCTGCGTCTGGAGGACGATCAGGCCTCGAAGGACCGTCTGGCCAAGCTGGAAAAAGACCTTGCCGATCTGCAGGAGAAGTCTGCGGAAATGACGGCGAAGTGGCAGGCGGAACGGGACAAGCTGGCGTCGGCACGCGATGTGAAAGAACAACTCGACAAGGCGCGGGCCGAGCTTGAGATCGCCAAGCGTGAGGGCAACCTCGCCAAGGCGGGTGAGCTGTCATACGGCGTGATCCCGCAGCTTGAGAAAAAGCTGGCCGAGACCGAAAGCTCTGACGATGGTGTCATGGTCGAGGAGGCTGTACGCCCGGAACAGATAGCCGCCGTTGTCGAACGCTGGACCGGTATTCCGACGTCGAAGATGCTGGAAGGCGAACGCGACAAGCTATTGCGGATGGAAGAGGGTCTGCACAAGCGGGTCATCGGTCAGGATCAGGCGGTGCGTGCCATCGCGAATGCAGTGCGTCGGGCACGGGCTGGTCTGAACGACGAGAATCGTCCGTTGGGCAGCTTCCTGTTCCTTGGGCCGACGGGTGTGGGGAAAACCGAGCTGACCAAGGCGGTGGCGGAATTCCTGTTTGACGACGACAACGCCATGGTGCGGATCGACATGTCGGAGTTCATGGAGAAACACGCCGTGTCCCGTCTGATCGGTGCGCCTCCGGGCTATGTCGGCTACGATGAGGGCGGTGTCCTGACCGAGGCCGTGCGTCGGCGACCATATCAGGTTGTCCTGTTTGACGAGGTCGAAAAGGCGCATCCGGATGTGTTCAACGTGCTGTTGCAGGTGCTTGACGACGGGGTGCTGACCGATGGTCAGGGCCGGACCGTGGACTTCAAACAGACGTTGATCGTGCTGACGTCGAACCTCGGGTCGCAGGCGCTGAGCCAGTTGCCGGACGGTGCGGACCCCAGTCAGGCCAAGCGCGACGTGATGGACGCGGTGCGGGCGCATTTCCGTCCCGAGTTCCTGAACCGTCTGGACGAGACCGTGATCTTCGACCGCCTCAAGCGCGAGGATATGAACGGGATTGTCACGATCCAGATGGCGCGTCTGCTCAAGCGGCTCGCCGCGCGCAAGATCGACCTGCAACTGGACGATGCCGCCCGCAAGTGGTTGGCGGACGAAGGGTACGACCCGGTGTTCGGGGCACGTCCGCTCAAGCGGGTGATCCAGCGGGCGTTGCAGGATCCGCTTGCGGAGATGCTGCTGGCGGGTGACATCGCGGATGGGGATTTGGTGCCCGTGACAGCGGGGGCTGAAGGCCTGATCATTGGGGATCGCGTGGCCGCGTCGAACAGGCCGCGCCCGGATGATGCCGTGGTGCATTAAGCTTTGATCGAAGTGGCAAAGAAGAGGCGGGGGAGACCCCGCCTTTTCCATGTTTGCCAATCGTTAAGGGTTTGCCCACAAAATCGCTGTAGACAGCCTGTGATCTTTGTTTGCCCGATACCAAATATTGATTTAGACAGGTGTGAACCCACAATAAGAGGTGAGTCATGACAGCTGCGGACGATCTGCGCAATTTTCTGGGCGACGACCGTTTTGCCACCGTCATGGCGGACCCGCCGTGGCGGTTCCAGAACCGCACCGGCAAGGTCGCGCCCGAGCACAAACGTCTGGCACGCTATCCCACGATGGAGCTTGATGAGATCTGCGCGCTGCCCGTGGCGGAGCATCTTGAAGATCGCGCACATTGTTATCTTTGGGTGCCCAACGCGCTGTTGCCCGAGGGGCTTCAGGTGCTGAAAGCTTGGGGATTTGAATACAAGTCGAACATCATCTGGGAAAAAGTGCGCAAGGATGGCGGGCCGGATGGCCGGGGTGTTGGATTCTATTTCCGCAATGTGACGGAGATCCTTCTGTTCGGAGTGCGCGGGAAGGATGTGCGGACATTGGGGCCGGGCCGGTCGCAGGTGAACTACATCGAAGCCGACGAACCGGATGGCGACGTGCTCAAGACCCGTAAGCGTGAGCATAGCCGCAAGCCGGATGAGCAGTACAAAATCATCGAAAGCTGTTCCTGGGGGCCGTATCTGGAACTGTTCGGGCGTGGCAAGCGGGATGGTTGGACTGTCTGGGGCAACCAGGCGGACGACGATTACAAACCGACGTGGAAGACCTACAAACACAATTCCGGCGTGGCGGCAGAGTAGGGGCGTTTCGATCAATCGTAACGGATGATGCGATGACGCATCATCCTCGCCGCTCCTCGCTCAGCTCTTGATGATGGACGCGGGCAATCCGATCAGAAGAAGCGGACAGGGATTGCCCACACCCCGGTCGATCCGGTCCTTCAGCTTTTGCCAATGTGTCGTGGCCGCGCCGAATTTGTCGCTGACAAAATGCTTGGCAAAGGCTTCGGCAAAGGGCGTATGCTGGTCGATCATCCGCTGAACCGCATCGCGTTGGCGTTTGGTGCGGTCCTTCATGCCAAACGCGTCCACCATCTCGGCCTCGTCGATGAAACCGTGTTTTTCGATGCAACGCTGTATGATGCCCCGCATGTCGTCCTGAAGGCTGGCGCCCCGCGTGATCAGGATGCCGACGGAAATCGCGGATTGCGCATGAAGGCGCTGAAAATTTTCTAGGTCGCGGTCAAAGAACGGATCCTTGTTGTTCCATTCGATTTCCAAAGCGACCTTGCCCAAGGGCGTACTGCGAATGTGGTCAATCTCGTGACTGTTGGACACGGTTTCGCGCCCGTCGACGATCATGCGGAAGTCGAAGCTGTGTTTGGGCCAGTTTTCTTCGTAGAGCCGCTTTCGCAGTCTTTGGGTCGATGGAGCCTCACCGCCGCCAGAGCCGATCAGTTCCTCGGCCGGGATGCTCAGATCCTGAAGCGCGGATTCAAGTTCGCCAGCGATTTCGGGAAAATCGACGGACAGGATGGCCCCCGCATGGTTGCGGGTCTCAACATCAAATCCGTTTTTTCGAAGCTCGTCAAACATGCGCCCAGCTTACGGCATCTATACCCCGCCTCAAGCGGCGTTTAAAAGGACGGACAAAGCCGAGGAAACTCGAAAAAGGGCGGTCCGAAGACCGCCCTTGATTGCGCTTGCGCGCGACGTTTTTAGCCTTCCGGCAGGATCACCGTGTCGATGACGTGGATCACGCCGTTCGATGCTTCGATGTCGGCGGTTGTCACGTTGGCGTTTTCAACCATTACACCGTTGTCGAGGTCGATGGTCACGGAAGAACCCTGAACGGTTGCGGCTTCCATGTCATCGGTGAGGTCTGTCGACATCACTTTGCCGGGGATCACGTGGTAGGTCAGAATGGCGACCAGCTGATCCTTGTTTTCCGGCAGAAGCAGGCTTTCGACAGTGCCTTCCGGCAGAGCGGCAAAAGCTTCGTCGGTCGGTGCGAATACGGTGAACGGGCCTTCGCCCTTCAGCGTGTCGACCAGGCCAGCGGCCTGAACCGCTGCGACGAGGGTTCCGAACGTGCCTGCATCAACGGCGGTGTCGACGATATCCTTGGAGTGACCTCCGGCGAATGCGGTGCCTGCCAGCAGCGAAGCGGCAGTTGTGAGGGCGATTGTTGTCTTACGAAACATGTGTGTCGTCCTTTGTAAAAAGCGTTGCGATGTGTCTCGCACATCTGGACCTTTAACGCAGGCCGAGGGTGTTTGGATCTGCGGGGGAATCCGCCGATGCCGCTTGACAAAAAGCGCTTGCCGCCTGAGCCGCAAGTTATTGCTATTTCAACTGAAATTCTTGTGATCAGGCGTTAGTGATCCGTCATCATTCAAGCCCGATTGCAGCCTTTGCGATGCTATCCAGAAGCGCTTCGATTGTCTTCATCGCGCCGTCCGGGAAGGTGCGGAATCCGATGGTTGTCACTTCCGGGGTCTCTGGGCGGACCATGACGAAAATGTCGTAGGGACAGAAGACGATGTTCATGGGATCGGCCTCCATCACGTCGCGGGACAGCTTGGCGGAGCAAAAGCTGTAAACATCGGCGTGCAGGAACAGCGTGACGTCCGAGCCGACATCGCCCTTGGTGCGTTCCAGCATGTCGCCCGTGTGGCTGATGTGGTCGATCACAAGCCCTGCATCCAGGATCGCGTTTTCGAGGCCGAAGGTGACGTCGTCAAAAGACTGATCCGTGTCATAGGTGATCATATCCGCAGCAGAGACCGAGGATGCCGCGATTGTCAGTGCGAGTGTGGCGAGCAGACGTTTCATGGGGTCTCCTTTTGTGGCAAGCCTTGCCGTAAGCTGGGATCGTTGGGATCAGTCTAACGCGTTCCCTCATATAGATGCAATGAATTGAATGTGAGGTCGTTATGGGCGTCGCCATGTATGCACTGAATTTTTTGGCGCTCTTTTTTGTCGGAGTGATCGGATTGATCGTCCTTGCCGCGATTGTGCTGGGGATCATCGACCGGACGCAGACGAGTGATGCC
>NZ_JAEPMO010000098.1 GCF_017643905.1 Marivita sp.
GAGCCCGAAAAAACCCGCACCGGACCTTCCTGCGAAATCGTTCAGCAGGGGGAAAAGGGGAATGCCGTTCTCTTTCAACCTGTCCACCAGCCGTGACAGGGTCAGATGATTGATCGCGGTTGCCGCCACAGCCTGACTTTTGCTGGCCGCGTCCGTGATCGCCTTGGCGAAATCATCAGGTGCCTGTGACGGTGAAAAACTCAGATGCGGAGTGATCTGCGCCTCGGTCCTTTCGGCACAGGCCCGCGTGATCTCGTGGGCAAAACGCTGGTAGAAGGATTGCGACGGCTTGTGCAGCACAAACCCCAAATCGAACTTTGGTTTTGCATTTGGGGCGTTGATAGGTGCAGAGGCGGGCAGGGGGTAGCCGATCCGTTTCGCCGCCTCGGCAATTGCGGCGATGCTGCGCGCCGACACATTGCCACGCCCGTTCAAGGCCCGGTCCACAGTCGCGGTCCCGACACCTGCCGCGCGGGCAAGGTCTTGAAGGGTCGGTCTTCGGGCCATCACTCACCAGAACTGATGCGATTTGATCATTTCCGATCTGTTAGCTGATGTAAACTGATGTGATATTTCCGGCAATCTCTTTGTCCGGGAAACGGCATCCGGTAGCCTGCCTGTGAACGGATGTTCTGAGAGGCTCAGGATCATGGCAAAACGCGATTATTCCCTGCTGGGGCCGAATGCCCGTCAGGCTGTCGAGACCGGGCTTGCCGCGGCGGAGTGGTATCACACCGACATCCCGCGCAAGCAGATGAAAGAGCTGATGCAGCGGTCGGATCAGCCGGCGATCCGCGACACGGTCATGCTGTTCGCCTGCATGATCGTCTTCGCCGCCATCGGCATCGCGCTCTGGCCCTCGTGGTGGAGCGCGCCGTTCTGGCTGGCTTACGGCGTGCTCTACGGGTCAGCCATGGATTCCCGCTGGCACGAATGTTCCCACGGCACGGCGTTCAAGACGCGCCGCTACAACGACTGGCTTTACCAGATCGCCAGCTTCTGCATGGTGCGCAACCCGGTCTCTTGGCGCTGGAGCCATGCGCGCCACCACACCGACACGATCATCGTCGGGCGGGATCCCGAAATCGTCGCCATGCGCCCACCTGCACTCTTCCGGATCGCGTTGAATTTCCTTGGGATTCTCGACGCGTATGACGGCTGGACACGGATGCTCTTCAACGCTTCGGGCCGCATTCACCCGGAAGAGGCCAGCTATATCCCCGAACAGGAACAGCCCAAGGTGATCCGCATCGCCCGCATCTGGGTGGCGATCTATGCCGCGACCATCGCTTTGGCCTTTGCAATGGGGTCGATCCTGCCGCTGATGGTGATCGGTCTGCCACGGCTTTACGGCGCATGGCATCATGTGCTGACAGGTGTGATGCAGCACGCGGGTCTGGCCGACAATGTCACCGACCACCGGCTGAATTCCCGCACGGTCTATATCAACCCGGTGTCGCGCTTCATCTACTGGAACATGAACTACCACGTCGAACACCACATGTTCCCGATGGTGCCCTATCACCGGCTGCCCGACCTGCACGACGCAATCAAACACGACCTGCCAGCCGCCAACACCTCGATGTGGCAGGCCTATAGGGAAATCCTGCCCGTGCTGCGCCGCCAACTCGCCTATGAGGACGTGTTCCTCAAACGCGATCTGCCGCCCACCGCGAAACCTTATCGCGAGGATTTCCACGCAGCCGCCCTTGGCGCTGCCGCCGAATGATCTGAAAAACAAGCAAGGACAAGATATGCCCTGGATCGACGCCTGTGCGACCAATGACATCGACGAAGAAGACCTGATCCGCTTCGATTACGAAGACCGCACCTTTGCCATCTACCACAGCCCCGACGGCGCGTATTTCTGCACCGACGGCCTCTGCACCCATGAACATGTGCACCTAGAAGACGGGCTGGTGATGGAGTACGAAATCGAGTGCCCCAAGCACAACGCCACCTTCGATTACCGCACCGGAGAGGCCAAACGCGCCCCTGCCTGCGTGAACCTCAACACCTACAGAACCAAGGTCGAAGGCGGCCGTGTCTTGATCGAGGTGTGATCGTCCGTCGTCCTTTGCGCCCATGGCGGGCCTAAGAGGTAACCGCATCTCGCTGTAAGAAGCAGTGGGTTTCAGAGCGACCGATCTCGATGAAACCATGTCGGCGATAGAGCGCGCCGACCGGGTTCCAGTGCAAATACTCCAATCTAACGGGTAACTTCAGGCTATCAGCCAATAAGAGACAATGCGCAAGGATTGCAGAGCCGGTTCCTTGGCCCTGATGCTCCGGGAACAGATAGAATTCTCCGAACCTCACATGGTCCGATTTCCTTTGAAACGAAAGCGTTCCCAGTTTCTGCTCAGATCGTCTTATCTCGAAGAACGGCTTCAAGGTGTAATGCCGCTCATGCACGCCCCTTTGGACGGCTTCATCCCAAGCCCAACGTTTCATGATATGCGGTCCCATGGCCGCTCGTTTGGCTTCGAAAGAAAATGCAACGTCGCTGGGATCGCTGCTCAGACGCACGAATTTCAGATCTGGAGGTAGGTCGGGCAGTTCCATGTCTTAAAGCATTTCAGAACATGGATGTGCAGGCAATGTGTCGCGAAGCGGAAAAACCAGCCGATGCTGCAAGCCGCCTGCGTGAACCTCAACACCTACAGAATCAAGGTCGAAGGCGGCCGCGAGTGGATCGAGCTCTGAGCCTTAGTCGTCCCGTCCGGGATCGTTCGGATTGCTTGAAAACAGAGCGATCTTGTTGCCCTGCGGGTCGCGCAGATAGCCCACGTAAAAGCGTGGACCGTAAGAGGCGCGAAACCCCGGTTGCCCTTCATCCGACCCGCCCGCAGCTAGTGCGGCGGCGTGCAGGTGTCGGACCTGCGCCTGATCGGCGGCCTCGAACGCCACCATCGTCCCGTTCCCGGCCGAGGCGGGCTGTCCATTGAACGTGGGTTTGACGTAGAAATCCGGGTGAACGGGCGCTTCACCCGGCGGCACCGGTAGAGCAAAGCTCAGCCCCTCGGAGCCTTGGGTCATGCTATAGCCAAGGGCAGGCAGGAGCGCCGAATAGAACCGCTTGGCGGCTTCGATGTCATCTGCGCCAACGGTGACATAGGCGATCATGGGAGTTGGTCCTTTGGTGGGTCGAGTGCTGCCAACATGACAGTTTTTCGAAAGGATTGAAGGGAGTGTTCTGTAAAGCCAGTGCCCAATGCCTGTGCCAAGCACAGGCAGCGCCCGAACCGCCCCCACGGGGCGGGCGCTTCTCGCCCACCCCTCGGTTCGGGCGCGACGCTGGTTCGAAGCTGAATGGGAAAAAGGCCGGAGGATCAGCGCAATCCCCGGATCACCTCACGCGCTTTCTCTGTTAACGGTTCCTCTACCGCCGACAAAATTGCGATCCGATCAAACACATCTGGCCGCGCCGCCAAATTCGCTCGCAGTGCCCCGCCGAAGGTCATCCGCAACTCCGTCCCGATGTTGAACTTGCAGATCGCACTGGTCCGGGCGAGGTCTTGGCGGAGGTCATGCGGCAAGCCGGACCCCCCGTGGATCACCAACGGCACGTCCGCCCCAGCTTCGATCCGGGCCAGCCTGTCGCGGTCGATCTGCGCCACCTGATCCGTTTGAAGATGCACATTTCCGATAGACACCGCGATCGCATCGACGCCAGTCTCGTCGGCAAAACGAGCTGCCTCGTCCGGGTCGGTTCCGTGCGACTCCGCACCGTCCGCGTAGCCCACAAACCCGATCTCGCCTTCGCATGACACACCGGCCTGATGTGCCATCTCCACAATGGCCTTCGTCTGCGCGATGTTTTCCTCCAAGGGCAGGCGCGAGCCGTCGAACATCACCGATGTGAACCCCAACGCGATCGCCTCTGCGCATTCGGCGACGCGGGTCCCGTGGTCCAGATGGGACACCACCGGTACCGAAGCGCCATCCGCCAAGGCGTGAAACATCGAAGCCCAGACGGGCAGGGGCATATGCGCCCGCGCGCCCGGTCCGGCCTGAAGGATCACCGGCGCGCCCTCGGCTTCGGCGGCAGCGACATAGGCGCGGGCGTCCTCCCAGCCAAGGCAGACCAGCCCCGCCACCGCGTATCCATCCCGAAGCGCGGGCTGCAACACCTCGGCCAGCGTCGCACGGGTCATTTGAACTTGGCCACCATGTCCATGATGCCGGGGATCGTGTGTAACTGCTCGGCGTGGGTCGGTTGGAAATACTGCTTGAGCGACCGCTGCGACAGCCCGCCAAGGATGGTGAAGTAATACATTTCGTATCCCGGCAGCGCGCAGCAGGGGTGATAGCCCTTGTCGATCAGGACCGTTGATCCGTTCATGATGTGATACGCATCCCCCGGTTCATTATCGACCCGCTGAAGCATCTGCAGGCCAGAACCGTAATCCGGCTTGAACCGGAAATTGTAGGTCTCGTCGTGCCGTGTCTCGTCCGGCAGGCGGTCGGTGTCATGCTTGTGCGATGGGAAGCCCGACCAGCCGCCCGCGCCCACGGTGAAAAGCTCGGACACCAGCAAGCGCCCAACGCGGTCATGGTGGTTCGCGCCAAGGATGTGCTTGATCTTGCGATGGGTCTTGGTGTCGTCGCTGCCATATTGCACGAGGTCCAAGTCATCCTTGCGGATTGCAAAGGGTTGCAACGTCGTTGCAAATTTTGCACCGGCGATGAACACCTCGGTCTCTGTCCGCGCGGTGATCCGGGCACCTGATCCGGTTGGCACATAGACGCCTTCGGGGTCGCCATCCCACACGTCCTCGCTGCGATGACCGATATCGGCAAAGGTCTCACCCGCCGTTTCCACGGTCACGGTCCCGGTCGCAGGAACAATGCAGGTTTCGTACGCTTCAAGACGGTAATCGTACGTTTCGCCCGCTTTCAGCTTCACGATGTTGAAGTAGTTGAGCGGCACCAGCGGGTGATCGACATCGACGATCGGTTTGTTGCCATTGTCATGGGGCGGGATGTGCATAAAGCCTCCTCTCAGGCAGAGCGCATGATGGCACGCGCCATGAAGTCGGTGAGTTCGTCCGGGGTCGGCATGGCAGGCGCGCAGCCCACCCGTGACACCACGATGGCGGCGGCGGCGGAGCCTTGGCGCACGGCGTCCGCGACGATCCGGCCATCGGCCAGAGCGGCAAGGAACCCGGCAAGAAAACTGTCGCCCGCGCCGGTGGGTTTCAGGGCCTCGGTCTCGAAAATCTCGGTGTGCGTCTCGCCCTCGGGCGTGATGGTGATCGCGCCCAATTCGCCCATCTTGTAGACCACGATCTGCGCGCCGTCGCCGATCAAGGACCGTGCTTTCTCAAGCCCTTGGCCTTCGGTTCCGGCCATGAAGTCGAACTCCACATCATTGCCGATCACGATGTCGCAAAGTGCCGCCGCGCGGGAATAAACGTCCGATGCCTCCTGCGCCGATGTCCAAGAATAGGGCCGGTAATCCACGTCGAAGATAACCGGCACCCCGGCGGCATTGGCGCGTTCGAACGCATGGAACGTGGCGCTGCGCGACGGCTCTGCGGCGAGCACCGTACCCGTGGTGATCAAGGCCGAGAACCCGGCATAGGGCAGGGCCTCGACATCCTGCATCGTCATCGCGAAATCGGCGGCGTTGTTGCGGTAGATCACCGATTGCGTGTCCTCGATCCGTGTTTCCACCACCGCCAGCGAATTGCGCGCCTCGCCTCCGACCGACCGGACATAGCGGCGGTCGATCCCGTAATTGTCCAACTGTTTCAAACAGTAGCGCCCAATGGCGTCGTCCGACACGCAAGTGACCAGCGCCGCATCGCAGCCCAAGCGGCACAGCCCCGCTGCGATATTGGCGGATGATCCCCCCAAGGCAGCGGTGAACTGCACCGCGTCCTCCAGCCGGGTTCCGGGCGGGTCGGCATAGAAATCCATCCCCGCGCGTCCGATCACGAGGAAGCCTTTGCCGTGCAGTCGGGCCAGATCTTTCATGGTCTCAAGCAATTTGAGTTGCACCGGTTTCGCGCTGACGATACAGATTTTGCAACCGGTTGCAAGATGCAGGGAGGAAGCCATGTCCGAGATCGGAATCGGCATCATCGGAGGGGGCTACATGGGCAAGGCGCATGCCGTGGCCATGGCGTCTGTCGGTGCCGTATTCGACACGGCCTTGCGCCCCCGGCTGGAGATGGTTGCAGCCTCCAGCCTTGAAAGCGCAGAGCGGTATCGCGCCGCCTTCGGTTTCAATCGCGCGGCCCCGGATTGGCAGGCGCTGGTTGCTGATCCCAAGGTAGACGCCGTGGTAATCGCCTCCCCGCAGGACACGCACCGCGCCATCGCCGAAGCGGCTATCGCGCTGGGCAAACCGGTGCTCTGCGAAAAGCCCTTGGCCGACACGCTTGAAGACTCCCGCGCGATGGTCCGTGCGGCCGAGGCGGCTGGTGTTCCGAACATGATTGGCTTCAACTACATCCGAACCCCCGCCAGCCAGTTTGTGCGCCAGCTTCTGGCCGAAGGCACCATCGGCGATGTCACATGGTTCCGCTGCGAACATACCGAGGATTTTCTGTCTGACCCGACAACCCCGTTCAACTGGCGCTGCACGGGGCTGGCCAATGGCAATATGGGCGACCTTGCCCCACATCCGATCAACGCCGCATTGGCGCTGATGGGGCCGGTGGCCAAGGTCTGCGCCGATCTGGAAACCGTGCACAGCACCCGCCCCGGCGGCTCCGTCGACAATGACGATCACGCGCAGATCATGGTGCGGTTCGCGTCGGGTGTGATGGGTCACATCTATTCCAGCCGCATCGCGACGGGCCGGAAGATGGGCTATGCCTATGAAATCACTGGCACAAAGGGCGCGATCCGGTTCGATCAGGAAGACCAGAACGCGGTCTGGCTCTATCTGGCCGAAGGGCCGGAGGCGACGCGCGGGTTCCGCAAAATCCTGACCGGGCCTGCCCATCCCGACTATCTGCCGTTCTGCCTTGGGCCGGGGCATGGCACCGGCTATCAGGATCAGATCATCATCGAAGCCCGCGATTTCCTCGCCGCTATCCACACAGGAGAAGCCGTCTGGCCCACCTTCCGCGATGGGCTTGCGGTGGCCGAGGTGATTGAAGCCATTCACGCCTCTGCGAAGGGTGGCGGGTGGACCAACGTCAGCGATTTTCAGGAGACCCTAGAATGACCATCCGCATCGGCAATGCCCCCTGTTCCTGGGGTGTCGAATTCGCAGGCGATCCGCGCAACCCGCCCTGGCGGCAGGTTCTGAGCGACTGCGCTGAGGCGGGCTATACCGGCATCGAACTGGGGCCGGTGGGTTACATGCCTGAAGACCCGGCGGAACTGGGCGAGGCGCTGTCGGAATTCGGGATGGAGTTGATCGGCGGTGTGGTGTTCCGCCCGTTCCATGACGCGGACAAATGGGACGATGTGCTGGACGGTGTGAACCGCACGGCCAAGGCGCTTGCCGCGCATGGAGCGCAGCATTTCGTGCTGATCGACTCCATCTCGCCCCGCCGCGCGCCCACCGCAGGTCGCACCGATGAGGCCGAGCAGATGGGGGCGGACGAATGGCGCGCCTTTGTGCAGCGCATTGAAACGGCTGCCAAAATCGGGGCCGAGGAGTATGGGCTGATCCCGTCGATCCACGCCCATGCCGGGGGGTTCATCGACTTCGAACCGGAACTCGAACGGCTTTTGAACGAGGTCGATGAGAGCCTGCTCAAGATCTGTTTCGACACCGGGCATCACTCTTATGCCGGGTTCGATCCGGTGGCGTTCATGCAGCGCCATATCGGCCGGATATCCTACATGCATTTCAAGGACATAGACCCTGCGGTGAAGGCAGATGTCGTCGCCAATCGCACCGATTTCTACAAGGCGTGCGGGCAGGGTATCTTCTGCAACCTCGGGCAAGGCGATGTCGATTTTCCAGCGGTGCGGGGCGTGCTGCTGGATGCGGGTTTCGATGGCTGGTGCACGGTCGAACAGGACTGTGATCCGACGCTCGACGTGCGGCCCATCGACGATGCGCGGGCGAACCGCGAGTGCCTCACTTCTATCGGCTTCTGATCCGGGCACAGGCTCAGGGCGTTTCACGAAAGGACGAACAGAATGGCAAAGCTTCGGTGGGGCATGATCGGTGGCGGCGAAGGCAGCCAGATTGGCCCGGCGCATCGCTTGGGCGCGGGGCTTGATGGGCATTTCGAATTCATGGCGGGTGCGCTGGATCACCGGCCCGACGCCGGGCGCGACTACGGCAAGCGGCTGGGTCTGGCCGAGGACCGCGCTTATGGCGATTGGCGCGAGATGCTGGCAGGCGAAAAAGGCCGTGATGACCGCGTTGATCTGGTGACGGTCGCCACCCCCAACGCCACCCATTTCGAGATCACTAAAGCCTTTCTTGAAGCCGGGTTTCACGTGCTTTGCGAAAAGCCGATGACCATGACGGTCGAAGAAGGCGAAGAGATCGTGCGCCTGTCCAAATCCGCCGGGCGCATCTGTGCGGTGAATTACGGCTATACCGGCTACAGCCTTGTCCGCCACATGCGCGCGATGGTTGCGCGAGGGGATCTCGGGCGCATCCGGTTGGTGAAGGCCGAGTTTGCCCATGGGCATCATGCGGACGCCGCCGATGCCGACAACCCGCGTGTTCGCTGGCGCTATGATCCGGCACAGGCCGGTGTCAGCGCGCAATTTGCCGATTGCGGTATCCATGCGCTGCACATGGCGTCCTTTGTGATCGGGCAGGAGGTCGACCGGCTGAGCGCCGACACGGTAAGCTGCATTGAAAGCCGGGTGCTGGAAGATGACGCGATGCTGAACCTGCGTTTCGATGGCGGGACGGTGGGGCGGCTCTGGACCTCGTCCATCGCGCTGGGCAACCAGCATGGTCTGTCGATCCAGGTCTTCGGCGAAAAGGGTGGGCTGCGCTGGGCGCAGGAACAGCCGAACCAGCTTTACTACATGCCGCTTGGCCAGCGCTTGCAGGTGATCGAACGCGGCGAGGCGAACCTGTCGCCCGAGGCTGACCGCACCAGCCGTGTCACCATCGGTCACGCAGAAGGCATGCCGCTCGCCTTTGCCAATATCTATGCTGATTTGGCCGAAGCGATCCGGGCGGAAAAAGAGGGGCGCCCGATGGACCCGGCGGCAAACCTCTATCCGCGCGCGGAAGACGGCTTGCGGTCCATGGCGGCGGTCTTTGCGGTGGCAGACAGCGGCAAGGCACACGGGGCTTGGGTCGACGCCCGCCCACCGATGTTCCGCGGTTAGGGTTTGGCGCGAAGGGTTCTGCGCTCGACCAGCGTGCAGGGCAGCAGAACCCTCTGCGGCAAGGTCGCAGGATCCGCAATCCCCTTGCGGATCAGATCGACCGAGGCCGCCACGATCTGAGGCGCGGGCTGCCGAATGGTTGTCAGCCCGACGCGATCCCAACCTGCCATCCGCATGTCGTTGAGCCCGATCAGCCCAAGGTTATCCGGGATGCGCCGTCCCTGCGCCACTGCGGCATCCATCGCACCGATGGCGATCACGTCGTCGCCACAAAACCACGCCTCGACCTGCGGTGCCGCGTCCAGCGCTCGGGTCATGGCGACGCGTCCGGCCTCATAGGAATAAGCGGTGGCAAACTGGATTTCGGGCGAGAGGCCATGCGCCTTCAGTCCCGCGCAGAACCCGTCCAGCCGGTCGGATGTTGTCGCGGCACTTTGCGGACCGCCCAGAAAGCCCACCCTCCGGTAGCCGCGGTCGATCAGGGTGACGGCGGCCAGATGCCCGGCCTCGGTGTTGTCGATGCTCACACGCCCCGTTCCGGGCGTGTCCGACGACCAGCCAAAAGCATGGACCACTGGGATGCCCGCATCGTGAAACACCTTTGCAAAGTCGGGTGGCAGGGTGGAGGAGGCGACGATGACCCCGTCAACATTGTATTGCCGCAGCATGGACAGTGACCGGCTCGCGTCTTCTTCGGCGCTGAGATTGATGAGCAAGGGTCGCAATTCCGCTTTTTGCAGGGCGCGGGTGAACAGATCGAAGATTTCAAGGAAGTAAGGGTTGGTGAAGTTGTTGGAAATCAACCCGATCAGCGCGGTACGCCCTGTGGTCAGGCTCGAGGCCAGCACGTTGGGCATGTAGCCCAGCTCTTTGGCGGCGGCTTCGACCTTGGCGCGGGTCTTGGCGGACACCGACGCGCCGGGCGTAAAGGTGCGGGACACCGCGGATTTCGAGACACCCGCCCGAAGTGCAACATCCTGTAGAGTGATTGGCATCCGTCCGGGTTCCTTTTGCGATGCACCAGTTTGACCGGGCGTTGCAGGATTTTGCAACAGGTTGCAAAAATCCTTGTCCCAAAATGCGCTCTTGCCGAAAAGACATCATTTGTGATGGAATGATAGCTTGTGCAGGTCGGAGGCGCGTCATGGCACGCAGAGCAACCATCAAGGATGTCGCCCGTGTGTCCGGGTTGAGCACGGCAACCATCGACCGGGCGCTGAATGGCCGTGTCAAGGTGCGCGAAGAGACCTTGCGCCGGATCGCCGATGCCGCCCGAGAGGTCGGGTATCATGCGCGCGGGCTCTTGGATCACCGGCTGAATGCGACGGTGCCAGAGCTGCATCTCGGCGTTGTGCTCTTGAAGGAAAAGCAGGCTTTCTATCAGGCCTTCCGGTCCGAGATCGAACGCGCCATCGCGGCGCGTACGGATATTCGGGGCAGGGTTTCCATCCGGTTCTCGAATTCGCAATCCCCGGACGAATTTGCCGATCTGTTGAAGAAGCTTGGCAGCGATTGCGATGCCGTGGGAGCGGTTGCGGTGAACCATCAGAGCCTCGACAAGGTGGTGTCTGATCTCAAGGCCAAAGATGTGCCGGCGTTTTCGCTTCTCAATGACTTTGCGCAAGGAATTCGCCGCAGTTACATAGGGTTGAACAACATGAAGGTGGGCCGACAAGCGGCCTGGATGCTGACCCAGACGGCAACTCCGGGGCGTGTGGCGATCTTTGTCGGTGGCAATAGATGGCATGGCCACGATCTGCGCGAAGTGGGGTTCCGCGCTTTTATGCGAGAGAATGCTCCGAGCTTTGAGACGCTCGAAACGCTGGTCAATCTTGAGACCCGGCAGGTGACCTACGAGGCAACCCTGAACTTGTTGGAGCGTTATCCGGACCTGCGTGGCATCTACGTGGCAGGGGGCGGAATGGAAGGCGCAATTGCGGCCCTGCGCGAGGCGCGTCCGCCGGGCAAGGTGCGCCTTGTGGTGAACGAAGTGACCCCCGAAAGCCGCGCGGGTTTGCTGGACGGATATGTTCAGATGGCGATCACGACGCCCCTCGCTGAGGTCTGCCAAAGCATGATCGACTTGGCCATCAAGGCCTGTTCGGACCCGGACTCGAGTTCTGTCGAACAGCATTTTCTTGACCCGAGGATCATCCTGCCGGAAATCCTGTGATGATGCAAAAACATCATTTTGCATGCGCAGAAAACTATCATGATTGATGTAAAGCAACCGCCGCGCCGTTGACGGAATCGGTTCGTCGCCGCACTGCTTCCCCTGCGTTAGTCAGGCCGTAGCATTTGGGAGGATGTGATCGTCATGAAGCGTGCGCTCAATCACATGACCGTTCCAAATCTCGGCTACGAGTCGTTCCTTGACCTTGCGGCTTCGCTCGAGTGCGTCGGGGTGGAAGTCCGGAACGATCTGGGCCGCCCGCTTTTTGATGGAATGGATCCCGTCGCGGCGGGCCGGATGGCGCAAGACAAGGGCCTGCGGCTTGTTGGGCTAAGCCAGGTTTACCCATTCAACAGCTGGTCGAATGCCATCGCCACGGAAGTGCGCGACCTGATCGCGATTGCCAAAGCCTGCGGCGCAGAGACCATCAGCCTGATCCCGCGCAACGATGGCACGGAAACCGGCAATGGCGAACGCCATGCCAATCTCCGCATCGCGCTGAAAAACATCAAATTCATGGTCGAGGATGCAGGGCTAATTGCCTTGATCGAACCTCTTGGGTTCCCACGCTCTTCGCTGAGATCGAAACAAGATGCGGTCGAGACGATCAACGCGCTGGATGCTGCGCATGTCTTCAAGATCGTGCACGACACGTTTCACCATACCTTGGCTGAAGGCGGCCCGATCTTTGTCGGTCAGACAGGGATCGTCCACATTTCGGGTGTTGTCGATCCGGCGCTGGGTATTGATCAGATGGAAGACGAACACCGGGTTCTGGTCGATGCGCAAGACCGCCTGGGCAATGTCGCACAAATCCGTGCCCTGCTGAGCGCAGGCTATGACGGCCCGATTTCCTACGAGTGTTTTTCGCCCCAGACGCATGCGTTGGCCGATCCGGCAAGCGCCCTTCGTCAATCGTTCGAGTTCATTTCTTCGCAGCTGGCAGCAGAGGCCGCCTGAGTGAAGGGAAACCGCCCCAGAAGGGGCTCCGGTGTGTAAATCGGTGTGCCGGCACCAAATTGGGAGGACTAAACTGATGAAGAAAACCCTTATCGCCGCAGGCCTTGCTGCCCTGATGTCGACCACCGCGATGGCCGAAACCATCGGCGCGTCGATTGCACGGTTCGATGACAACTTCCTGACCGTGATGCGCAATGGCATGGTGGACTATGCGGCTGGCATCGACGGTGTCGAATTGCAGGTCGAGGACGCACAGGACGATGTGGCGCGCCAGCTTGACCAGATCAACAACTTCATCGCCGCCGGAGTCGACGCCATCATCGTGAATGCGGTGGATACCTCGGCAACCGAAGCCATGTCGCAGGCTGCCGCGAATGCCGGCATCCCGCTGGTTTACGTCAACCGCCAGCCGATCAACGTGGACAGCCTGCCCGACAATCAGGCCTTTGTGGCCTCGAACGAGATCGAATCCGGCACGCTGGCCGCGTTCGAGGCCTGCAAACTGCTGCGCGGCATGGGCTATGCGGGCGGTGCCAAGGGCTATCTGATGATGGGCCAGCTTTCGAACCAGGCCGCCGTGCAGCGGACCAAGGACGTGGACGATATCATCGGGATCGACATGTGCAACTTCATTTCGATCATCGACCGTCAGACCGCCAACTGGTCGCGCGACGAAGCGCAGGATCTCATGACCAACTGGCTGTCCTCGGGTGAGGAATTCCAGGTCGTCTTCGCCAACAACGACGAAATGGCCATCGGTGCGATCCAGGCGATGAAAGCGTCGGGCATTTCGATGGAAGATGTGGTTGTGGTCGGTGTCGACGCAACACAGGACGCGCTTGTTGCGATGCAGGCGGGCGATCTCGATGCCACCGTGTTCCAGGACGCGTTTGGTCAGGGTGAAGGATCGGTTGATGCAGCACTCGCGCTGGCCCGCGGTGAGGCCGTGGACCAGAAGGTCTACATCCCGTTCAAGCTGGTCACACCGGCGAATGTCGAAGAGTTCCTCAGTAAGAACTGATGGGCTGACTTGACGATACGACAGGGCGCATCCGGCGCCCTGTCCACCTAACTCGAAAAGCCCGTTTTGGGCGCAGAGCAAATCCATCAGGAGTGCCATCCATGGCGGAGACCACGCAAGGGACAGGCGGGCTGAAATACGACAGTTCCAAGCGCAGCTGGCCCAACGAATTCAACATTTTCATCGCGCTTGTGATCATTGTCGCGATCTTCGAACTGCTGGGGCAGGTGCTGCCCTACATGAACGGCCAGAGTTTCCTGTTCGACACGAACGACCGGTTCGACTCCATCTTCAACGAAGCGCGTCTGCAGATCATTATCCTGCAGGTTGCCATCATCGGGATCATCTCGCTGGGTGTGACGCAGGTCATCATCTCGGGCGGGATCGACCTGTCCTCTGGGCCATTGGTGGCCGCAACCGCGATGATCGTGATGTCCTTTGCTCAGACCGAACTGGTGAACGGCAATCCCAACCCCAAGGCGGTGTTCGGCCCGTGGGCGTTCGATCTTCCGGTTCTCGTTCCGATCATCGTCGGCCTTGCCTTCGGTGCTTTCATCGGAGCGATCAACGGCAGTCTGATTGCCTTCACCCGCATCCCACCCTTTATCGCGACGCTTGGCATGTTCCTGATCTGCCGCGGCATCGCGCAGTGGTGGACACGGGGCCAGCCGGTCTCCTTCCCGACCGAAAGCTATGCAGCTTTGGGCGCGGGCATGATGCCGGTGGTCTGGTTCGTTCTGCTGGCAATCCTGTGCCACGTGCTGCTGCGTTACACGGTCTACGGCAAGCACACCTATGCCATCGGCTCCAACGAAGACGCGGCGCGCATGTCTGGGATCAACGTCAAGCGGCACAAGGTCATGGTCTACATGATCGCGTCGATGCTGGCGGCCTTTGCGGCCATCGTTCTCAGCTCCAAGAACCTGACGGCGCAATCCGGCATGGGTCTGTTCTACGAACTCTACGCCATCGCCATGGCGGTCATCGGCGGGGTAAGCCTGACCGGCGGACGCGGGTCCATCATCGGGACGGTTCTGGGCGCGATGGTGTTCGGCGTGATCCAGTCCGGGTTCACCTATGTGAAGCTTGACGCGTATTTTCAGATCATGGCCATGGGCGCGATCATCATCGGCGCTGTGGTGCTCGACAAGTGGCGGCAGCAACGCTCCAGCATGCGGATTTAGGGAGAAGACCCATGTCAGACATCATCCTTGAGACCCGCAACCTGACCAAGCATTACGGTGGTGTGCATGCCCTGCAGGACGCGAATTTCACCCTGCGCAAGGGTGAACACGTGGCCATCATGGGCGACAACGGGGCGGGTAAATCGACCTTCGTGCGCCAGATCACCGGGGTCGAACAGCCCACGCGCGGCGAGATCCATTTCGATGGCAAACCGGTGCAATTCGCTGGACCGCTGGATGCCCGCGAGGCCGGGATCGAAGCGGTGTTTCAGAACCTGGCTCTGGCCGATGATCTGGACGTGTCGGACAACCTGTTTCTGGGGCGCGAAAAGACCAAGTTCGATTGGCTGGGTCCGTTTCGGTTTCTTGACTACAAGGCGATGCGCAATGACACGATCGCGGCGCTGGAGAAGACGGCGGTAAAAATTCCCAACATCCGCAACACGATCCAGAACATGTCGGGCGGTCAGCGTCAGTGCGTGGCCATTGCGCGAACGGCGACCTTCCATTCCAAGCTGACCATCATGGACGAGCCGACGGCGGCCTTGGGGGTGCAGGAAACCGCGCAGGTGGAAAACATCATCCGCACCCTGAAAGAGCAGGGTGAACCCCTGATCCTCATCAGTCACAATATGCGGCAGGTGATGGACCTTGTGGACCGCATCGTCGTGTTCCGCAGGGGCCGGATATGCGCGAACCTCCGCAAGGAAGAGACCGACGGGCAGGATGTTGTGGCCTATATCACCGGCGCCAAGACGCAGCCGGAATATGAGGTGGCCGAAGCGCTTTGACCGCGCGGCCACACCGAAGGGGCTTTGATCTGCAGGCGTGCCGCGCGTAAGTCTGGCACGCTCGAGACTCGCCGGATGCTGCTGTCAGGTATGTGGCTGCAGTGCTGGTGCAATGAGAACAAGAACGTCCCAAGCGAAAGGCTTTGGGAGGATAAAGGAAGACCCATGACTGTCAGATTTGCGATCCTTGGTGCAGGCCGTATCGGCCAGGTCCATGCCAAGGCGGTCACCGCCACCCCCGGTGCCACACTGGTTGCCATTGCCGATCCCATGGCCGCGGCGGCCACTTCGGTGGCCGACCGCTACGGTTGCGACATTCGCACCATCGACGAGATCGCGGCGTCCGATGACGTGGACGCGGTCTTGATCTGCACCCCGACCAACACCCATGCGGACCTGATCGAGCAGTTCGCCAAGGTGGGCAAGGCGATGTTCTGCGAAAAACCCGTCGATCTGAGTTTGAAGCGGGTGCAGGACTGCCTTGCCACCGTCACGGCGGAAGGCGCTACGCTGATGGTCGGTTTCAATCGCCGGTTCGATCCCGACTTCATGGCGGTCAAGGCGGCCATCGACGCACGCCACGTCGGCGATGTCGAGATGGTCACCATCACCTCGCGCGATCCCGGCGCACCTCCGGTCGAGTATATCAAGGTCTCGGGTGGTATCTTCCGCGACATGACCATCCACGACTTCGACATGGCCCGCTGGCTCTTGGGGGAAGAGGTCGAAACCGTGATGGCACAGGCGTCGGTCCTGACCGATCCCAAGATCGGCGAGGCGGGCGATTTTGACAGCGTCAACGTGATGCTGCGCACCGCATCCGGCAAACAGGCCATCATCACCAATTCCCGCCGAGCCACCTATGGCTATGACCAGCGGATCGAGGTGCTGGGTTCCGAAGGTATGGTCAGCGCAAAGAATATGGCCGAGGCGAATATCGAACTGGCCAACGGCACTGGCTTCGGCACGCCGCCGCTGCTCAATTTCTTCATGACGCGCTACGTGGCGGCCTATGAAAACGAGATCGCGGCCTTTGTCGCCTCGGTCGCCGATGGCGCTCCGACGCCCACCACCGGGCAGGACGGGCTGATGGCGCTGGCGCTGGCCGATGCAGCGGTGCTTTCGGTCAAAGAAGGCCGCGCGGTCAAACTTTCCGAGATCACAGGCTGAGCCATGACCAAGACACTGGACCTCATCACCATTGGCCGGTCATCGGTGGACCTTTACGGGGCACAGGTGGGCGGCCGGCTCGAGGATATGGGGTCATTCGACAAGTATATCGGTGGCTCTCCGACCAACATCGCCTGCGGAACGGCGCGGCTTGGGCTGCGCTCTGCGGTGATCACGGGGGTGGGCGATGAGCATATGGGCCGGTTCATCCGCGAGCAGTTGCAGAAAGAGGGCGTGGACACGACCGGGGTCAAAACCGACCCCGACCGCCTGACCGCGCTGGTGTTACTCGGCATCCGCGATCAGGAACAGTTTCCGCTGATCTTCTACCGCGAGAATTGCGCCGATATGGGGCTCACGGTTGATGACATCGACCCTGACTTCATCCGCCGGGCGCGGGCCGTGGTCGCCACCGGCACCCATCTCAGCCATCCCCGGGTGGAGGCCGCCACGCTCAAGGCGCTCCAGATCGCGCGGGATGCGGGCATGACGACCGCGCTCGACATCGACTACCGCCCGAACCTCTGGGGCGTGGCGGGCCATGGCGATGGCGAAAGCCGCTTTGTCGAAAGCGCTGCTGTGACGGCCAAGCTGCAATCGACGCTGCATTTCTTCGATCTGATCGTCGGAACGGAGGAAGAGTTCCACATCGCGGGTGGCAGCACGGATACGATTGCCGCCCTGCGTGCGGTGCGAGCGGTCTCCGGCGCGACGCTGGTCTGCAAACGCGGGGCCGCAGGTGCGGTGGCGTTTGAGGGCGACATTCCCGATAACTTGGACGACGGCCAGACTGGGCCGGGGTTTCCCATAGAGGTGTTCAACGTGCTGGGTGCAGGTGACGGGTTCATGTCCGGCCTGCTGAAAGGCTGGCTGGACGGCGAAGATTGGCCCACCGCTCTTAAATACGCCAATGCCTGCGGTGCCTTTGCCGTCAGCCGCCATGGCTGCACCCCGGCTTACCCAAGCTGGGAAGAGCTGCAAATCTTCTTCAAGCGAGGCATCAAACGGCCTGACCTGCGAAACGATGCGGAGCTTGAACAGGTCCATTGGGCCACGAACCGCAAAGGCGATTGGTCCACCCTGCGCACCTTCGCCTTCGACCACCGCTCGCAACTGGAAGAGATGTCGGGCTACACACCCGAGAAGGGCGCGGCGTTCAAGGAACTTTGCCTCGACGCGGCGCTCAAGGTGGCTAACGGGCAGGGCGGCTATGGCATCCTTTGCGACAACCGGATCGGGCGCAGCGCGCTGCACCGGGCCAGCGGCACGGGCCTCTGGATCGGGCGGCCCACCGAACTGCCCGGATCGCGGCCCATCGAGTTGGAGCCGGACCTGGGCGAGGACCTCGGCGGTTTGCGCGAATGGGCGCGCGAGAACGTGGTCAAACTTCTGGTGTTCTGCCACCCGGATGATGACGACAAGACCGCCAAGATGCAGGTCGCGCGTGTCAAACGCCTGTTCACC
>NZ_JAEPMO010000139.1 GCF_017643905.1 Marivita sp.
GCAATGGTAATTGGTGCGTTTTGCGGTATGAGGGGCCAATGTTAGCGCTATCGTAACTCTTGACCCGACCGTGGAACCCATCTGGATGAGCATGAAAACCGATATTCTGAACCGTCTGAAATACTCGCTGGGCAAAGATGCCGAGAACGCATCGACCTATGACTGGCGCATCGCGCTGTCGCTCGTCCTGCGCGACCAGATGGTCGAAGCGTGGTTCCGGTCGACCAAGGAAACCTACGCCGCCTCGCCCAAGCGGGTCTATTACCTGTCGATGGAGTTTCTCATCGGGCGGTTGATCGAGGACATGATCTCGAACCTGCGGATGGAGGACACGGTCAAGGCGACGCTGGTCGAGCTGGGTCAGGATTACGACACCATCGTGCATGACGAACCGGACGCGGCACTTGGCAATGGCGGGCTGGGCCGACTGGCGGCGTGTTTCATGGACTCATTGGCGACATTGGGAATCCCGGCGTTTGGCTATGGCATCCGCTATGAACACGGGCTGTTCGAGCAGAGCTTTGCCCAGGGCCAGCAGGTCGAGAAACCCGAGACCTGGCTGACCCAGCGCCATGCGTGGGAATTCGAACGCCCCGAGGCACGCTATCGGATCGGCTTTGGCGGACATGTCGATCATCACAAGGGCAAGGCCTGTTGGCACCCCAGCGAGGTGGTCATGGCCACCGCCTATGACACGCCAGTCGTTGGCTGGAAGGGCGAGTGGGGCAACACGCTGCGCCTCTGGTCTGCAGAGCCATCCAAGGATTTCGACCTCGAAAGCTTCAATCGTGGAGATTACCTCGCCGCCGGTCGGTCCGAGGCGCTGGCGCGGACGATCAGCCGGGTGCTCTATCCCGACGACACCACCGAGAGCGGCAAGGAACTGCGCCTCAAGCAGGAATACTTCTTCACCGCCGCGTCGATCATGGACCTGCTGCGCCGCTACCTGAAGGATCACGACGACATCCGCGCCCTGCCCGACTACGTGGCGATCCAGCTCAACGACACGCACCCTGCCATCGCCGGGCCGGAACTGGTGCGTATTCTGGTGGACGAACACGCGATCCCGGTGGACGAGGCGATCCCGCTGGCGCGCAAATGTCTGGCCTACACCAACCACACGCTTTTGCCCGAAGCGCTGGAACGGTGGAGCGAACACCTGATGGGCCGCATCCTGCCGCGCCATCTGGAGATCATCCGCGCTATCGAACACGCGCATCAGACCGAATTCCCGGACAGCCCACGTATCCTAGAGCACGGCGATGTCCGAATGGGCGAACTGGCGTTCATCATGGCGCACAAGGTCAACGGCGTGTCGGCGCTGCACACCGAACTGGTCAAGGAAACGGTGTTCGCCGACCTGCACCGCATCCATCCGAGCCGGATCATCAACCAGACCAACGGCATCACGCCACGCCGCTGGCTTTATGGCTGCAACCCGTCGCTGCGGCACCTGATCACCGACACGATCGGCGAAGGCTGGGTGACGGACCTTGAACAACTGACCGCGCTCAAGTCCAAACGTGACGATGCCGCGTTCATTGAGGCGTTCACCGGCTCAAAGCGCGAGAACAAGGCGAACCTGTCCAATTGGATCGGTCAGACGATGGGTGTCACGCTGGACCCCGACGCGATGTTCGACGTGCAGATCAAGCGCATCCACGAATACAAACGTCAGTTGATGAACCTTTTGGAAACTGTCGCGCTCTGGAACGAGATGCGCGACAATCCGAATGGCGACTGGACCCCACGGGTCAAGATCTTCGGCGGCAAGGCTGCGCCGGGATATTTTGTGGCCAAGGATATCATCCGCCTGATCAATGACGTGGCGCAGGTGATCAATGCCGATCCGATCACCGGCGACCGGCTCAAGATCGTGTATCCGCCGAACTACAACGTGACGATGGCCGAACGGCTGATCCCGGCGGCGGACCTGTCGGAACAGATCTCGACCGCCGGTAAAGAGGCGTCGGGCACCGGAAACATGAAATTTGCCCTGAACGGTGCGCTGACCATCGGCACGCTGGACGGTGCGAACGTCGAAATCCGCGATCATGTCGGGTCGGAAAACTTCTTCCTCTTCGGCCTGACCGCACAGGAAGTGATGGAGCGCCGCACGCATCACGGCTATTCCCGCGCCGCCATCGAAGCCAGCCCGCGCCTGCAGCGGGTGCTGGGCCAGATCGCCGAGGGGCGTTTTGCACCGCATGACCCAAGCCGCTATCATGGGCTTGTGGGGATGCTGTATGACCATGATTATTTCCTCGTGACCTGTGATTTCGACAGCTACTTCGACACGCAGCGCCGCGCCGACACCGCCTATCGCAACCCGGCGAATTGGGCCGCGATGGCGGTTGCGAACACGGCCAGCATGGGCTGGTTCTCGTCCGACCGCACGATCAAGGGCTATGCTCGCGACATCTGGGGGGCCGAGAGCCTGACCAAAGCCAAGCTTGGGAAAACAGCATGATGGATGCGGCGGCGCTGATCGACGACGCCACGGCCCAGGCGATAGCGCAGGGGCGGCACGGCGACCCGTTTGCGGTGCTGGGTCTGCACGAATTTGACGGCAAACTGGTGATGCGGGCAATGCGCCCCGAGGCGGACAATGTTGAGGTGATCGACAGCAAAACCGGGCGGGCCTTGGTGACGTTGGAGCGTGTTGCCGATGGTCTATTCGCTGGGGTGATCCCGCGCCGCAAAAAGCGATTTCCCTACCGTCTGCGCATGACGCGCGGAACGGACACGTGGGAAGAACAGGACGCCTATGCCTTTGGTCCCAAGCTGGGCGAGATGGACGAGTACCTTCTGGGCGAAGGCACACATAACCAGCTTTGGGATGCACTTGGCGCGCATGTCTGCACACTGGAAGGCGTAGACGGCACGCATTTCGCCGTCTGGGCGCCGAATGCAATGCGCGTATCGGTCGTGGGTGACTTCAACGGCTGGGATGGCCGCCGTCACGTCATGCGCCGCCGGGGCGCGACGGGAGTACACGAGATTTTCCTGCCGGATCTGGGCGATGGCATCGCCTATAAATACGAACTTATCGACGGCGCGGGTAATCTGTTGCCGCTCAAAGCCGACCCGGTTGGGTTCGGCGCGGAACTGCCGCCTGCGACTGCCTCGGTCGTGCGCGACCTGCGCGGTTATGAGTGGTCGGATGCCGGTTGGCTGTCCAAGCGGGGCGCGAAGCAGAAGATCGACAAGCCGATCTCGATCTACGAGGTCCATCTGGAAAGCTGGCGGCGCGTCCCGGAAGAGGGCAACCGGTCGCTGACCTATCTCGAACATGCGTCCATGCTGGTCGATTATGCCAAGGACATGGGCTTTACCCATATCGAGCTGACACCGATCTCCGAATACCCGTTCGGCGGATCGTGGGGCTATCAGCCCGTGGGCCTGTTCGCGCCCACCTCGCGGTTCGGCACACCGCAGGACTTCCGCGCCTTTGTCGATGCCTGCCACAAGGCGGGACTGGGCCTGATCATCGACTGGGTGCCGGGGCACTTCCCCACCGACCAGCACGGGCTGGGCCGCTTCGATGGCTCGGCGCTTTACGAACATGCGGACCCGAAGGAAGGTTTCCATCCCGACTGGAACACGCTCGTCTACAATTACGGGCGGACGGAGGTGCAGAACTTCCTGATCGCCAATGCGCGGTTCTGGTTCGAGGAATACCACATCGACGGGCTGCGCGTGGATGCGGTGGCCTCCATGCTCTACCGCGACTATTCGCGAAAAGAGGGGGAATGGGTGCCCAACCAGCATGGCGGGCGCGAGAACCTCGAAGCCATCGCCTTCATGCAGCGGATAAACGAAGTGGTCTACGCCGCCGATGACAGCATCCTGACCGCCGCCGAGGAAAGCACCGCCTTTCCGGGGGTCAGCGCACCGACCAGCACAGGCGGTCTGGGGTTCGGCTTCAAGTGGAACATGGGGTGGATGAACGACACCCTGCGCTACATGGCCGAAGACCCGATCAACCGGAAATACCACCACGACAAGATGACTTTCGGTCTGCATTACGCGTTTTCCGAAAACTTCATCCTGCCGCTCAGCCATGACGAGGTGGTGCATGGCAAGGGCTCGCTTCTGGGCAAGATGCCGGGTGATGATTGGCAGCGCTTTGCCAACCTTCGTGCTTACTACGGGTTCATGTGGGGGCATCCCGGCAAGAAGCTGTTGTTCATGGGGGGCGAGTTTGCGCAAAGCGGTGAATGGAACAACGAAACCAGCCTTGACTGGCATCTGCTCGACCACGCCCCGCACAAGGGCATGCAAAGCCTTGTGCGCGATCTGAACTCGCTCTATCGCACGACGCCCGCGCTTTTCGAGAAGGACACGTCGCAGGACGGGTTCCGCTGGATCGACGGCGGCAACGCGGCGGATTCGGTGTTTTCGTGGGTGCGCTACGGCAAAGAGGGCACGCCGCCGGTCCTGGTGGTTGCGAATTTCACACCGGTGCCGCGCACCAATTACCGCATTGGCGTGCCACACACGGGCCACTGGGCGGAAAAATTCAACTCTGATGCCGCGATCTATGGCGGTACGGACACAGGCAATCCGGGCGGTGCTGACGCACAGGAGATGTCGATGCACGGCTGCCCATATTCCATTGAGATCACCGTGCCGCCGCTGGCGACCGTGTTCTTTCAACTGTCGGACAGCTGAGGACGCAGATGACAAAAAGGGGGAGGAAAGACATGAGAGAAGACAGGTTCAGCCTGGCGCAGCAATCCATTGCGTTCATTCTTGCAGGGGGCCGAGGAAGCCGCCTGAAGGAAATGACCGACATCCGCGCCAAACCCGCCGTCTATTTCGGCGGCAAGACACGGATCATCGACTTTGCCCTGTCCAACGCGGTGAATTCCGGCATCCGGCGGATCGGTGTCGCGACGCAGTACAAGGCACACAGCCTGATCCGGCACATGCAGCGCGGCTGGAGCTTCTTCCGGGCCGAGCGCAACGAGTCGCTGGATATCCTGCCCGCCTCGCAGCAGATCAACGAGGACAACTGGTACAAGGGCACCGCCGACGCCGTGACCCAGAACATCGCGATCATTCGCGGCTATGGGCCCAAATACGTGCTGATCCTTGCAGGCGACCACATCTACAAGCAGGACTACTCCTTCATGATCGAAGAGCATGTCCGCTCTGGCGCAAAGGTCACGGTGGGCTGTATCGCCGTGCCGCGTGAAGAGGCCAAGGGCTTTGGCGTCATGCATGTGGACGACAACGACAAGATCCTCGACTTTGTCGAAAAACCCGCAGATCCGCCCTCAATGCCGGGCGACGAGACCAAATCGCTGGCCAGCATGGGCATTTACGTGTTCGAGGCCGAGTACCTGTACGAGATCCTCGAAAAGGATGCGCAAAACCCCAATTCGGAAAACGATTTCGGCAAGGACATTATTCCCGCCATCGTCGCCGAGGGCGGCGCGCGGGCGCATCCGTTCAGCCGGTCCTGCGTGATGTCGGGGCTTGAAACCGAACCCTATTGGCGCGACGTGGGGACCATCGACGCTTATTGGCAGGCCAATATCGACCTCACGGATTTTGAACCAGCGCTGGATATCTACGCGACCGACTGGCCGATCTGGACCTATTCGGAACTGACCCCACCCGCGAAGTTCATCCATAACGAAGAAGGCAGACGCGGGCAGGCGGTGTCGTCCATGGTGTCGGGCGGGTGCATCATCTCTGGCTCATCGCTGTATAGGTGCCTGCTGTTCACGGGTGTCAAAACGCATTCCTATTCGCAACTCGAAGGTGTGGTCGCCCTGCCCTACGCCGAGGTCGGGCGCCGTGCCTACCTCAAGAACGTGATCCTCGATCGGGGTGTGAAAATCCCACCGGGCATGATCGTGGGTGAAGACCCCAAGGAAGACGCCAAGCGGTTCCGCCGCACCGAGAATGGCATCTGCCTGATTACACAAGCGATGATCGACAAGCTGGGAAAGTGACATGAATGTCCTGATGGTGGCTTCGGAATGTGCGCCCTTCGTGAAAACGGGGGGACTGGCGGATGTGGTCGGCGCCTTGCCCGCCGCTCTGTCACGGGTGGATGTGGATGCACAGGTGGTGCTGCCCGCCTATCCGCCACTGTTTCCGTTGCTGCCTGAAGGGACTGAAGTCGCGCGGTTCGACGACCTGCCCGGCGGGTCCGGTCGCATCGTCAAGGTCACGGCTCAGGGCATTACGCTTTTGCTTCTGGACGCGCCGCAATTGTTCGACCGTCCCGGCGGGCTGTATGTCGATGAAAACGGGAAGGATTGGACCGACAACCACCTGCGCTTTGGCGCGTTGTCGATGGCAGGTGCCCGCATCGCGATGGGGGCCATCGACGGCTACCAGCCGGATGTCCTGCACGTCCATGATTGGCAGGCGGCCCTTGCGCCCGTCTACCTGCGCATGGCCGGGCGCGACAGACCGCGGTCGATGCTCACCATCCATAACATTGCGTTCCAAGGCAGGTTTGGCCCGCAGGTTCTGGATCGCCTGCACCTCAAGACCGACTGGTTCCACCCTGAAGGTCTGGAATTCCATGGCGATCTGAGCTTCCTCAAGGGTGCTTTGATGTTCTCGGACCGGATCACCACGGTCAGCCCGACCTATGCGCGTGAAATACTGACGCCGGAGTTCGGTATGGGACTTGAGGGTGTGTTGCAGGCGCGGGCCGGAGCACTGAGCGGTGTGCTGAACGGAATCGACACCGACGCGTGGAACCCGGCAGACGATACGGCTTTGGCCCAGACCTATGATGCCAAGACGCTGAAACGAAAGGCAGACAACAAAACCGCCCTGCGCGCGAAGCTGGGGCTTGATCCCGACAGCTCCGGGCCTTTGCTTTGCGTGGTCAGCCGCTTGACCAACCAAAAGGGACTGGATGCCCTGCTGGACGCCGTGCCGCATTTGGTGGAACGCGGGGCACAACTGGCGGTGTTGGGCACCGGCCAACCCGAACTGGAACAGGGGTTCCGCGATGCCGCACTGGCGTATCCCGGTCAGATCGCCACCCATATCGGCTACGACGAGGGGTTGTCTCATCTGTTTCAGGCCGGCAGTGATGCGATCCTTATCCCATCCCGGTTTGAACCCTGCGGGCTGACGCAGTTGTACGGTCTGCGATACGGCACCTTGCCTGTTGTCGCCCGCACCGGCGGGCTCGCCGATACGGTGATCGACGCAAATATCGCCGCTATTCAGGCCAAGGCGGCCACCGGGTTCGTCTTTACCGATGTGACCGCCGCCGGTATCGCGCAGGTGATCGACCGGTTGGTTGACGCCTATGCCGATCCGAAACTCTGGCAAACCATGCAGCGCGCCGCCATGCGTCATCCCGTAGGCTGGGACAGCTCTGCCCAAGCTTATCGTGACCTTTACGCAGAACTTGTCTGATGACCTATCACGCCACCGTTTCTGCAACGCTTGAACCCGGCTCTCCGTCGCGGTTGGGGGCGCATTTCGACGGTGGCGGAACGAATTTCGCGGTGTTCTCTGAACATGCGCAACAGGTGTTCCTCTGTCTGTTTTCACCGGATGGCACCCGCGAGGAAATGCGCCTGCCACTGCCTGAACGCACAGGGGCGGTCTGGCATGGGTATCTGCCGGGGGTGCAACCCGGCACGCTATACGGCTATCGGGCATCGGGGCCGTATGCGCCCGAAGAAGGGCATCGGTTCAACCGCAACAAATTGCTGATCGACCCCTATAGCCGCGAGTTTCACGGCGCATTCACCGATCATACAGCGACTTTTGGCTATCTAAATTCCGCGCCAGAGGCTGACCTGTCCTTTGACAGCCGTGACAGCGCGCCCTTTGTGGCAAAGTCTGTGGTATCAGACCCGGCGCTGTTCACACTCGACGCACGCCCCCTCTCGAAAGGCTGGCAGGACACGCTGATCTATGAAGCTCATGTCAAAGGGCTGACCATGCGCCACCCTGGCGTTCACGAAGACCTGCGCGGCACTTATGAGGGCCTGGCCTCGCCCGCGATGCTGGATCACCTGACGCGCCTTGGCGTTACGGCGGTGGAACTGCTGCCCGTGCAGGCGATTAAGTCCGAAGGAGCGCTGTCGGGGCGCGGTCTGGTGAATTACTGGGGCTACAACACCGTTGGCTTCTTCGCACCCGAACCCCGCTATTTCGGCCCCGCTGGCGTGCGCGGCTTCCGCGCGATGGTGGACCGGTTCCATTCTGCCGGAATCGAGGTGATCCTTGATGTGGTCTACAACCACTCGGCCGAGGGCGATCACCTTGGCCCGACCCTGTCCTACCGTGGATTGGACAACGCGTCGTACTACCGGCTTCAGGACGACGCGCCGCGCTACTACGTGAACGACACGGGTTGCGGCAACACGCTCAACGTAACGCATCCGTTTGTCACGCGCCTGATCCTCGACAGCCTGCGGTTCTGGGTGCAGGCGATGGGGGTCGACGGCTTCCGCTTTGATCTTGCTGCCACCCTCTGCCGCGAGGCAGACGGGTTCGACCGGACCGGACGGTTCATGACCGCGCTGCGGCAGGACCCGGTGCTGGCAGAGGTCAAGCTGATCGCGGAGCCGTGGGATATCGGCCCCGGAGGGTACCAATTGGGCGGATTCCCGGCCAAGTTCGCCGAATGGAACGACCGCTATCGCGACACGGTGCGCAAGTTCTGGCGCGGCGATGCCCATGGCGCGCAAGAGCTGGGATCGGCCCTATTGGGAACGGCTTACCTGTTCGACAAACGCGGACGGCGGGTCTGGTCGTCGGTCAATTACGCCTCCTCGCATGACGGCTACACGCTGGCCGACACGACGCAATACGAAGAACGCCATAACGAGGCCAATGGCGAAGGTAACCGAGACGGACACAAGGAAAACTACAGCGACAATTTCGGCGTCGAAGGGCCAAGCGACGATCCCGTGATCCGTGCCCAGCGCGCAAGACGGCATCGCAATATGCTGGCCACGGTGTTTCTGTCCCAAGGCACGCCGATGCTTTTGTCAGGCGACGAAGGCGGGCATACGCAGAACGGCAACAACAACGCCTATTGTCAGGACAACGCGACCACGTGGATCGACTGGGCGTCACTGGACCCCGACATGATCACCTTCACCGAAGCGCTGTCGCGGTTCCGGCGGACGACCCCGATCCTGCGGCAGATGGATTTCCTGCATGGCGCGACCCGCCCGACCGACCGGCGCAAGGATGTGGAGTGGCGCGGCTTTGATGGCAAACCGTTGAACTGGGGGGATGACGCGCTTTCGAGCCTGTGCCTGCACATGCGCGGCAATGCAGAAAGTGTGGCGGGCAAGGCACTGACCGATGAGGTGTTTCTGGCGTTCAACCGCACGGATGATGATCTGGACCTCCTGCTGCCCTCCGCAGCACCCGATCTGTGGCGGCGCGAGATCGAGACGTCAGAGTCTGTGCAGAACTCAACGCCCATCGTCGGCGAACGCATCCGCGTGCCCGCCCATTCGGTCAGCGCCTTTGTCCTCAAGCCCGGAACCGCGCAATGACCAACGCAGACGACGCATTGCGCGCGTTGGCCAAGGCGCAGGGCATCTACCTTGATTTCCATGATCTGCATGGCGCGCGACACGAGGCCAGCCCGGACACGTTACGCGCCCTGCTCAAGGCCTTGGGGACAGATGCGGACAGCCCTGCTTTGGTGACGGACGCCTTGGCGGCCCAAGCAGAAGATGCTGGAACGACCGAGGTGATCGCCTTTGCCGGGGATCCGATCACAATTCCCGCGCCCGGTCCCTGCGACTGGTCGGTGCTCAATGAGACCGGACAGGTGGTGGCCGAGGGCCGCGCCAAGGGTGTGATTGATCTGCCGCGCCTTGGGGTCGGATATTACGACCTGCAGATGAGCGGCAAATACGCGGGCCAGTGTTTCGTCATGGTTCGACCGCACCGCGCACCGGACTTGGCGTCGAAGTCTGGAAAAGATCGGTGTTGGGGAACGACCGGCGCGCTTTACGGTTTGCGCTCGGAGACGAACGGCGGGCTGGGCAATTATGCCGATCTCGGCGCGGTTGCCGCGACGTTCGGGCGTTCCGGTGCAAACTTCCTTGGGGTCAATCCGCTGCATGCGCTTGGCTGGGCTATGGAGGACATCATCAGCCCCTATTCGCCGTCGCATCGCGGGATGTTCAACATCGACCATATCGCGATTGAAGGCGGGTTGGGGCCGACACCGGACGCTCATCTCATTGATTATGCCGGGTTCCGAGAACGCCATCGCGCGGCGTTGGAGGCAAAGTTCAAGACACGCGACAAAGCTGCATTTACGGAATGGTGCGAGACCTGTTCAGAGGAAACCCGCCAGTTCGCCGAATTCGAGGCGATCAGCGAAACCCACGGGCATGATTTCCGCACTTGGCCCGTCGCTCTGCAAACACCCGGAGCGGCGGCGCGAAAGGCTGCGGGGAAACGCGCGGAATTTCATCTGTGGCTGCAATACCTTGCCGACACCCAAATCGACGCAGCACAGCGCGACGCATGTGGCTCGGGGATGGCGCTTGGCCTCTATCTCGACCTTGCGGTAGGTCCGCGCCCGGACGGGGCCGAGGTCTGGATCAACGCGGACACGATTGCCAAGGGCGTCACCATCGGCGCCCCACCCGATCACCTGAGCCCTGAAGGCCAATCCTGGGCGCTTGCGGCCCATGCCCCCGGACCTCTGGCGCGCGCGCGATATGCGCCGCTGCGGTCGATGCTGCGGCGGCTTATGGCGAAATGCGGTGTGCTGCGGATCGACCACGCTCTGGGATTGTTGCGCAGCTACTGGTTGCCCGATGATGGCAGTCCGGGTGGGTATATCACGCAGCCGCTCGAGTCGCTGCTGGCGGTGATTACCATCGAAGCCCATTGCGCGGGCTGTCTCGTGGTCGGCGAAGACCTTGGGCTGGTGCCCGATGGGTTCCGCGAGGCGATGAACGACGCCGGACTTTACGGCTATGCGGTCGGGCAGTTGGAGGGCGCCCATCGGGGCGATATCCTACCCGCCAATACCCTGCCGCCCTACAGCCTTGCCTGTTTTGGCAC
>NZ_JAEPMO010000232.1 GCF_017643905.1 Marivita sp.
ATGAACGACTGGCTCACCTTCGCCTTGTCATGGCCATAGGGCAAAAGGTCATCCGACCCGATCCCGATCTTCTCTCCAATCTCCACGATCGGCCGCTTCCGCGCCTCACGCGCAATCTCAATATCCGACTTGTACGACATGTTGGGAATCCTGTTGGGTAGGGCGAGCTGATTATTCAGCCGCGATTTTGGGGACAGTCTCGACACGCACGGCCGAGAATTTGAATTCCGGGATCTTTCCATATGGATCGATCGCCGGATTGGTGAGCACATTCGCCGCAGCTTCGACATAGGCGAAGGGCACAAAGACCATGTCTTCCGCGACAGCGCGATCCGCCCGCGCCATGATCTCAATCGACCCGCGCCGCGTCGTCAGACGCAGCATGTCACCGGGCTCTGCGCCAAGCGCGCGCAAGGTCTTCGGATGCAGAGAGCAATTGGCTTCCGGCTCGACCGCATCCAACACGGAGGCGCGGCGGGTCATGGAACCGGTGTGCCAGTGCTCAAGCTGGCGTCCGGTGGTCATGATCATCGGAAATTCGGCATCAGGTGCCTCGTCCGGAGACACCAGAGAGGCGGGGGTAAACCGGGCGCGACCCTGCGGCCGAGGAAAGCCATCGCCGAAGACAACCGCCTGACCGGGATCGGTTGGGCTGAGGGACGGATACGTGACGGTCTCGGTCTCAAGCCGTTCCCATGTGATGTTATCCAGCGATGACATCACCTGCTTCATCTCGGCAAACACTTGGGACACATCGGTGTAGTCCCAATCCAGTCCAAGACGCTGCGCCAGTTCAACGGTGATCTGCCAATCCTCGCGCGCGTCACCGGGTGGCGGAACCGCTGGGCGCACACGCTGGACCTGCCGGTTGGTATTGCTGACGGTGCCGTTCTTTTCATAGAGCGCCGACGCGGGCAGGATCACATCGGCAAAGCACGCCGTTTCGGTCAGGAAGATATCCTGTACGACAAGATGGTCGAGTTTGGCGAATGCGTCGCGTGCATGCTCTACATCGGGGTCCGACATAGCGGGGTTTTCGCCCTGGATATACATTCCCTTGATGTTGCCCGCATAGGCTTGGTCGACGATTTCGGTGACTGTCAGGCCTTTCTGGTTGGACCAATCCTCATCGCGCCCCCAGACACTGAAGATGTCCTCGCGCACGGCATCGTCCATGACAGACCGGTAGTCCGGAACGAACATCGGAATGAGACCTGCATCAGATGCACCTTGCACGTTGTTCTGACCACGCAGCGGATGCAAACCGGTTCCGGGGCGGCCAACCTGTCCGGTCATCAGGGCCAGACTGATGAGGCAGCGCGAATTGTCCGTCCCGTGAATGTGCTGGCTGACGCCCATGCCCCAGAAGATCATGCCGGCTTTGGCACCGGCAAAGGTGCGCGCGACATCACGGATCACATCCGGCGCAATACCGCAGATCGGTGACATCGCCTCGGGTGTAAAGCCTTTCAGGTGCTCTTTTTCGGCCTCCCAGTTCTCGGTGTAGGCATCGATATATTGCTGGTCATAAAGCCCTTCTTCGACGATCACGTTCATGATCGCGTTGAGCATCGACACGTCTGCACCCGGTCGAAACTGGAGCATCTGGTAGGCGAACCGTTTGAGCCCCTGACCGCGCGGATCCATCACAATCAGTTTGCCGCCGTTTTTGGCGAACTGTTTGAAATACGTGGCCGCGACAGGGTGGTTTTCGACCGGGTTCGCGCCAATGACAATCGCGACATCCGAATTTTCGATTTGATTGAAGGTCGCTGTCACCGCGCCGGAACCGACATTCTCGATCAAGGCACTCACGGACGAGGCATGACACAGGCGGGTGCAATGATCGACATTGTTGTGCTTGAAACCTTGTCGGATCAGTTTTTGGAACAGATAGGCTTCTTCGTTGGTGCATTTGGCCGAGCCGAACCCCGCAACAGAAGCCCCACCATGTGCCTGACGAAGCTTGGCAAGACCGCCCGCCGCGACCGTCATTGCCTCTTCCCAAGTTGCCTCGCGAAAGTGGGTCAGGACGTTGCCGGGATCGACGTTCAAGCCTTTCGGGGGCGCATCGTCGCGTCGGATCAAGGGTTTGGTCAGGCGGTGTTCATGATGGATGTAGTCAAAGCCAAACCGCCCTTTGACGCAAAGCCGGCCTTCGTTTGCCGGGCCAATGATACCTTCAACATATTTGACCTTGCCGTCCTTGACCTTGAGAGAAACCTTGCAGCCAACACCGCAGAACGGACAGACGCTTTCGGTTTCTGTATCAAAGTCACGGCGGTCCCCGACTTGATCACAGTCCAAAACACTCGCCGGCATCAGAGCACCTGTCGGGCAGGCTTGCACGCATTCGCCACACGCCACACAGGTGCTTTCGCCCATCGGGTCTGCAAAATCGAATGTCGGATAGCTGTCATGCCCACGGCCCGCCATCCCGATGACGTCGTTGACCTGAACCTCGCGGCAGGCACGCACGCACAACCCGCATTGGATGCAGGCGTCAAGGTTCACCCGCATTGCGACATGGCTGTCATCCAGCAACGGGATGCGCCCATCTTCAAGTTTGGGAAAGCGGCTTTGATCTATACCGTTGACTTCGGCCATATCCCAAAGATGACTTGATTTGTCGTGGGCGGCATCCCGGTCCGGTTGGTCTGCCACCAACATCTCGACCACCATTTTGCGGGCATGGGTCGCGCGTGCCGAATTGGTTGTGACAACCATCCCCTCGGTTGGAACGCGAATGCAAGAGGCAGCAAGTGTCCGTTCTCCCTCGATCGCAACCATACACGCGCGGCAGTTTCCGTCCGGGCGATATCCGGGCGCTGGCTTGTGGCAGAGATGCGGAATGACAAGTCCACGCCCGTTCGCAACTTCCCAAATCGTTGCCTCGGCATCGGCGGTGACTGTTTCACCGTCCAGCGTAAAGGTGACCTGAGCGCTCATGCCTTACACCTCATCCGCAAAATGCTTGATCGTGAGCCGGATCGGATTTGGTGCAGCCTGTCCCAACCCGCAGATCGACGCATCGACCATCGCCTGGCTCAGCTCTTCGAGAAGCAGCGTGTTCCACTTATCCGCCTGCATCAGCTTGACCGCCTTTTCGCAGCCGACCCGGCAGGGCGTACACTGACCGCAGCTTTCATCCTCAAAGAAGCGCATCATGTTCAGGGCGGCATCCCGTGCCTTGTCGTGGTCGCTGAGGATCACGATTGCGGCAGACCCGATGAACGAGCCGTGTGCTTGCAGCGTATCGAAATCCATGGGCACGTCGTTGATAGACGCGGGCAGCAGTCCGGCAGATGGACCACCCGGCTGATAGGCTTTGAACACATGGCCCTCGATCATGCCGCCAGCGGCGTCAATCAGGTCCACGATCGTCGATCCGGCGGGCAGCAGATACACACCCGGAGCCTTGACTCGACCCGAGATCGAATAGCTTCGCAGACCTTTGCGACCGTTCTTTTCAACGCTTGTCAAAAGCTCGGGTCCCTCACGGCACACCCGCGCAACCCAGTAAAGCGTTTCGACATTATGAACGAGCGTTGGTCGGCCGAAGATGCCCACCTGGGCCACGAAAGGAGGGCGGTGACGGGGAAGGCCGCGTTTGCCTTCGATGCTTTCGATCATGGCGCTTTCTTCGCCGCAGATATAGGCCCCGGCCCCGCGACGAAGATCAATGTAACCGCGCGCCACGATGCCCGCAGTCTCAAGCGCTTCGATCTCGGTGCGTAGGATGTGCAGCACCGCTGGGTACTCGTCACGCATGTAAATGAAGCAGGTCTCGGCCTCGACGGCCCAAGCCGCAATCAGCATGCCTTCGAGAAAAAGATGCGGTGTGCGTTCAAGGTAGTAGCGGTCTTTGAAGGTGCCCGGTTCGCCTTCATCGCCGTTGACGGCCAGATAACGTGGCCCCGGATTGGCCCGCACAAAGCCCCATTTCTTGCCCGACGGAAAGCCTGCACCACCAAGCCCGCGCAAACCAGATGCCAGAACAGTCTCTTGCACGGCCTCCCAATCACCGGTCGCGCGAAGGTCTTTTAACGTCTCATAGCCACCATCCGCCACGTAGGATGCGAAGGTTTCATAAACCGGGATATGCGCATGGGTGTCACCGGCCTCTATCGCGGCTTTCACCTTCTCCGGTGTCGCGTGATCAATATGGTTGTGGCCCAGTTCGAGAACAGGTGCTGTGTCGCAGCGGCCCATGCACGGCGCACGAAGCACACGCACCTTTGCAGGATCAAGCCCATCCTCAAGTGCAGCCTTGAGCTGTTGTGCGCCTGCCATTTCACAGGACAGGGAATCGCACACCCGAATTGTCAAAGCGGGCGGCGGCGCTTGAGTTCCTTTGACG
>NZ_JAEPMO010000072.1 GCF_017643905.1 Marivita sp.
ACCCGCAAAATCGATGATGGTAGCGTCGTCCATGATGGTGGTGCTCCTTTGGATGGTGGCTTGTGTCGCAACAACAAACCAACCAGATGCACCGCCGTCATTCAAACCGCCCAGACACCAGATTCAGCCATAACTCATCCCGATGCTATAATCGCCAATGCGGGCAGCGACGTTGTTCAATGTCAGAATGGCGCGCAGCAGCGCAGGGCCGGAATCTGTGCGGAACGCGCGCAGATCTCTGGCAAAAAGATCCGTGACGACCCACTGCTCATCAAGGCTTAGCACCGCCCGAGCGACCAGTTCGCGTTCGGCATAGACCAATTCGACCTGCCCCTGCGCATCAATGGCTTCCGGCCCCAAGACTGTCGCAAACAGTTCTGTAAATTCTTGTTTCGACATTGTTTGTCCTCTGCTTCGTGACGACAGAACGGTGCGTCAAATACGGATCCAATGCTCGCCGACGGGCTGTTCCTCTGCGAGCGCACGGACGCGTTCCTGCGAAACGCCAGGAGCCAGCATACGCCGCGCCACGTCTATCGTCCTGTTAATCAATGAGGCGTAGCCGTAGCAGGCATCGCCACTGTAAGATTCAGGTTGCCACTGTCGTCTAGGCCGGCAATCCAACCACGTGAAAACCGCGCCCTTGCCGTCACCTGCACTAATTGTTCGATCAACGCATCGACCTGAACTTGCGTCATCTTTTGCACAGAGGTTCTTACGCAAAGGAAAAAACCGCTATTAGGGTTCACGCTCAATTCAACGGCTTCCGTAGTATTGATTGGAACTTCAATCGCCGTAAACTCAGTATCGCTTTTTCTCAAGGCATCCAATCCCTTAGCCAACTGGCTTTCGAACGCTTTGCTAATTTCGTGAATTTCCGCCATTGCAATGCCCTGATTGTCTTGTTGACCCAACTTGCCTTACGTTCCAGATACCTTCTGTGTCGTGCGATACTAGGTGTTTGATCCCAGGGTTTGACGGTGGGATAGAGTTGGTTCAGTTTGTTTGAACAGTTTCGAGCTGTTTCTTCAGTAGATATTCCGCTCGGTAATGCCGCCACCGGGTTTGGCGAAGACAGGTTGAGATGTGCCTTATCGGGCGTCTGCCCGTCCAGCGATGCATGCGGTGTCGGCGTGCTGTCTGTCAGCCCTGTGCGACCAGTTGATACCCCGGAGCGGCGACGGACTGTACCGTCGTGATCGGCGACGGACCGATCCATGTGGTGCGTTCGATCACGAAAAGCGCACTGCCGGTCGGTGCGTCCAGGTAATCGGCGTTTTCACCGTCGGCATTGATTGCCGAGAAACGGACATCCACCCGTGAATAGGGCTTGTTGCGCACCAACCATTCATTGGCGCTCTCACGGGTCAGATCGACCTCGAGGATCTCGGGTGTTGATCGGGTGTCGATCCATCGATCCTCAAGGATATAAGGTCGGTTGTCCGCAAGATGCAGCGCTTTGACGTGTAGCATATCCGTTACCGTTTGCAGCCCGAACCGGGCCATGATCGAGATCGGGCTGGCCTCAAGGTGGCGGCTGATGAGCTGGTAATTGTACTTTGAACCGCGCTGTTCGACCTCGCGCCGGGTGATCGGGATGTCAAAGGTCGCCCGGGTCACCGGATCGGTGCGTACATGTGTGCCGCCCTTGCGCTTGCGCTCGACCAGTCCGGCCAGTGTCAGATCCTGCATCGCACGGTGCACCGTTGTGCGGGCACAGCCCAGTTCCGACGCAATGTCCTCGTCCCGGGGCAGCCTGTCACCGGGCGCGTAGGTCCGGTTCAGGATGCGGGCGCGGACTTCGTCGCGAACGTCGGTCCAGGACAGGCGTGTCTCTTCGTTCAAATATCAGTCTCCAACCGCATCATCACTCGCTTGTAGTCGGTGATTATCTTGTCGCGCTGGAAATGGCGACCGTCGCGGACAATGTGCCGCCCCGCGCTCCAGACATCCCGGATGCAGGCGGAGCCACCGCCGCTGAAGACCAGACTGTCGATCAGGGCATCGTCCCGTCGGTTGCAGAGGAATTCGGTGTCGTCGTCGAGCCCGATCAGATCGGCAAAGGCCCCGGCTTCGATCCTGCCGCTGTCTCGGTCGCCTGCTTGCGCACCGCCGGCGATGGCGGCGTCAAAAAGCACCCGGCCCGTTGATCGGTCGGGCGTGGCCAAGGCGGCCCGGGACAGATCGCGCAGGCGTTGCGAATATTCCAGTGTCTTGAGTTCGTCGAAGAGCGAAATATGCACGTTGGAGTCGGAGCCGAACCCGATATTCCCCCTGCGCCAAGGAACGCGGTCCCGTTGAAGATACCGTCGCCCAGGTTCGATTCAGTGATCGGGCACAGCCCGGCAACCGCACCCGATCGCGCCAGTGCCAAGGTCTCGTCATCGGTCATCTGGGTGCAATGGATCAGGCACCAGCGGGCATCCACGGCGTGTTGGTCCAACAACCATTCGGTCGGACGCGCACCAAAATGGGCCAGCACTTCGGCGACCTCGGCCACCTGTTCTGCCAGATGCATGTGGATCGGACCTGCGGTGGCGTGTTCAACAACCGCGCGCAAGCCTTCCGGATTCACTGCCCGCAGCGAATGTGGGGCGACACCGATTTTTGCGTCCGCCGCGCTTTGAGCCACCGCATCAGCTGCGCCTTCGTAAAGGCGCAAGAACCGATCCACGTCATTGCCGAAACGTTGCTGCCCCCCGTTCAACGGGCGCAGATCACACCCGCCATATTGATAGAGCACCGGCAACAGGGTGAGGCCGATCCCGGCGGTCTCTGATGCGGCGACGATCCGTTCGGACATTTCCGAGATCGTGTCATAGGGCACCCCGCCGAGACCGTGATGCAGGTAGTGAAATTCGGCGACTGCGCCATATCCCGCTTCCAGCATTTCCATGAAGACCAGCGCCGCGATGGCTTCGACGTCATCGGGCGTCAACTGGTCGAGAAATTTGTACATCAACCGCCGCCAGCTCCAAAAGCTGTCGCGGGGGTCCGGGCCCTTGGCTTCGGTCAGGCCTGCCATCGCGCGTTGGAAGGAATGACTGTGCAGGTTCAACGGCGCGGGCAACAGCAGCGCGGTTCGTTGCGTGGGCGTCCGCGCGACCGGCCCGACAGACTCGATTCGTCCGCTTGCGCCAATCGTGACTTCCACATCGCGGTGCCACCCCTGTGGCGTAAGCGCCTGATTTGCATGGATCACTTGCACGCCAACAGCTCCATTGACATTTTTATGTAGGTACATATTAATTTTAAGAAGGTTATAACGCAAGAGCGACCGATGGCTGAACGATACGTCATAAGCGGAACAACGGTCGCCACGATGGCAGATGATGGTTATGGCCTGATCGAAAACGCCGCGATTGCCATCGACGCGGATAGGATAGCCTGGGTTGGCCCCGAACGCGAAGTGCCGCCTGACTTTGCGGACAGTCTTCGACACGACATGTCAGGTCGGCTGATCACTCCCGCGCTGATCGACTGCCACACGCATATCGTCCATGGCGGCAACCGCGCCCGCGAATTCGAGATGCGGCTGAATGGCGCCAGCTATGAAGAGATCGCCCGTGCCGGGGGTGGCATCGTGTCCACCGTTGCGGCGACCCGCGGGGCGTCCGAGGCGGACCTTCTGCACAGCGCCATGCCCCGGATTGACGCACTGATCGCCCAAGGTGTGGCAACGGTTGAGATCAAGTCGGGCTACGGGCTGGATCAGGAGACCGAACTCAAGATGCTCCGCGTCGCCCGTGCCCTGGGAGAGGTCCGGCCGATCCGGGTTGTGACCAGTTTCCTTGGCGCGCATGCGGTCCCGAAGGGCAGCGATGCGGACAGCTATATCGACGAAATCTGCATCCCGGCACTGCGCGCGGCCCACGCGGAAGGCTTGGTCGATGCGGTGGACGGGTTCTGCGAAGGCATTGCCTTTGACACCGCACAGATTGCGCGGGTGTTCGATGTGGCGCAAGAACTTGGCCTCCCGGTCAAACTGCATGCTGAACAGTTGAGCCATTTGGGTGGCACCGCGCTGGCTGCTCAGTATAAGGCGCTCTCTGTTGACCACGTTGAATATGCGACCGAGGCGGATGCCAAGGCGCTGGCCGCGTCCGGCACAGTCGCCGTTCTCCTGCCCGGAGCGTTTTACACGATCCACGAGACCCAAGCGCCGCCGGTTCAGGCGTTCAGGAATCACGGCGTTCCGATGGCTGTGGGCACCGACTGGAACCCTGGTTCGTCACCGCTTGGCTCACTCCTGCTGGCGATGAACATGGCCTGCACGCTGTTCCGCCTCACCCCGGCCGAGGCATTGGCGGGCACCACGCGCAATGCAGCGCGTGCTTTGGGGCTGGACGATTGCGGAGTGATCGCCCCCGGCATGCGCGCGGATCTTACCATTTGGAACGTCAGCGACCCCGCCGAACTCTCTTACGGTATCGGGATCAACCCGCTGCATGCCCGCGTGTTTGGAGGTGTCCTGTGACCCATGTGTTGACCCCCGGCGCGGCAACGCTGAACCAGCTGGAACACCTTTGGCGCGGCACCGATGCGGTCACGCTGGACCCTTCAGCGCGGGCTGGTGTCGAGGCGTCGGCGGCACTGATCGCCAAGGCAGCACGCGGCAACACGCCGGTTTATGGTGTCAACACGGGCTTCGGAAAACTGGCCTCGGTGCGGATCGCACCGGACGACACGGAAACCCTGCAACGCAACCTGATCCTGTCGCATTGCTGCGGCGTCGGGGAACCGTTGGAACCCGCGACCACACGGCTGATGATGGCGCTCAAGCTGGTGTCGTTGGGCCGTGGTGCGTCGGGCGTGCGATGGGACATCTGCGCATTGATCGAAGCGATGCTGGCGCGCGGCGTGATCCCGGTGATCCCGGTACAAGGCTCGGTTGGGGCGTCGGGCGATCTGGCCCCGCTGGCGCATATGGCCGCGGTGATGATCGGCGCGGGCGAAGCCGTCTTTGGCGGAAAGGTCATGCCCGGTGGCGTGGCGCTCGAAAAAGCCGGGCTGACCTCTGTGGTGCTTGGCCCCAAGGAAGGGCTGGCGCTGATCAACGGCACGCAGTTTTCCACCGCCTGCGCACTGACCGGGTTGTTCGAGGCATGGCGCGCCGCGCGGACGGCAATTGTCACCTCGGCATTGTCCACCGATGCGATCATGGGCTCCACCGCGCCGCTCAACCCGGCCATTCATGCGTTGCGCGGGCATCAGGGCCAGATCGATGTGGCAACCGCCATGGCGCAGCTTCTGGACGGAAGCGAAATCCGCGAAAGCCACCGGGACGGCGACACCCGCGTGCAGGACCCTTATTGCATCCGGTGCCAACCGCAGGTCACCGGCGCCGCCATCGACCTCTTGCGCTATGCCGGACGCACGCTGGAGATCGAGGCCAATGCGGTGACGGACAACCCACTGGTGATTGCGGAAACGGGCGAGATCCTGTCCGGTGGCAACTTCCACGCCGAACCTGTCGCCTTTGCCGCTGACCAGATCGCGCTGGCCGTGGCCGAGATCGGCGCGATCGCACAGCGCCGGGTGGCGTTGATGGTCGATCCGACTCTATCCTTTGACCTGCCGCCGTTCCTGACGCCGGAACCGGGCCTGAACTCTGGTCTCATGATCGCCGAAGTGACAAGCGCGGCGCTGATGAGCGAGAACAAACATCTCGCGAACCCCTGTTCCACTGACAGCACGCCGACCTCGGCCAACCAAGAGGACCATGTGAGCATGGCCGCTCATGGCGCCCGGCGGTTGGGTCGCATGACGAAGAACCTGTCGGTGATCCTTGGCATCGAGGCGATGTGCGCTGCCCAAGGGATTGAGCAGCGTGCGCCGCTGACCACCTCGGCCCGACTGCAAGCGGTGCTGACCAGCCTGCGCGCCGTGGTGCCAAGCCTTCAGCAGGACCGCTATCTCGCCCCCGACATTCAACGCGCCGCAGCCTGCGTGACCGAAGACATGTTCGCGCACGCCGCTGGTCTGGAGGTCTCGCTATGAACCTGATCGAGATCACCCACGGGGACAGCCCGCTTGTTCTTGGCCTGCCGCATACCGGCACCGACATGCCCGACGACTGTCTTGCCCGTCTGAACGACAACGGACGCGCAATTGCGGATACGGATTGGCACATTCATACGCTTTATGCCGGGTTGGTCGACGGTGCCACGACAGTGCGCACGACTGCACATCGCTATGTCATCGACGTGAACCGCGATCCCTCCGGCGAAAGCCTCTATCCCGGTCAGAACACCACAGGGCTGTGCCCGCTGACCGATTTCGACGGGGTGCCGATCTATTGTGAGGGGCAAGAGCCTGACGCGGCCGAGGTCGAACGTCGCCGCCTCACCTATCACGCGCCCTATCACGCGGCGCTGGAAGCCGAGTTGCAGCGGGTCAAGGCGATTCATGGCTTTGCGGTGCTCTATGATTGCCACTCGATCCGGTCGCATATCCCGTTCCTCTTTGACGGCACCCTGCCCGACTTCAACATCGGCACCAATCTGGGCAAGACCTGCGATTTGCAAATCGAGACAAGCGTTCTGCAAATCTGCAAAGCCGCGGGTGGCTACACGAGCATCCTCAACGGGCGCTTCAAGGGCGGCTGGACCACGCGCCACTATGGTCGCCCCGCCGATGGCTTGCACGCCATCCAGATGGAACTGGGCCAGTCCACTTATCTGTCATCCGAGGCCCCACCCTGGACCTATGACACCCCCCGTGCAGACCGGCTGCGCGCGCATCTCAAGACCATCCTCGAAACCCTGTCCGACTGGAGGCCCCAATGAGCGACCCCCGCAAGAATACCCGCGATGTCTATCCGCCGACCGGTCCCGAACTGAACGCCAAAAGCTGGCAGACCGAAGCACCTTTGCGGATGCTGATGAACAACCTGCACCCCGATGTGGCGGAGAACCCGCACGAACTGGTGGTCTATGGCGGCATTGGACGCGCCGCGCGCACGTGGCAGGATTTCGATGCCATTGTCGCCAGCCTCAAGGAATTGGAAGCGGACGAAACGCTTGTCGTGCAATCCGGCAAGCCGATTGCCATCGTCAAAACCCACACCGATGCGCCGCGCGTGCTGATCGCCAATTCGAACCTCGTGCCGCATTGGGCGAACTGGGATCATTTCAACGAACTCGATAAAAAGGGGCTGGCCATGTACGGCCAGATGACTGCGGGATCGTGGATTTACATCGGCACGCAGGGCATCGTTCAGGGCACCTACGAGACCTTCGCCGAGGCCGGTCGTCAGCATTATGGCGGCGATCTGACCGGGAAGTGGATTCTGACCGGCGGCTTGGGCGGCATGGGCGGGGCGCAACCCTTGGCGGCGGTGATGGCAGGTGCGTGTTGTCTTGCGGTCGAATGCAACCCCGACAGCATCGAATTCCGCCTGCGCACACGTTACCTCGACGAAAAAGCCGACACGCTGGACGAAGCTTTGGCGATGATCGACCGCTGGACCAAGGCGGGTGAAGCCAAGTCCGTGGGGCTGTTGGGCAATGCGGCGGATGTGTTCCCCGAGCTGTTCAAGCGCGGCGTGCGTCCCGACATGGTGACCGACCAGACCAGCGCGCACGATCCGATCAACGGGTATCTGCCGCAGGGCTGGAGCATAGCAGAATGGCGGGAAAAGCGGGAAAGCGACCCCAAAGCGGTGGAAACGGCCGCGCGCGCCAGCATGAAAACCCATGTTGCCGCGATGGTCGATTTCTGGAACGCCGGTGTGCCGACTTTGGATTACGGCAACAACATTCGTCAGGTGGCTCTGGACGAAGGGCTTGAAAACGCCTTTGCCTTCCCCGGCTTTGTGCCCGCCTATATCCGCCCACTGTTCTGTCGCGGCATTGGTCCGTTCCGATGGTGCGCGCTGTCGGGTGATCCCGAGGATATCTACAAGACCGACGCCAAGATGAAGGAACTTTTCCCGGACAACGCCCATCTGCACAACTGGCTGGACATGGCGCGTGAACGGATTGCCTTCCAAGGTCTGCCGGCGCGCATCTGCTGGATCGGGCTGGGCGATCGGCACAAGGCTGGCCTTGCGTTTAACGAAATGGTCGCCAGCGGAGAGTTGAAAGCCCCCGTCGTGATTGGCCGCGACCATCTGGACAGCGGATCTGTCGCCAGCCCCAACCGCGAAACCGAAGCGATGAAGGATGGATCGGACGCCGTATCCGACTGGCCGCTGCTCAATGCGCTGGTGAACACGGCATCAGGCGCCACATGGGTCAGCCTGCACCACGGTGGTGGCGTTGGCATGGGCTTCAGCCAGCATGCCGGTGTGGTGATTTGCGCCGATGGCACCCCTGAAGCTGCGAAACGCCTTGAGCGCGTGTTGTGGAACGACCCCGCCAGCGGCGTCTGGCGACACGCGGACGCCGGTTATGACGACGCCATCGCCTGCGCCCGCGAACACGGGCTGCGCCTGCCGCGAATCCTTGGATGACCCAATCATGAAGGCCGCGTCAGACGGTCGATCTTTACCCCTTCAAAAGAAACCAACACGGAGACTTAGAACATGGACAGACGGAAATTCCTGACAACCGGCGCAATCGGTGCCGCAGCAACCTCTCTCGCCGCCCCGGCCATCGCCCAGGACGTGCGCGAATGGAAACTGGTGTCAGCGTGGCCCAAGAACTTGCCCGGTCCGGGCGTCGCGGCGCAAACGCTGGCCGACCGGATCACCACGCTGTCGGGTGGGCGCATCAACGTCACGCTTTACGCGGCGGGCGAGATCGTTCCGGGCAACGGCGTGTTCGACGCGGTATCGGAAGGCACGGCAGAGCTTTATCACGCGGTTCCCGCATACTGGGGCAGCAAATCCAAAGGCATCCTCCTGTTCGGATCGCAGCCCTTTGGCCTGCGCGCGGACGAGCAATTCGGCTGGATGCATCACGGCGGCGGTCAGGCGCTATATGACGAGATGTACGCCCGCTTTGGCATCAAACCGTTCCTCTGCGGCAATTCAGGCCCGCAATGGGCAGGCTGGTTCAAAAACGAGATCAATTCGGTCGAAGACCTGAAGGGGCTCAAGTTCCGCACCACCGGCATCGCGTCACAGATGTGCGCCAAGCTTGGTATGGCCGCCGAAGCCATGAGCGGCCCAGCGATGTTCCAGGCGCTTCAGACAGGCGCACTGGATGCGGGTGAATTCATCGGCCCATGGACCGACAGCGCCTTGGGTTATTATCAGGTCGCGCCCTATTACTACTGGCCAGGCGTTGGTGAGCCCTCCTCGGCCGAGGAATGCGGTGTGAATGCCGACGTTTACGCAGACCTACCCGACGACCTGAAAGAAGTGGTCACACAGGCCTGTCAGGGTCTCTATAACCCGGTCTGGACCGAATATATGACCAAGCATGCGCAATCACTGAAAACGCTGGTGTCCGAGCACAATGTACAGGTGCGCAAACTGCCGGACGATGTGATTGCGGCCATGGGTGCGGCGGCGCAGGAGATCATGCAGGAATATCTGGCCGATGAGGATGAGCTTGTCGTGCGGATCACCGAAAGCTTTATCGCCTATCGCGATCTTGTCGGTGGCTACATGACCTATGCCGACAACGGGCAGATGAACGCCCGCGCTGGCGTGTTCAGCTACTGAACCTGCACAGGTGCGCGGCTCTAGGGTCGCGCACCGTTTATTCGAAGGGCGCAGGCAAACATGCTGGGACTGGCGAAGGCAATCGACCGAATGAACCAAGCCGTAGCAACGGCGGTGCGTTGGCTCGCCTTGATCATGGTGCTGGTGCAATTCGTGATCGTGATCGGGCGCTATGTATTCGGGGTCAATTCCATCGCGGCGCAGGAAAGCGTGCTCTACATGCATGCTACGCTCTTCATGCTGGCAGCCGGATATACGCTGCTGGTCGACAAACATGTCCGCGTCGATGTCTTCTACGCCAAGGCCAGCGAGACCGTGCGACGGCGGATCGACATCTTTGGCCATATCTTTTTGCTGATCCCGTCAATGGTCGCCCTGCTCTATTGGTCGTGGCCCTCCGTCCGCAATTCATGGAAAATCCTTGAAGGACCCATCTCGGTCGGCGGGATCGAGGCGGTGTTCTTGCTGAAATCCCTGATCCCGGCCTTTTGCATCCTGATCCTGCTGCAATCCCTGTCACTTTTGGTTCGACTGTTCCATCAAGGGTCCGAGGCATGACCGAATACCTTGACCTCATCATGTTCGCGGCACTGATGGTGGCCGTGCTGTCGGGCTTTCCGGTTTCGTTCGCCATCGCCGGCGTCGCCGTGATCTTTGCCTATCTCGGCTGGTCGCTGGGTGTGATGGACGTGTCCCTGCTGGGGGCTTTGGGCCAGCGGGCCTTTGGGCTGATCACCAACACCGTTCTCATCGCCATTCCGGTCTTTGTCCTGATGGGTGCGATCCTTGAGAAAAGCCGCATCGCCGAAGACCTTCTTGACACGATGGGCCGCAGTTTCGGCCAGTTGCGCGGTGGTTTGGGCATCTCGGTCGTGCTGGTCGGCGCATTGCTGGCCGCATCGACGGGCATCGTCGGGGCGACCGTGGTTGCGATGGGAATGATCGCGCTGCCGACGATGCTGCGCGCGGGCTATAGCCCGACTGTCGCCTCAGGCATCGTCTGTACTGCCGGTACGCTGGGCCAGATCATCCCACCCTCCACGTTGCTCATCATCCTCGCCGATGTGATGTCGAACGCCTACCAACAGGCGCAGTATGAGCAAGGCAAGTTTGCGGTCGAGGCCCTGTCCGTTGGCCAATTCTTTTCGGCCGCAATCATTCCCGGGCTGACTCTGGTCTGTCTTTACCTGCTCTATATCCTGATCCGCGGCGCGATACGCCCTCAGGACATGCCACCTGCCGAGATCGGTTTGGCGAAACCCGACCGAAGCGAGGTCATGGCGGCCATCGTGCCGCCGATCCTGCTGATCTTTGCCGTTCTGGGCGCGATCCTTGGCGGTATCGCCACTCCGACCGAAGCTGCGTCCGTGGGGGCCATTGGCGCAATACTGATGGCTGGGCGCAAGATCGGGATCAATCCAAGGCTGATCCTATTGGGCGCATCCGCCTTGATCCTGTTGGGTATACTGGCCGGTGCCTACCCGGTTCGGTTACAGCGCAATGACATCGGTCCGGTCGATTGGGCTCTGGGTGGGGGCTACATTCTGCTGGCCCTGATCGGTCTCGCTGCCGTCGGAGTTGCCCTGCGGGCGATGATCCGGGACCGGGTCATCCACGACGCACTCAATTCGACGCTGACCATGACCGCGATGATCTTCGCGACGATCCTCGCCGCAGGGTTCTTTTCGCTGGTTTTCATCGGTTTGGGCGGTGAAGAGCGCGTGGCGCATATCCTTGAGAACCTGCCGGGTGGACCAAGCGGAGCGCTCTTGTTCGTGATGATCTTCGTCTTTGTGTTGGGGTTCTTTCTGGATTTCGTCGAGATCTCGGTGATCGTGCTGCCGCTTGTGGCGCCGTCCCTGATCCTCATGGGGCATGACCCGATATGGCTGGGCGTGCTGCTGGCGATCAATCTGCAAACCAGCTTTCTCACCCCGCCCTTCGGCTTCTCGCTGTTTTACCTTCGTGCGGCCGCCCCCAAGGAAATCCGTACCGAACAGATCTATCAGGGAGTCGTTCCGTTCATCGGCTTGCAGGCCGTCGGAATTCTGTTGGTCTGGGCGATGCCGTTTTTGGCCACCTGGCTGCCGTCGGTCCTGTTTTAAGTCGACGCGCTACTGGCTCAGCATGTCCTTGAGCGTCTTGTTAGACGAGTCGCCAATGTCGAACCGCAGGGCCGAGTGCAACTCGACCAGGTGACTGCGCATCAGCTCCTCGGCCTCGACGGCATCGTTCCGCTCAATTGCGTCAATGAGCGCATTGTGGCAGCCCTCATCGCAGCGCGTGCTCGAACGGGTCCAGTACAAGGCGATGATCAGCGACGAGCGAGAAACGAGGTTCTCGATGATCTCGGCGATGGTGCGCTGGTTCGCGATCTGCGCGATCATGACGTGAAACCGGCCAGACAGCCGCAACGCCCGCCCGGATTCGTTGGATCTCATGGCTTCATGTTCTTCCCGCGCATGCAGCCGCAACGCCCGCACATCGGCGCGGCCGGCCCGCAACGCAGCCTCGCGGGCAGACCGAGGTTCAAGCAGTTCACGCGCCTCGAACACTTCGCGCGCTTCGCGTGGTGACGGGTTGGCAACGCTGGCACCCCGATTCGGGCGCAAGGTCACAAGGTGGGAATGGGCAAGAGCCTGTAGTCCGGTCCTCACAATGGTGCGCGACACGCCGTAAAAGTCGGCCAGATCGGTTTCGGCAAGGCGGGTGCCCGGCGGCAGCCGTTGCTCAAGGATCGCACGCTCAACGCCTGTATACACAGGGTTTTGCACCAGATCTGCGTCCACCCGCCTGCTGAAACTTGCCTCTTGTTGCGAAATGCTCATCTTTTGCCGTTCACGGTTGTATACAGTTTCCCCTACTGTTGTCGGACTTTTGATCGTGAATGTCATCCCCAGTTTATCAGCTTTCTTCATCGCATCATTTTTCGCCTAAATAGCGGGCGTTTCGATTGCGAGTGAGTGAATTTCAGGCTGTTGTGAACTTTTATTATTGAAAACGTATACAATCTTGAACTCACTTGTCGACGTGAGTTGGTGACTTCTCAATCTCCCATTCAGGGACACGGTCGGTAAGGCTTGGTCCGGACGTTCAACAGGAGTAGGAAAATGAGGAATTTTGTACAGCGATCCTCCGCGATCGCACTGGTAGCGGCGATGCTGGCTGCTGGGCCTGCCTGGGCCGAAAAGACGTTGACCATCGGCATGACCGCAGCGGACATTCCGCGCACATCGGGCCAGCCGGATCAGGGCTTTGAGGGCAACCGCTTTACCGGCATCCCGATGTATGACGCGCTGACCCATTGGGACCTGTCGTCGGCAACCGAACCCAGCGGGATCGTGCCGGGCTTGGCAACGTCGTGGGAAGTGAACCCGGACGACACGACCAAATGGACCTTCACCCTGCGCGAAGGCGTGACCTTCCACGACGGCTCACCCTTCAACGCCGACGCGGTCGTGTGGAACGTTCAGAAGGTGCTGGACGAAAACGCACCGCACTTCGCCCCCGACCAGGTGGGTGCCACCAAGTCGCGGATGCCGACACTGGCCTCGGCCCGTGCCATCGACGATCTGACCGTCGAGTTGACGACAACACAGCCTGACAGCTTCCTGCCGCTGAACATGACCATGTTGTTCATGGCGTCGCCGACCCATTGGCAGTCGCTCTATGACGCTGTGGATGCGTCGATCACCGACCCCAAGGAACGCGCGGCCGCCGCCTGGACCGCGTTTGCCTTTGACCCGTCGGGCACCGGCCCGTTCGAAGGTGATCTGTTCGTGCCGCGGGAACGGTTCGAGATGGTCAAGAACGAAAATTATTGGGATCCGGCCCGCACACCGACCATCGATCGCGTCGTTCTTGTACCGCTGCCTGATGCCAACGCCCGCACCGCTGCGCTGCTGTCCGGTCAGGTCGACTGGATCGAAGCACCGGCACCCGACGCAATCCCGCGCATTCAGGCCGAAGGCAATGTGATCTATTCCAACCCGCAGCCGCATGTGTGGCCGTGGCAGCTGTCCTTCCACGAAGGATCGCCCTGGCTCGACAAGCGGGTGCGTCACGCAGCCAACCTCTGTGTGAACCGCGAAGAGCTGCAGGTTCTGCTCGGCGGCTACATGGGTATCCCGAAAGGCTCGGTCGAGCCGGGCCATCCGTGGTGGGGCAACCCCTCCTTCGACATCCGCTACGATCCCGACGCGGCACGTGCGCTTATGACCGAAGCAGGCTTCTCGGCAGAGAAGCCGATCAAGGTAAAGGTGCAGACCTCGGCCTCCGGGTCGGGCCAGATGCAGCCGGTCACGATGAACGAATACGTGCAGCAGGGCCTGCGCGACTGCTTCTTCGATGTCGAACTGGACGTGATCGAATGGAACACACTCTTCACCAACTGGCGCAAGGGTGCTGCGGATGAAAGCGCGCGCGGTGCGCATGCGATCAACGTGTCCTTCGCAACGATGGACCCGTTCTTCGCCATGGTGCGCTTCGTGTCGACACAGACCTTCCCGCCGGTGTCCAACAACTGGGGTCTCTTCGGCAATGACGAGTTCGACGCTCTGATCGCGGATGCCCGCACATCCTTTGCGGATGCGGATCGCGACGCGGCCCTGGCCCGTCTGCACACCCGCATCGTCGAGGAAGCACCATTCGTCTGGATCGCCCATGACGTGGGTCCGCGCGCGATGTCGCCCAAGGTCGGCAACGTGACACAGCCGAAAAACTGGTTCATCGACATCGCTCCGATGACCATCGAAGAGTAATACAACACACCCATTTGGGTCGTCCCGACACCGGGGCGACCCTTTTTTTGACAGGCCAACCCGCTCATGCTTTCCTTTATCCTGCGCCGCGTTCTTTACACCGTGCCGATCATGCTCGGTGTATCGTTGGTATGTTTCGCGCTGGTTCACATCTCTCCCGGTGATCCACTTGTGTCGATCCTGCCGCCAGATGCCTCGGTCGAGTTGCAACAGCAGATGATGGCTATCTACGGGTTTGACCGCTCCTACCCCGAACAATTCTTGCGCTGGCTGGGTCTGGCGCTGCAGGGCGATCTGGGCAATTCCATTGCAACGGGTCGCCCCGTGGCCTCGGAAGTGTTCAACGCGGTCGGCAACACTTTGATCCTCGCCGTGACCGCGACCATTATTGGCTTCACTCTTGGTGGCCTATTCGGCTTTGTCGCCGGATACTTCCGCGACAGCTGGATCGACAAGCTGGCCACAGCTATTTCGGTCGTCGGCGTGTCGGTGCCGCATTACTGGCTGGGCATGGTGATGGTCATCATCTTTTCGGTGGAACTGCGCTGGCTGCCTGCAACGGGCGCAGGCCCTGGCGGGTCAAGCCAATGGGTCTGGGATTGGGAGCACATGCAATACCTGATCCTGCCCGCGATCACGATGTCGGTAATCCCGATGGGCATCGTCGCGCGCACCGTCCGCGCGCTGGTGGCCGACATTCTGCAACAGGAATTCGTGTCCGGTCTGCGCGCCAAGGGCCTGCTGGATCGCGGCGTGCTGGCGCATGTGATCAAGAACGCGGCCCCCACGGCGCTGGCCGTGATGGGTCTGCAACTGGGCTACCTGCTGGGCGGGTCGATCCTGATCGAGACCGTGTTTTCCTGGCCGGGGACAGGCTTCCTGCTGGGACAGGCGATTTTCCAGCGGGACCTGCCGCTCTTGCAGGGCACCATCCTCGTGCTGGCGATGTTCTTCGTCATCCTCAACCTGTTGGTGGACGTGGCGCAAACCTCGCTCGACCCACGCTTGCAAAGGGGCTGAGACATGGCTGTCACCGCAGAAACCGTGGCGCACCTCGCCAAAATTGAGAAATCGCAAGGCTACTGGCGGTCCGTCTGGACGCGGTTCCTGCGCGACAAGGTGGCGGTCTGTGCCGGTCTTGTCGCCGCCGGATTGGTGCTGATGGCGATCTTCGCGCCGTGGATCGCGCCCGCTGATCCGCTGGAAGGCAGCATGATCAAGCGCCTCTCGCCCATCGGCACCGAAGGCTACCCGCTCGGAGCGGACGAGTTGGGCCGCGACATGCTCAGTCGTCTGATCTATGGCGCGCGCCTGTCGCTCTTCATGGGGGTCGTACCAGTTCTGATCGCCTTCGCCATCGGTGCGGCCATTGGGATCGCCGCCGGTTACCTTGGCGGCTGGGTCAACACGATCACCATGCGGGTGCTCGATGTTCTCTATGCTTTCCCGTCGGTTCTCTTGGCCATCGCCATTTCCGGCGCTCTGGGTGCGGGCATCCTCAACGGTCTCTTGTCGCTCACGGTTGTCTTCATCCCGCCAATCGCGCGGGTCGCAGAAAGCGTGACGACCTCCGTGCGCAAGCTGGAATATATCGAAGCCGCCCAAGCCAGCGGGGCCTCCAGCCTGCGGATCGTACGCGATCACGTGTTGGGCAATGTGCTGGGCCCGATCTTCGTCTACGCCACCAGCCTGATCTCGGTCTCGATGATCCTTGCTGCTGGTCTGTCCTTCCTTGGTCTTGGCGTCAGCCCGCCCAATGCGGAATGGGGTTTGATGCTCAACACGCTGCGCAATGCGATATATGTGCAGCCGTGGCTCGCCGCCCTGCCCGGCGTGATGATCTTCCTGACCTCGATCTCGTTCAACATGCTCAGCGATGGGTTGAGATCCGCCATGGATGTTAAGCAATGAGCACGCCAATCTTGTCCGCCCACAACCTTGTCAAACACTTCAACGCCGGAGGGTTCGGTGCCGCGCGCAAAGTGGTCCGCGCCGTCGATGACGTCAGTTTCGAACTGGCCCCCGGCGAGACGCTGGGCGTCGTTGGCGAAAGCGGCTGTGGCAAGTCCACAACCGCGCGTCTGCTGGTGCAGCTTCTGAGACCCGACAGCGGCAGCGTGCGCTACGAGGGTAAGGTCGTTGGGCCAGAACTGCCGCTCAAGGCGTTTCGCAGCAAGGTACAGATGGTGTTTCAGGACAGTTTCGCCTCGCTCAACCCGCGCATGACAATGATCGACGCGGTGGCGTTTGGGCCAACGGTACACGGCATGTCGCAGTCGGACGCCACCCGCAAGGCGCAGGATTTGCTGGATCGCGTCGGTCTCGACCCCTCGCGCTTTGGCGGGCGCTACGCGCATGAACTCTCTGGTGGGCAGCGGCAACGCGTGAACATTGCGCGCGCGCTGGCCTTTGATCCGCAGGTCATCGTTCTCGACGAGGCGGTGTCCGCGCTCGACAAATCAGTCGAGGCGCAGGTGCTGAACCTGCTTATGGATCTGCGGCGCGAACGCGGTTTGACCTATGTCTTCATCAGCCACGATTTGAACGTGGTGCGCCATATCTCGGACCGGGTGATGGTGATGTACCTCGGCGAAGTGGCCGAGATCGGACCGGCGGAAAGCCTCTACAGCGCACCGCGTCACCCCTATACCGAGGCACTTCTGGCGGCGATGCCCTCGCTCGATCCGGATCGCCGAACGATGGAAGCGCCGCTTGCGGGTGATCCACCGAACCCCATCGACCCGCCGCCGGGATGCCGGTTTCACACCCGCTGCTCCCGCGCCTTCGGTCCTTGCTCGTCGCAGGTGCCGCCGTCTCATACGGTCGGGAAAAGCCACGTTGCTGCGTGCCATCTCAACAGCGTCAAGGAGCAGGTTGCATGACGCAGGAAACCGTACATCCCGTTACGCCTCTTGTTCGGGTAGAAGACCTGTCGGTGCGTTTTGCAGGAACGCCCCCCGTGCATGCGGTCAACAACGTGAGTTTTGAACTCGCCCCCGGAGAAGTGCTTAGCATTCTGGGCGAAAGCGGGTCTGGCAAGAGCGTCACGCTCAAGACCCTTCTGCGCCTTCTGCCAGAGCGGAAAACGACGATTACCGGTAAGGTCGAGGTGGACGGGCAGGATGTGCTTGCGCTCGAAGGCCGCGCGCTCGCCGATCACCGGGGCGGCGTCGCATCGATGATCTTTCAGGACCCGTCACTGGCACTCGACCCCGTTTACACCATCGGCCAGCAAATTGCCGAAACCGTCATCCGCCACGAAGATATCTCGAAAAGCGACGCGATGGCGCGTGCGTTGGAAATGCTCGAAGTCGTGCGCATTCCGTCAGCCAAGCGGCGACTGGACAATTACCCGCATGAAATGTCGGGCGGCATGCGCCAACGTGCGATGATCGCGCTGGCGCTCGCTTGCCGCCCCAAACTGCTGCTGGCGGACGAGCCGACCACGGCGCTGGATGCGACGGTGCAGATCCAGATCCTGCTCCTGCTGCGCGACTTGCAGAAGGAATTGGGCATGGGCGTGATCTTTGTCACCCATGACATCGGGGTCGCGGTCGAAGTGTCCGACCGGCTGGCCGTGATGTATGCGGGCAGCTTTGTCGAAACCGGATCGGTCGAGGACGTGATCCGCGATGCGCGCCACCCCTATTCCAAGGGTCTTCTGGCGGCCAACCTTGTCGGGGCCGTACCGGGAACACGTCTTGATGCGGTCCCCGGTGCGCCGCCCCCGCTGAACGCCCTGCCCGAGGGCTGTTCTTTTGCACCACGTTGCGCCCATGCCGAAACCGCCTGCGGCATCAGCCCGCTCCCGATCTGGACCGGGGGCAATGGACGCTGGGCCCGGTGCGTCCATGCAAGCCGCGCTGGCGCGCTGGCAGCCGCGGAGAGCACGTCGTGACGACACGAAACAAACCCCGGATTGCGATCCTCAACCCCAATTCGACCGAGCGCATGACCCTCGAAATGGTGGACACCGCGCGCGCCGCGGTTGGTGCCCTTGCCGAGGTGGTGGGCATGACCAACCATCAAGGCCCGGCGTCGATACAGGGGCCGGCGGATGCGGAACGCTGTCTTGACGGGCTATTTGCCCTGTTCGACGAAGCCTGTGCGGACGGTGCGGATGCCATCGTGATCGGCTGTTTCGACGATACCGGCCTTGGCACCCTTCGCGCTCGTGGCAGGGTTCCCGTGATCGGGCTTGGCGAGGCGGGATGCATCGCCGGCAGCCTTGGCGGTGCACAGTTTGCCGTCGTCACCAGCCTCGAGGTATCGGTGCCGGTGATCGCGGACAACATACGTGCGATGAGACTCGAAGACAGATGTGCGGGGGTTCATGCTTCTGGCGTGCCGGTGCTGGAGATCAACGCCGGACCGGACAGCCTCAGGCGCGTACAGGCCTCGATCGATGAAACCGCCATGACCTATCCCGGCAGCAGCATCGTTCTGGGCTGTGGCGGCATGTCCACCATCGCCCACAAGATCAAGGCACCGGAAAGAAGCATAATCGTCGATCCCGTGGTCGCCTCGGCGCATATGTGTCTGGCGGCGATGTCCTGAGCGGGCGCGTGGCTATTCTGCGGTTCCCGGGGCAGTGTCCTCCATGGCCGCCAATTCGCCCACCGTCACAGGCTTGAGCGGCGGACGGATGCGGAAATAGCCTGTCTCGTCCGGGGTTTGGCCATGCGCCTCGGACAAAAGCGCGGTGACGGTCAACCCGCAATAGCGGCCTTGGCACGGCCCCATGCCCGCGCGTCCGAACGCCTTTGCCTGGTTTGGCCCTTGGCAACCCAGTTTCGCATAGCGTCGGATGTCCCCAGCGGTGACTTCTTCGCAACGACAGATGATCGTTTCATCGCCCGGCGTCAGTGCAGCCCAATAAGGCGGATAGGCGGTGTCGAGGAAAGGGCGCACAGCCCGCTGAAACCTCCAAGCTGCCTGAAGCGACATTGCGCGTCTGTCTCTGTCGGCTTTTGCCAAACGCCCGGAGGCTTCCGCCAAACGCAGCGCGGTCAGTCGTCCTGCGATTTCCGCAGCTTTGGCGCCACCAATGCCCCCACCATCCCCAGCGATGAAAAGCCCCGACACCGCCGTTTCACCCCAAGCATCCAACTCAGGCGCAAAACAGGCCTGTGCGGTGTTCCAGCGATGGGGCACTCCCACCGCGCGCGCCGCCTGCGTGTTGGGCACGACGCCGTGGTGCAGAAAGACAGTGTCGCACGCGATCCTGTGCCGCTTTCCGCCTTTGACAAAGGTGACCGCCTCGGCTTGCTCCTGCCCTTCAACCGCGATGTCAGACGCACCGACATAACGCGGAACACGGGCGCGGATGATCTCGGCCAACATCCTGAGCCCCTTCGCCATATAGGGCCAACCGCGGATCGCACCGCCGAAATCGCGCAAGGCGCGCTTGAGATCGGCACGTGTCTGCGTCTCGATCAGCGCGACCGGAGGCGTGCCAGCCCGCACCATCTGCGTCGCGATCAGGTAGAGAAGCGGCCCAGAGCCGACCAGAACCGCATTCCGGGCAAGAACGCCCGATTGCTTTAGCAGGATCTGCCCCGCCCCAGCGGTCATCACACCGGGAAGCGTCCAACCCGGTACGGGCATCGGGCGTTCCAATGCTCCGGTGGCCAGCACCACCCGATCAGCAGCAAGCTGCGCACCTTTTCCGTCCCGCGTGTACGAGATGTAAAACCCATCTTCGATGGCCCAGACCACCGCCCGCGATATATGGTCAATTCCATCATGGGACAGTTTGGCGGTCAGCCTTTTCCCTTCGGTATACTCTGCGCCCAAGACCGCAGCGCGTTCGGCTGACTCTCGATCCACATCGCGGTAGATTTGCCCCCCGGCACGTGGCTGTTCGTCAAGCAAAGCGACGCGAAGACCAAAACCTGCGGCGTCGGCAGCAGTGGCCATCCCTGCGGGACCCGCCCCGATAACGGCGAGATCATACCGTTTCATCGAGCACCTCCCCGCTGAGCGGTTTCCGAACGATCAACCCGTCAGACACATCGACCATACAGGCCTGCCGGACGACACCGTCGATTTCGACCAGACAGTCGAAACAGGCCCCCATCATGCAGAACGGCGCACGGGGTGCCCCTGACACGGGAGTTTCCCGAAAGACTGAAACTCCAGCCGCTAGCAACGCTGCGGCAAGGTTCGCGCCATCGGACAAACGCAGGGGCATGCCATCGAACACGACATCGACGCGCGATGCATCGTCTAGTTCAAGAAACGGCGAAGCGGGCTTCACTGAACACCTCCAGATCGGGCGCGGCGGCTGTGCCTTCAAGCCAGTCCGGCAAGAGCCGCGCATGGGCGGCGGAAAGCGTGATGCCGCTGTGACACGTCACCAAATAGGCGCCGGGCATGTCGGCGCTTTGCTCGTAAATCGGCAACCCATCGGGCGACATCACGCGAAGCGCACCCCAAGACCGCACAAGTTGCGCCTTTGCCAGTGCCGGATAGGCGGCGATGGCATCGGCTGCGAGGCCGGACAACCCGCGCTGTGTGACCCGGTCATCCGTGCCCACCTCTTCATTCGTCGCGCCGATCTGGATACCGCCTTCATTGACCTGCCGGGCATAGATTGACGGACGGTTGATCAGCTTGGGCATCTTTTCCGTGATCAGGACTTGCCCCCGCTGTGGGCGCACCGGCGCTTTGAACCCCAGTTTCGGGCCTAGCTGTGCCGTACCAAGGCCCGCCGCGAGGACGACTTTCGCCGCACTCACCACTGTTCCATCTGCACAGGTCACCCGGAATGCATCGGGTTTGGCGACATCGGTGACCGTCTTTCCGGTCAGCACGCGCGCGCCCATGCGCCGGACATCCGCCGCCAGCGCCATCAACAGTCTGAGCGGGTTCGCATGGCCGTCCTGATGGTGCAGGATCGCACCCACTACCTTGGGTCCGATATGCGGCTCTTCCTTGCGCAGCGCATTATGGCCCAAAACGTCGAACGGGTAGTTGCCGTCAAGCTGCTGTTTGAGCGTCTCGTATTGCGCAACCGTCGCCTGCAAGGTCTCTTCCGAGAAATGCAGGTCATAACCGCCCTTTTGTTCCAGCGCTACGTCTGTCCCGGTGTTGTCACCAAGCTCGTTCGCGAACTCTGCCCAGATCGCGGCGGAGCGTTGCGACCATTGGGCATAGCGGGGTTGCTTCAGGCCCTTGGATTGAACCCAGATCAGACCGAAATTGCCCCGGCTTGCGCGGATCGACCCGTCCTCGCCATCAATAACCGTCACGGTGCGTCCGCGTCGGAGTAGCCCCCAGGCTATTGAAAGGCCGACAACTCCGCCTCCGACGATCGCATAATCGGTTTCCATGTGTCCGCCTGCACGATGACCTTTGGGACCGGACGGCACCGCCATCTGCACCCCACTTCGTTCAGTTGCCCGCTGTGGCACGCTTGTCAAGAAAGGGTTACGCCAAGCCGGTCTGGATGACGCGGTTTGCAGTGTCCGCAGACGGTTTCGACCCCTTCAGGCCCGGTCATCCTGCAAGCCCCGAACAAGAGCGTCACCGACCAAAATAGCCGTAATTCGCGCGCGTTTCACAAGTATCTTTTGATAGGGAGGGCATCTAAATTTCATTATACCGCGCTTACCCCAGAACCCGAAATTTTTCGTGAGTGACGACCCTGAAGCTATCTGACACTTGGTTTCGGAAGGTTTCCCACTGGTTGGGCAGGGTCTCCCGAAAGAACCTCAGGATCGCATCTGCGAACTGC
>NZ_JAEPMO010000092.1 GCF_017643905.1 Marivita sp.
GCAACTACGGTGAACTGTTTGAAAAGAACATCGGTGAGAACACGCCGATCGGTCTGGCGCGCGGCCTGAACGCGCTGTGGACCGAAGGCGGTCTGCTCTACACGCCGCCGTTCCGCTAAAGCACTGACTACGGAAAAGGGCGCGAATAACTTCGCGCCCTTTTTCAAATCAAACAAAAAAGCCTTCGGATCAGGCACCAGAGCGCGACAAGCGCCGCCAGGAAAATCCGGAAAACCAGGGATAAAAAAATGTCCACGATTTCAGACCCACCGTCGGGGTCGTTTCAGCTATCCATGCTGATCAACGACACGCGTTATCGGTCCTATACGTTTCAATTCATCGCTCTGATCCTGCTCATCCTGGCCTTTGCCTATCTGGGCTACAATCTGCTGGCCAACCTGCAATCGGCAGGTCTGAACATCTCCTACAAATTTCTAGGTGAACCGGCAGGCTATGACATCAACCAGACCCTGATCGACTATACGAGCCAGTCTACCCACTGGCGCGCTGCGGTTGTCGGCGTGCTCAACACGCTGCTGGTCGCGTTCCTCGGTTGTATCATGGCGACGGTGATCGGTGTTGCGGTCGGTGTTCTCAGGCTCAGCGACAACTGGCTCGTGCGCCAACTCATGTCGATCTATGTCGAGATTTTCCGGAACGTGCCGGTTCTGATCTGGATTCTGATCATCATGGCGGTCTTTATCGCCGTTCTGCCGCAACCGCGCGATTTCCGCGGCGAAGACGCCACCGCCTCCATGGTGTTTGGCGCATTCGCGTTTACAGGCCGTGGATTCTACGCCCCAGCTCCTGTGTTCGGTCCCGGCTCCGGTGTTGTCGTTGCCGGCTTCCTTGCATCAATCGTCGGGATTTTCGCGTTCCGCAACTACGCCAAAAAAGCGCTCTATGACCGGGGCCAGCTGATCCCGACACTCTGGCCATCCGTGGTCATCTTCTTCGTTCCGGCCATCCTGGCATTCTTCATCATGGGGCGCCCGATCACACTGGATCTGCCGTCGCTGCAGGGCTTCAACTTCCAAGGCGGCATTTTCATGCGCAACTCCCTGATTGCGCTCTGGTTCGCTCTGTCGATCTACACCGCAGCCTTCATCGCGGAAAACGTCCGCGCCGGCATTCTTGCCGTCAGTAAGGGCCAGACCGAAGCAGCGGCATCGCTGGGCCTGCGTCCGGGCCGGATCATGAACCTTGTGGTGCTGCCGCAAGCCTTGCGCGTGATTATTCCGCCGCTGATTTCTCAGTACCTGAACCTGACCAAGAACTCGTCTCTGGCGATTGCGGTCGGGTACATGGATCTGACCGGCACATTGGGGGGCATCACGCTCAACCAGACAGGCCGCGCGATCGAGGCGATCTTCCTGCTCATGCTGTTCTATCTCGCCATCTCGCTTGCGATCTCGGCGATCATGAACGTCTACAACAATGCCGTTAAGCTGAAGGAGCGCTGAGATGTCAGATACACATGCTCATTCCGTTGCCTTCGTCCGCACAACTATGCTGCCTGAACAACCGCCGCCCGCCTCCGAGGCTGGGGTGGTCAAATGGGTGCGTGAAAACCTCTTCAAAGGGTGGTTCAATTCGATCCTGACGATCCTGTCGATCTACTTCATTTACGTCATCGTCTCGGGCGCATGGCCGTGGTTCGCCAATGGCATCTGGAACACCAGTTCGCTCGCCGAATGCCGCGACATGCTCGACGGTATGACGGGCGCCTGTTTCTCGGTTTTGACAGAGCGCTGGAACCAGCTTCTGTTCGGGTTCACCTATCCGACCGAGGCGTATTGGCGGCCAACACTGGCGTTCTTTCTGCTGATCGTCGCAATCGCGCCGGTTCTTTATCCCAAGGCACCGCGCCAGCTCTTGGTGTTCACAGCCATCTATCCGTTCCTTGCGTTCTGGCTGATCTGGGGCGGCACCTTGCTGACGCCTTTGATGGTGATGGTCGGGCTGATTGCAGGCTATTTCGCGTTCAAGCAGTTCGAACGACAAAGCTTTGCGATGGGCATGCTGGCGGGACTGGTCGCGACGGTGGTTGTGATCTGGGCCGGCGGTATCATCCCCGCATCCATGCCCGACGTGATGGCCCTTCACGCGATCCCGTCCCGTGATCTTGGCGGCTTCATGCTGAACATGATCCTCGGCACGGTCTGCGTGTCGCTGTCCTTGCCGCTGGGCATCATGCTCGCATTGGGACGCCAATCCTCCATGCCGATCATCAAGTGGATCTGCGTGATCTTCATCGAGTTCATCCGGGGCGTGCCGCTCATCACCTTGCTTTTCGTGGCAAACGTTGTGCTGGCCTACTTCTTCCCGCCGGGCTCGAACATCGACCTCGTGCTGCGTGTGATCATCATGATCACCATGTTCTCGGCCGCTTATATCGCCGAGGTGATCCGGGGTGGTCTGGCAGCGCTGCCGCGCGGTCAGTACGAAGCCGCAGACAGTCTGGGACTCGACTACGCCCAGTCGATGCGCCTGATCATTCTGCCGCAAGCGCTCAAGATCTCGATCCCGGGCATCGTGAACGTGGCGGTGGGGCTGTTCAAGGACACGACGCTGGTGTCGGTGATTTCGATGTTCGATCTCGTGGGGATGATCCGCGGACCGATCCTCGCGTCCACCGAATGGAACGGCGTCTATTGGGAACTCTGGGGCTTTGCAGTCTTCGTGTTCTTCATCGTCTGCTTCAGCATCTCGAAATATTCACAGTGGCTCGAGCGCCAACTCGCCACCGATCACCGATAAGGCCCACGAACCGCGCACGCGGCTGGGCAAAAAACAGGAGGCCAATCCATGGCTGAAACTGCAAATGCACCGATGGCTGTCTCGGATGAGGTGGCAATTCAAATCCAGAAGATGAACAAGTGGTACGGGACGTTCCACGTTCTGCGGGACATAGACCTGACCGTCTACCGTGGCGAACGGATCGTCATCGCCGGTCCGTCGGGTTCGGGCAAGTCGACGTTGATCCGGTGCATCAACGCGCTGGAAGAGCACCAGAAGGGCTCGATCACCGTGGACGGAACCCTTCTGTCCTCTGACATCAAGAACATCGACACGATCCGCTCCGAGGTCGGGATGGTGTTCCAGCACTTCAATCTGTTCCCGCATCTGACCATTCTCGAAAACTGTACTCTGGCGCCGATCTGGGTGCGCAAGATCCCCAAGCGCGAGGCCGAACAGACGGCGATGCACTTCCTCGAGAAGGTCAAGATCCCCGAGCAGGCCAACAAGTACCCCGGCCAATTGTCGGGTGGTCAGCAGCAGCGTGTGGCGATTGCCCGGTCGCTCTGCATGCGCCCCCGCATCATGCTCTTCGACGAACCCACTTCTGCGCTCGACCCGGAGATGATCAAGGAAGTGCTCGACACGATGGTTGAGCTGGCGGAAGAGGGCATGACCATGCTCTGCGTGACCCACGAGATGGGCTTTGCCCGTCAGGTCGCCAACCGCGTGATCTTCATGGACGCGGGCCAGATCGTGGAACAAAACGAACCGGAAGGGTTCTTCAACAATCCAAAGAACGAGCGGACCAAATTGTTCCTGAGCCAGATTCTGGGTCACTGACAAATCGCGTCCAAAGTGACCAAGACGCTCCGGACATCGTCCGGAGCGTTTTTTATTGGAAGACGCTCAGTCCGCTTCGCCTGCCGCGATCACTTCGCGTGGAATGGCAAAGCCAAGGCATGTGCCGGTGCCTTCGCGGATGTCGGACCACTCCGTGACGTTGAACTGGATCAGGCAGGTCGCGCAGGTCGGATAATCGGCAAATCGCGGGTGGTCTGGCGGGTCTTCAACCAATGCATTGGCGCATTCCGCAATCCCGTAATTGTGACCAAGAAGCAGAACCGTGTCGCTGGATGCGCAGCGCAGGGTCTCGATGATCTCATCCGCCTCGGCAAGGTAAAGCGCGCGTTCGAACCGGGTTGGCACCTCTGGCAGGCCCAGCAACGCGAGGGTCTGGCGGGTGCGCGTCGCCGTCGAGCACAGAACCTCGTCAGGCAGCCAGCCGTGTTCCTTGAGCCAACGCCCCATCGCCGGAGCACTGTCCCGACCACGCGCATTCAAGGGTCGGCTGTGATCATCGCCCGAGGCAGACCAGTCAGACTTGGCGTGACGCATGAGGATAAGTCGTTTCACGAACGCCAAGCCTTTCGTTGAGTGCGCGTTACTCTCCCAAAAAGGCGCGCATGTGGAAAGCGGATTGTTCCCTCAGGCGACCAAACTGGTCAGAGACCGGGCATGCCCGCCGCACAATGCATCCCTCGCGGCAGGCCACGCCATCGGGTGACCGAATATGCGCCATGCATGCCGGGACATTGTACTCCCGACCCGGCGCAAGAGCGCCCACCGGACAGGCGGTCTCGCAGGGGCGTGTGTCACACGACAGGCAGGGTTTTTGGCCACGGGCGGGCAGGGAAAGACGCATCGGCAGGGCGAGGGCCGCCCGATAACTGATGAACAGACCCGCCGACTGATGGACAAGCAATCCAACCGGTGACTGCCAGCTTGCTTCGCTCCGCTCAGCCCACCGCAGAAAAGGCGCATAGGGTGGCCCGTCATAGGGAAAGATCACCGTGGCCTCGTGATCGGCTGCGATCAAAGCCGTCACCCGTTTCGACCACCGGTCAAGCGGATGCGGCAGACCGTCGTTGTACTCAGACGACGCTGTAAAGACGCTCCAGAACGCGGGTTCGTCTGGGCCTAGCAGGACAAGGGTCTGCGTGCCCGTGGGAACGTCATCTTCTGGCAATGGATGAAACGAACCACGAAGGGTCAGACCGACCGCCCGGGCAGAGGACTCCAGCGCGTCCAGTGTCACCGCTTTGGACGGATCAGCGACCCGGCGCCATGTTCGGTAAAGAGTTCGAGTAGACAGGCATTCGGCACGCGTCCGTCAAGGATGACCACGGCGCGCACACCCTCTTCGATGGCCTTCAACGCAGTCTCCGTCTTCGGAATCATCCCGCCGGCAATCGTGCCGACCTCGATCATCGCGCTGACCTCTTCAGGGGTCATGGCGGTGACGACGTTGCCATTGGCATCCTTCACGCCGCTCACGTCGGTCAGCAGCAACAGGCGATCCGCCTTGAGGGCGCCGGCAATCGCGCCAGCCGCGGTGTCCCCGTTTACATTGAAGGTCTCGTTGGGGTTCATGCCTGTCGCGACAGGCGCAACAACGGGAATGATCCCCGCCTTGAACAGGTCGCGCAACACCTGCGGGTTCATCTCGACCGGGCGGCCCACGAAACCAAGTTCAGGATCATCCGCTTCGCACACCATAAGGTCGTCGTCTTTGCCGGACAACCCGACAGCCCGCCCGCCTTCATCCATGATCGCCTGAACGATGCGCTTGTTCACAAGCCCCGTCAGAACCATCTCGACCACTTCGACCGTCGCCTTGTCGGTCACGCGTTTGCCGCGCACGAATTCCGATTTGATCCCCAGCTTGTTGAGCATGTCGTTGATCATCGGTCCACCGCCATGCACGACAATCGGGTTGATCCCGACCTGCCGCATCAGAACGATGTCACGCGCGAATTCCGCCATTGCGTCCTCGTCGCCCATCGCATTGCCGCCGAATTTGACGACAACAATGGACCCGGCATAGCGCTGCATGAAGGGCAGGGCCTCGGAAAGAGTACGGGCAGTGGCGATCCAGTCGTGGTTCATATCTCTGGGTTTCATCTTTGGTCTCGATCCATACCGGACCCATGCCCGGCGCTCATCCTGTGTGCGACATGGTTATCGCAGAGGCAAGCCGTTTTGCGGCGGTTAGCCGATCCCGGCAATGATGCTGCGCAAGGTGGCAATGCCATCGCCCTTGTCGCTGCTGGTCAGCACCAGTTCGGGATAGGCCGCAGGGTGTTTTGACAACTTGCCACGCACCTGATCCAGAAGCCGGTCATACTCCGACGGTTTGATCTTGTCGGCTTTCGTCAGCACCACCTGGAAGGTCACCGCGCTTCTGTCCAGAAGCGTCATGATCTCTTCATCCACGGGCTTGATTCCATGCCGGCTGTCGACCAGCACGAAAGCACGCCGCAGGCTGGCGCGGCCCGACAGGTATTGCTTGAGCAAAGCTTGCCATTTTTCGACAACCGCCACCGGCGCGTTGGCATAGCCATAGCCCGGAAGGTCGACGAGGTAGCGTTCATCGCCCAACGTGAAATAGTTGATTTCCTGCGTACGACCCGGTGTGTTTGACGCGCGCGCCAAAGCCTTGCGGCCCGTGATCGCATTGATCAGAGACGATTTCCCGACATTCGACCGCCCCGCAAAGCAAACCTCGATCCGATCATCGGGCGGCAGGCCTGACATTGCCACGACGCCCTTTAGGAACTCGACCTCACCCGCGAACAGTTTGCGCCCGACCTCGCGGCTTAGATCATCCGGTTCTTCGGCAAGCGGGAAGGGCAGTTTCATTTCAGACACGGGCCACCTCGTCGCCGGTCCGGATCGCGCCGCCCTGGATCACCTCGGCCCGCACCGAAAAATCCTGATGTCCCCAGCTGCCAAGCGCGCTCAGAACGTCGGCATCCCGCTTTCCCGTGTCCGGGTTGCTGTGCGTCGACTTGCAGCGATCCGTCCGTTCCCGCACTCGGAGGATCGTTTCGCCAATCCGGATATCGCGCCCGTCCCAATCGAACTCTTCCCATGGGGCAAGACCATCGATCCAGATGTTTCCACGCCACCGCAGATGCGACAGTGGATTGCCCACGCGCTGCTCGACCGCCCGGTGCGATGCGTGGTTACACAAGGTGACGCTTGGAAAATCGCTGTCCGTAAATGCCTGCGCCTGCGCCTTGACCAGCCGCGCGGGGCGCAACGTGTCGTCGGGGGCCAGCGCATTGACCCAGTCCAGAAAAGCGGCGCCGTCGGTGTCCGGTTCGAAGGTGATGTCGGCCACGTCTGGATGGCGGAGTGTGATCCGGCCGGTTGCTTCGTTGAATGCGGCGCTGATCGCCATCAGGCTCGGAAGCTTGGCCACCCGGCAGAAATGCCCGCAGCTCACCCATTCCGATCCATCGGCCTGCGACCGTTCATGCGCGACCGCCCAAAGCCGGTCGAACGGGATCGTTCCTCCGGCGGCAATCGTCACCGACTCCAGTTTTTCCCGGCCATGGCTCTTGATCGGGTGCCGCCAGATCTCGGTGACGGTTGCGGTCATTTCTGACCCGTTTTCGCGTTGCGCTTGACGCTGGATTTGATGTTGCCGAACACGTCCGGCTTATATCCCTGCGAGCGCATGATCAGATATTGCTGCACGAAGGTGATCGTGTTGTTCGCGATCCAGTACACGACCAGCCCGCTTGCGAAGCCACCCAGCCTGAACCCCCCCCCCCCTCTCCTCCCTGCCCAGCTCATCGCCTGTGTTGCGTCCGTGGGTGCCGGGTTCAGCTTTTGCTGCAACCACATCGAGATACCCAGAAGCAGCGGCAGGATACCGATAAAGATCAGCGCCAGCAGCGATCCGGGTGTCGGTGCGGCCCAGGGTAGCAAGCCGAACAGGTTCATGATCGAGGTGGGATCAGGTGCCGACAGATCCTGGAACGGGCCAAGCCATGGGGCGTGACGCAGTTCCAGCGTGACGAAGATCACCTTGTAGAGCGAGAAGAAGATCGGGATCTGCAACAGGATCGGCAAACAGCCAGAGGCCGGGTTCACCTTTTCCTTCTTATAAAGCTCCATCATCTCCTGCTGAAGCTTCTGACGGTCGTCGCCAGCCCGCTCCTTGATCTTTTCCATCTCGGGCTGAAGCTCTTTCATCTTCGCCATCGAGACATAGGATTTGTATGCCAGCGGGAAGAGCGCCGCCTTGATGATTAGTGTCAGGCCGATAATGGCCCAGCCCATGTTGCCGATCAGCAGGTTCAGGTTATGCAGCAGCCAGAAAATCGGCTTGGTGAGGAAAAAGAACCAGCCCCAGTCGATGCTGTCGATGAAACGGTCGACGCCGCGGTTCTGATACTCGCGGATGGTTTCCCATTCCTTGGCACCGGCGAACAACTGCGTTGACACTTCGCGTGTTTCGCCCGGAGCGATCGTCACGGTCGGCTGCACCGCTTCGGTCTGGTAGATGTTGCTGGCATCGCTGTATTTGGCCACCTGCCGGAACGGCGTGCCGTTCTCGGGGATGATTGTGGTCATCCAATAGTGGTCGGTAAAGCCGATCCAGCCGTTCTCGGTGACTTGGGTAACCTCGGCGCGTGCCCCTTCGGTGGGCACGACGGGGAAATCGACCATGTCCGTGTAGTCGATCTCGGCAAGTGTGCCGTCCGCCATAGCCACCACGCCTTCGTGGAGAATGAAGAAATTCTTGAGGTCTGAGGGCTCACCATGCCGGGCAATCAGGCCGTAGGGTGCCATCGTCAGCGCACTGTTGCTGGCGTTTTCGACAGACTGTGTCACGGTGAACATGAAGTCGTCATCGATTTCGATGATGCGGCGGAAAATTGAACCGTTCGGGCTGTCCCAGCGCAGTGTGATCGGGGTGTCTGGTGTCAGGGTTTCACCCTCTTCCAGAGTCCAATTGGTTGTGACGCTTGGCACATCGTCAATGGTCAGCCCACCGCCCGGTGCCCAGCCAAAGAGGGCATAATACGGGCGATCCGACCCAACCGGGTTGAGCAGGTGAACGACATCCGCGTCCTCTTCGACGGTGACGCGGTAGTTTTTGAGCGACAGGTCGTCGATCCGACCGCCAACCAGCGAGATGGAACCCATCACGCGGTCGGTTTCGATTGCCACACGCGGGGCATCTGCGACTGCGGCGGGGCCTGTCTGGTTGATCCCCGCGGTGCTTCCGGGCGCTGCGTCCGGTGTGGCGGCGATTGACGGGGTTGCGTCTGGCACTGCGCTGTCTGGATTGACAGTCGGTTCGGGTGGCGGAAACAAGACAAACCATACCAGAATAACCGCAAAGCTGAGCGCTGTTGCGATAAGAAGGTTCTTGTTCTGATCGTCCATGGGGCCGCCGCCTGTGGTTTTTGGATTATCGCTGCGTTCAACAGGCACTATGCCTGAACGTCAAGCGGATTCACAGGAATGACCCGTACGGTGCGGCAATTGTTCAGCCCATTCGGATGCGGTGGAACCCGCGATTTTGCCTGTCACCTGATGTGCCTGATCTTCGCACCGGTGCGAGGTGTTTTCAGGGCTTGTCGACCTTCCAGCCAGATCTTGGTGTCGGCTGCACTGGACGGGGGCGCGTACAGGAAACCTTGCGCGTGGGCACAGCCCAGGTCGCGCAACAGGCTGTCGTCTTCGACCGTTTCGACACCGGCAGCGACAGTCGGCAGATCGAGGCGTTCACTGATGGCAAGAACCGCATGCAACGCGCGCGTTCGGTCCTCGGATGCCGCCGCTCCGTGAACTAGGCTCTTGTCCAGTTTAAGGCGCGTGACCGGGAGCTGTTGTACGACAGTGATGCTGCATCCACCCAAGCCGAACCCCTCAAGGTCAAGCCCGCAGCCAAGCCTTGCCAGCGACACGAGGTTGCGCCGGATCATGTCATCAGCCGCCTTGCTCAGATGCGTTTCCGGAATGTCGAACACCAATCGGTGCGCCGGGATTCCGCATCGGTCCAAGTCGCTGGCAATGCGGCCGGGAAGTTCGGGGTCGCGCAACTCTTCTTCCGAAAGGTTCACGCTCATGGTCCCGACATTGAACCCGGATTCGTCCCAGTGGTGCAGGGCCGTGACTGCCTGCAAAAAGATGGACCGGCCAAGCCGCACCATCTGGCGACTGTCCGTCGCGGCGGGCAAAAACTCTGCCGCTGGCAGAACGCCGCGCGTCGGGTGAAGCCACCGCGCAAAGGCTTCCATCCCGCTGACGTCGCCAGTTCTGACGCTGATCTGGGGTTGAAAATACGCCTGGATGGCACCCTCGTCCAACGCGGTTTCGATGTCCTGCCGCAGGGCATGCCGCGACCGGTTCCTGCGCGCGAGCCGGTCGGACCAAAGGCGTGTCGTGCTGGCCCCGGCCATCACCGCTTCGTCCATGGCATCGGTTGCAGATTGCAGCCAGACGTTTGCGGTCACGTTCCGGCCGAAGTTCAGCGATGACGCGATCCCGATGCATGCAGTCAAGGTGTGTGTCGTGCCGTCCAGCACAAGCGATGTTTCCGCCGCCTCGCGCAAGCGTTTCCCCAAGTCGATAAGATTGTCGAGCCTCAGACGGAACCCCGGCGAGATGAGAACAGTGAACTGCGTTCCTTCCGACCGGAACACGTAGTCAGATGCCCGCAGCGACGTGCGAAGCCGTGCTGCGATCAGATCCCGCGACTCGCCCGCAATGTTTGCGCCAAAGCAGTGTGCAATCTGATCAAGCTCGGGAATGGTGATCTTGAAACATGCGGTCGTCTGGCCTGTATGTTGCGCGATCTTAAGGAATTCCTGCGCCACCCTGTTCACATCTGGTGCGCGCGCTGCGTCGGTTTGTGCGGCGCTGGACCATCCGCCAAAACCGCCGAACACCGCGTATACCAACGGCGTCGCCAAAGCGCACAAGACAAGGGGGACTTCGCCCCCAATCCAATAGGCAGACAGGCAAAGGGCAGGCAGGAAGGCCAGCATCTGAGGCCCGGTCAGGCCCTTGGCAAGCTTCTGCCGCAGGTCGGGAAGATCCAAAAGACGTCGCATCGCGGCCTTGCCCCAAATTCTGTTTCGGGCAGTTTCGCGCAGCCAGGTTAATTGAACGCTTAACGCAGGTCAGGAATATCCTGAGAATTGTCGCTTTCGTCGCGCCCTTGCGTTGTCAGCCCTTTGAAATCAAAGAGTTCGCTGTCCAGCAAATGGGACGGTCGCGCATTCGTCAGAGCGCGGAAAATCACCTATCGCCGTCCGGGGCTGTTCTTTTCCCATCCGTCAAGGATGGCTTTGACTTGCTGTCGCTGCAGCCCGTCCTGGCTGCCACACAGGTCGCAGGGGATGATCGGATAATTCATCGCCTTGGCAAATTTCTCGCAATCGGCCTCGGCCACATGCGCCAAAGGGCGGTAGACGAACAGATCGCCGTCTTCATTGACCAGTTTCGGCGGCATCGTGGCAAGGCGCCCACCGTGAAACAGGTTCATGAAAAAGGTCTCGAGAATGTCGTCGCGATGATGACCCAGCGCCACAGCATCACATCCTTCTTCACGGGCGATGCGATAAAGGTTCCCACGCCGCAAGCGCGAACAGAGCGCGCAATAAATTCGCCCCTGCGGAACCTTGTCGACTACGATGGAATAGGTGTCCTGATATTCGATGCGGTGCGGAACCCCCATCTTTTCCAGAAATTCCGGCAAGACCGTCGCCGGAAAGCCGGGCTGCCCCTGATCAAGATTGCACGCCAGCAGATCGACCGGCAAAAGCCCGCGCCATTTTAACTCATAAAGCACCGCAAGAAGCGTATAGCTGTCTTTCCCGCCAGACAGGCACACCAGCCATTTCGGTGTTTTCGCCGGGTCTCGGCCAACCATGCCATAATGCTCGATCGCCTCGCGCACGTTCTGCACGATGCGCTTGCGCAGCTTCTTGAACTCGGTGGTTTTGGGCGCACCGTAGAACAGCGGGTGTATGTCGTCGGCATCATCAAGCATGAGCGGCATGTACGGTGAATCCAGCGTTTCGGCAAGCATGGCGTTCAGCGGGCGTGCCCGACGCCGTTAGCTTTCGTGCCTGCGCTTGGCCCGCAAGGTCGGGTCGGCCTGTGTGGGGTCTTCAGGCCACGGGTGTTTCGGATAGGCCGCACGCATGTCCTTGCGCACGTCCTCGTAGGAGCCGGCCCAAAACCCGGGCAGATCAAGCGTTGTCTGCACTGGTCGTTGCGCCGGGGACAGCAGCGTCACGCGCAGCGGGGTCTTTCCCACACAAGGATGGGTTTTCTGGCCGAACAATTCCTGCAGCCGCAGGGAAATTTCGGGGTGCTCACCGGAATAGTCGATCGGGATCTCACGCCCCAAGGGAGTTGTGAACTTGCCGGGCACCAGCCGATCCAAATCCTGCATCTGCCCCCAATCGAGCATCGCGCGAAGGGCTGGCAGAAGATCGAACCGTTTCCAGTCATCGGCGCTCCGCACACCGCCAAGATGGGGAAGCAGCCAGTCTTCAAGACTGTCCATCAGGGCGGGATCGGACATGTCGGGCAGGGTCAGTCCGGTATCGCGGGCCAGGGCAACGCGGGCGGTAAACCGGCGCGCGGCATCGCTCATGGCAGGGGTCAGACCCAAGTCGCGGACACCGTCCAGCATCGCCGTCGCAATCAGCTCTGCCGTCGCGTCCTTCCAAACCCGGTCATCCAGCGCGATGGCACCCAGCTTTTCCTGCTGACGGGCCACAACGCGGCGGTCGCGCTTGGACCATTCGCACAGGTCTACCCAACGGATCTGATCCGCGAACAACGCCCGGATCGCGCTTTCACTGATCTGGATGGCCTGTCGGATGCGCGCCTCGCGCGGGTTGCCATCAAGGTCGGTGGCGACGATCAGCCGGGCTCCGGCCAGGGCGTCGCCGCTCTCCATCACGGCGCCTTTGCCGCCAGACAGCTGGTAGCGCGGGTCATCGCCCTTGCGCCGCAAGCCAATGCGATCAGGGTAGGCGAGGGCAGCCATCTCGGCGATCCCTAACGGATCGCCCTTGGCTTTGGGGGCCACGCGCTCCAACCGCTTTGCCTCGATGCGGATGCGGTCCAATGCGTCCCGGTTGAGCATGGCATTGCGCCGCTCTGCAAACCGCTTTGGGTCGCGTAGCGCCTCGATCCGCAGGGCAAGATCGACACCGCCGCCCTGCACCGGATCGCGGTCCGCCAGCAACGCCGCCAATGGGGCCGCGCCCGGTCCCGCGACGGCAACCATATGGGCCAATCGCGGATGCAGGGGTAAGGCCGCCAATATGCGCCCGTGATCGGTGATGCGGTTCTGCGGGTCCAAGGCGCCCAGCAGTCGCAGAAGCGCTTGTGCCTCGGCAAAGGCACCCTCGGGTGGGGTCGTCAGGAAAGGCAACTCGCCGGGCTGTGCCCCCCACAGTGCCAGCTCGAGCGCGAGGCCTGCAAGGTCGGTCGCTTCGATTTCGGCAGGGGGAAAAGCCGCAAGTGCCCCATCCTCGCCCTTGGTCCACAAGCGGTACGCCACGCCGTCTGTCACTCGTCCGGCCCGCCCGGCCCGCTGTGTCGCCTCGGCCTTGGTGACCTTCTCGGTCACCAGCCGCGACATGCCCGATCCCGGGTCGAACCGCGACCGCCGCGCCAGGCCACCATCGACCACGACGCGAATGTCCTCGATGGTCAGGGATGTCTCTGCAATCGACGTGGCGAGCACCACCTTGCGGTCTGCTGTTTCCGGACGGATCGCGTCTTGCTGCGCCTTGAAGGGCATCGCGCCGAACAGGGGGCGGATGGTGCAACCCTTGGGCAACCGACCCTCCAGCGCGGTCTGCACCCGGCGGATTTCGCCCTCACCCGGCAGAAAGGCAAGAATGCCCCCCGAACAGTCCCGTGCGGCGGTCTGGATCAGGTCCGCCATCGCGGTTTCGAACCGCACGGTTTTGCCCACGGGTTTGTCGAGCCAGCGGGTTTCGACGGGATAGCTGCGTCCTTCCGACGTCACGATGGGCGCGTCCATCAAACGTGCGACTGGCTCTGCGTCCAGCGTCGCCGACATCGCCACAAGGATCAGGTCATCCCGCAAGGCGCTGGTGATTTCGAGACACAGTGCCAAGCCCAGATCGGCGTTCAAAGACCTCTCATGGAATTCATCGAAGATTACCGCGCCGATGCCGGACAATTCCGGGTCGGTCTGGATCATCCGCGTCAGGATGCCTTCGGTCACGACCTCGATCCGGGTCTGACCCGACACTTTGGACCCGCCGCGCACGCGGTAGCCGACGGTCTGGCCCGCCGCTTCGCCCAAAGTTTCGGCCATCCGCTCGGCTGCGGCCCGCGCCGCCAGACGTCGGGGTTCCAGCATGACGATGCGCTGCGATGTCAACCCCGCGTCCAGCATCGCCAGAGGCACCCGCGTGGTCTTGCCCGCCCCGGGGGGCGCTTGCAGCACGGCGCGGCCCCGATCACGCAGATGCGCGATAAGCTCTGGCAGGACGTGGTCAATGGGAAGCCGGGTCATGGCGTCTTCTAAGCCGGTCCGCAGGCACGCCGCAAGCCGTGCTCAGGACGCCTGTTTCGCCCGTGCCCAAGGCCAGTGGACAAGCTGATCCGTCGGACAGGCGCGAAACTCCTCGACCGCTGGCGCCGCGCCATCCAGCGATACAGGCACTTCGAGATCGCCCAGAACCGCCACTGCGCGCTGGTTGAAGTTCAACCCATTCAGGACATTCCCGAACCCCCGGTCACGGACCGTCAGTGTGCGTGTGTCCTCTGTCTCGATCACATGCTGTGTGGTGGAAATCGTCAGCCCGCGCGGCCCTTCGAAGCGCATGGAAAACACCGCCGCGTCAGGCCATCCGCCCTCACGCGACAGGTGAATTGCATATTCACCGCTCGCTGGGTCGTAAGTGACCATGACTGCCACCTCAGGGTCCTGATGGAACAAGGTGCAGATCGGCACGGGCGTGAACTCCCAAGCCATCGCGGGGAGGGGCGCAACCAAGAGGGCAAGGGCAACAAGAACCGTACGCATGAAGCTATGGTAGCGTACGGTTCGAATTGCGCCAGTGTCTTTGGGAGGGGCTATCGCACCGGGAATGATATTCGGTAGTGAGTGCAAATCTCCTGCCGGTCAAACCCAAGGAGATGGCCCAATGAAATGTCCCATCGACAGAACCGCACTGGTGATCGCCAAACGCTCGGGTGTCGAAAGCGATTACTGCCCGCAATGCCGGGGTGTCTGGCTGGATCGCGGTGAGTTGGACAAAATCATCGAGCGCAGCGCGACCTATGCGGCACCACCTCCGCCGCCGCCTGCCGCACAGGAACGCATCCGCGGCCAAACCACGGGCTACGGGGACACAGGTTACGGCAAAAAGAAGAAACGCGGCAGCTTTCTGGAAGACCTGTTCGACTTCTGATGCGTCCTCGCCTAGGTCGGAGAGGTGGTTCTGACCTATGGAGTCGTTGTGCGTGTGTGGTTTGCGATTGTGAGCTTGTTGGCCCTCAGCGCCTGTGGCGTGCCATTTGTTCCGTTTATCTGAAATCAAACGGCAACATAAGTTGCGCGGTCACCCGGCCCAGATTCGGTAGAACAGTCCGGCGACCCGCCGCGCCGCTGGCTCAATGTGCAAAAGAGCCGACCTCAAAAGGACTTTGTTCGATTCGATGACCGCAGCTATGCGCGAATAATGCGGTCTTTGTGCCTCTGTCGGTGAGCGCAAGAGAATGGTCCGCGCTTCGTCCATCGCGCGCAGCGTTTCGCGCCGAAGCTGCGGAATGGCCTCTTCTTTCACCGCGTTGAACACGCGCCCGCCTTGCCTGAGTGGCGGTCTGGACCGGTCTATATTGGCCGAGACAACTGACGCGATGCGATCTTCGACAAGACGAAGGGCGTCTTGTGCCGGTGCATATTCCAAAATCCCATCCAGACGGTCGGCCGCACTGCGGTAGCTTGGGCTATAACAATCATAGCGAAAGACCAGGATCAGTTCGCCGCATTCGCGGAAATCGCCCTGAAGGATGCGGATTACAGCATTTGTGGTCCTGTTGCTGAGTCCATTGCCCCATATGTTGTATTGCGCATGAGCTGAGGAAGAAATGGCGCATGTCAGAACGGCACTGGCGATGGCGCGAGACAGGTACTTTCGCATAAAATTCAGATGAATCTCTTTGGTAGACGACAGCAGATCGCCCGCCTGTTCCGTGATCTTTCATGGGCAGCGCGTCAGCAGAAAACTCCTAGCGCGGCAAGAAATGCCGCGCAATTCTTGTTTTCAAAACAAACACGTCACAAGATTGAGATGGCGCTGCTTCGGTCACAGATCAGAAGGCTGGCCCGTCTGCCCGATCTGCCTTACCGCTTCCGCCGCTTCACATTCCCGCCGCGCTGACCAGGGCGTCCGGCTGTCGACCGACCCGACGATTTGACGGCTGCTTCCGCTGCCGCCTCGACCGCGGACTGGCGGGCAAGCGGGTCGTCGGCGATGGCCAGATCGACCGCTTCCAATCGTTTGACCTCATCCCGCAGACGCGCCGCTTCTTCGAATTCGAGGTTTTCCGCCGCCTTGCGCATATCCGCACGAAACCCGTCCAGAACCGCCTGCAGATTGGCCCCGGCCAGCGGTTTGTCCACCTTGGCGGTCACGCGGTTCATGTCCACGTCGCCTTTGTAGAGCCCTTGCAGAATATCATCGACGTTCTTCTTGATCGTCGCGGGCGTGATGCCGTGCTCTTCGTTATAGGCGATCTGCTTGGCGCGGCGGCGGTCGGTTTCGGCCAGCGCCCGCTCCATAGATCCGGTGATCCGGTCGGCATACATGATCACGCGGCCTTCGGCGTTCCGCGCCGCACGCCCGATCGTCTGGATCAGCGAGGTTTCAGAGCGTAGGAAGCCTTCCTTGTCCGCATCCAGAATGGCGACCAGACCACATTCGGGAATATCCAACCCTTCGCGCAGAAGGTTGATCCCGATCAGCACATCGAACGCCCCAAGGCGGAGGTCGCGCAGGATTTCGATCCGTTCGATCGTGTCGATATCCGAGTGCATATAGCGCACGCGGATGCCCTGTTCGTGCAGGTACTCGGTCAGGTCCTCGGCCATGCGTTTGGTCAGGGTGGTGACCAGCGTGCGGTACCCGCCCGCTGCCACTTTGCGGATCTCGTCCAGCAGATCGTCCACTTGCATTTCGACCGGACGGATTTCGACCATCGGGTCCAAAAGGCCCGTGGGTCGGATCACCTGTTCGGTAAACACACCGCCAGTCTGTTCGATCTCCCACTTGGCAGGGGTCGCGGACACGAACACGGATTGCGGGCGCATGGCGTCCCATTCCTCGAACTTGAGCGGGCGGTTGTCCATGCACGAGGGCAGGCGGAACCCGTGTTCGGCGAGCGTGAACTTGCGCCGATAGTCGCCCTTATACATGCCACCGATCTGCGGAACGCTGACATGGCTTTCGTCTGCAAAAACAATGGCATGGTCGGGGATGAATTCGAAAAGCGTGGGGGGCGGTTCGCCCGGTGCGCGGCCTGTCAGATAGCGCGAATAGTTCTCGATCCCGTTGCAGACGCCGGTGGCTTCGAGCATCTCCAGATCGAAATTCGTCCGCTGCTCCAGCCGCTGCGCTTCAAGCAGTTTTCCCTCGTTCACCAGCTGGTCAAGCCGCTGCCGCAACTCTTTCTTGATGCCCACGATGGCTTGCTGCATCGTCGGTTTCGGCGTCACGTAGTGGCTGTTGGCATAGATCCGGATGCGCTCGAAACTGTCGGTCTTTTCCCCTGTCAGCGGGTCAAACTCGGTGATGCTTTCCAACTCGTCGCCGAAGAAGGACAGCTTCCATGCCCGGTCCTCAAGATGCGCCGGGAAAATCTCGAGGCTGTCCCCCCGCACGCGGAACGACCCGCGCTGAAACGCCTGATCGTTGCGGCGGTATTGCTGCGCCACCAGATCGGCCATCACAGCGCGCTGGTCATAGCTTTTGCCGACATGCAGATCCTGCGTCATGGCGCCGTAAGTCTCGACCGAGCCGATACCGTAGATGCAGGACACCGAGGCGACGATGATCACATCATCCCGTTCCAGAAGCGCGCGAGTGGCCGAGTGGCGCATCCGGTCAATCTGTTCGTTGATCTGGGATTCCTTCTCGATATAGGTGTCCGACCGGGGCACGTAGGCTTCGGGTTGGTAGTAGTCGTAGTAGCTGACGAAATATTCGACCGCGTTGTCCGGGAAGAACCCTTTGAATTCACCGTACAATTGCGCCGCCAGCGTTTTGTTCGGTGCCAGAATGATCGCCGGGCGCTGCGTCTCCTCGATCACCTTGGCCATGGTAAAGGTTTTGCCGGTGCCCGTTGCCCCCAAAAGCACCTGATCCCGTTCACCCGCCAAAACGCCTGCCGACAATTCCTTGATTGCATTGGGCTGGTCGCCCGCCGGTTCGAATTCCGTATTCATCCGAAACCGGATACCACCCTCCAGCTTTTCACGGGCGCGGACATCGGGGGCAGGGGCGTGCAGAATCTGGGTATCGGGCATGGATCACCTGATGGAATCGGTTGCTGCGACAAGACCTGCAGCCGCACTCGGGAAAGACAAAATGGGGGGTTGGCCTTGGAAATGCAACCTTGGTCGCATAGACCCATTAGGGTGCTGTTTTTATTGCATTTGAGTTCAGTTGCGTGCTGATAAAGCGGGCTTCCCATCGGGACGTCCGCTTTTTTCCTTTCAAAGTTGTACGAATTAAGTACCTTTTAACTGCAAGCAGTTGGCATCATTTGGTTTCGAGCGGCACACACCCACCCCTCGCTCCCCGCTTCTCGTGATCCGGTGGTTCCCTGCTTGCACTGACAGCCCTTTGTGCTGCGACAGGATCATCATCTTGCACGTCAGGCTATTTTTGCGCATACCTGCCGCAACGATCAAACAGGTGAGACCTATGCGCGCCCGGATTTATCAGCCGTCGAAAACCGCCATGTCCTCTGGCACCGCGAAAACCAACCATTGGGTGCTCGAATACGCGCCCGACAGCCCGCGCGAGATTGATCCGCTGATGGGGTGGACGTCGTCCTCCGACACGCAAAGCCAGGTTCGCCTGAAGTTCGATACACTGGAGGCGGCCAAGGCCTATGCCAAGGAACATGGCATCGAGGTGATCCAGCTCACCCCGAACAAGCGCAAGCCCAACATCCGCCCCCGGGGCTATGCGGAAAACTTCGCCGTTGATCGCAAAGGCGCGTGGACGCATTGAACATGTA
>NZ_JAEPMO010000053.1 GCF_017643905.1 Marivita sp.
TCCGCTGACACTGATCGAATTCGCCCGCGAGCGTGCCTCGGCCTCCAACCCGCACCAATTGCTCGTGAACATGGTTGTGTTCGGGGCGCTTTTGACGGTCATCGCCTATCTCTACCTGCGCAACCAGCTGCGCCCGATCACCCGTTTGGCGCAGGCCGCCGAAGCTTTTGGTCGCGGGCGGCATGTTCCCTATTCTCCGGGCGGCGCGATCGAGGTGAGGGCGGCGGGGCACGCCTTTCTGGACATGCGCGCACGGATCGAACGGCAGATCGAACAGCGTACGATGATGTTGTCGGGGATAAGCCATGACCTGCGCACGCCTCTGACGCGCTTGCGGCTGGCGGTGTCCATGCTCGACGAAAGTGACAGTGAACTGCTGGCACGTGACATCGACGACATGCAAAAGCTGATTGACGCCTTTCTTGATTTCGCGCGGGGCAATGCCGATAGCGGGCAGCCTGAACCTACCGACATTCCCGATTTCGTGCAGCGCGTCGTCGATGATTGCGCCCGCAGCGGCACACCGGTGCGATTGGTGGAAATCGCGGGGGCAGGGCAGGTGATGCTGCGCCAGATGGCCATGCGCCGCGCCATCGAGAACCTGATCGGTAACGCGGAACGTTATGGCTCGCGTTGCGAGGTTTCGGTGGTGCTGACCGACAAGTCCCTGCGCATCCGGATCGAGGATGACGGCCCCGGTATCGCCACCGACCAGCGCGACGCAGCCTTGCGCCCCTTCGTCCGGCTGGACCCGGCGCGCAATCAGGACAAGGGCTCTGGCGTCGGGCTGGGTCTGGCCATCGCCGCTGACATCGCGCGGGCGCATGGCGGTGTTCTGCGTCTTGGCGAAAGCGAATCCATGGGGGGATTGCGGGCGGATATCGTTATCGCACGGTGAAACGCCTGCGATGCGGGGTGTCTACGACTTTAGTCGTGCCGCGCGATTGGGCGGTTGCTACAAAAAACGTTGAAAAGATCATCATATTTCTGGAATACAGTGGAATACCGAGCTGGCCTTGCGCCTGACCCGGACAGAAAAGATGACGACAGGACGCCCCGGAATGCCGGCATATCAATATATCCACGATGTCATGCTTCGCGATTGCGAACCGTCTGGCATCGTCTTTCTGCCCCGATACTTTGAGATGGTGCACACCGTTATCGAAAATTGGCTGGATGAGGCTTTGGATTGGCCGATGAGCCAGATTCAGGGCAGCGACGGTCTGTCCTTGCCATTTGTGAACATCAGTGCCGAATTCCCGGCCCCCAGCCGTTTGGGCGATCGTCTGACTTGGCGGTTGTCTGTCCGCGAATTGCGGCGCAGCAGCTTGTGGTTGGAATTGAACGCAACAACCGGCGCGGAAAGCCGTGTTACCATCACGGGCACTCTGGTTCTGTCCGAAGCTGTCGCGCTGCGCACCCGGCGCTGGCCCGACACGATTGCCGAGCGTGTCAAGGATTACCTTGTTGCGCCGGATGCGAAGTCCGGCAAAAAGGTCGCCGAATAAGGGTCAGACCGCGATTTCGCGCGCCGCCGAATGCAGGAACTCGATCAGCTTTGTGCGGTCGAGGGGTTTCAGCAGCAATTCCAGTCCAAGCCGCTTGGTTTCCTGCCGGAGTTGCGGTGACCGTTCTGCCGACACGATGGCGCAGGGCAGGCGGCCCAGCCTGCGGGTCAGTTCCTCAAAGAGCTCTGTCCCGGACGCCCCGTCCCCCAACTGGTAATCCAGCAGCAGCGCGTCAGGAGTGATCTGGAGATCTTCCATCAGCTCCAGCGCGCTTTCCGCGTTTTCGCTCTCGATCACGCTGACGCCCCAGCTTTCGATCAGGATCGACATCGCGCGGCGCAATTGCGGATCATTTTCTACCAGAAGCACGATCAGTCCGGATTTCAACAAGGTCATCGCGGACGCATTGCGCGATTTGACGGGCATGTGCGGCTGTGCATGCCGTGCCAATGGCACGTTGAGCATGAAGCACGACCCGCGCCCCGGTTCGGACCAAAGACCCAGCGGATGGCCCAGACGCGCACAGGCGCGCTCCACGATGGCCAAGCCGAGTCCCAGACCGTCGTTGTTGCTGGCCTTGGTGTCGAGGCGTCGGAACTCTTCGAAGATCGAATTCTGATCCTCCTCGGCGATGCCGGGGCCCGTGTCCCACACTTCGATCCGGGCAGAATCGCCATTGCGCCGTGCGCCGACGATCACCCGCCCGGTGTCGGTGTAGCGGATGGCATTGGTCAGCAGGTTCTGCACGATCCGCCGCAGATATGCGGGATCGGATTCAACCACATGAGAGCTGTCGACGATCCGCAGGATCAGGCCCTTTTTCTCAGCCAGCATTTCCATTTCATCCCGCAGCGGATCGAAAATCTCGCGCAGGGCGACAGGGCGGATGTCAAAGCTCAGCCCGTCGGATTCCAGCTTGGAGATGTTGAGCAGCGCGTCGATGATCTGTTCCGCTGCGCCGAGCGCCGTTTCCGCCTTGGCCAGAACCGCCTGTTCATTCGGTGTTTCGATCTTGTCGGACAAGGAGGCCATGAACAGTTTGGCTGCAGAGAGCGGTTGTAAGAGGTCGTGGCTTGCCGCTGCGACAAAGCGCGATTTTGATGCGTTGGCCCGCTCAGCCGCACTTAAGGCATCTTCCAATTCCAACGTGCGCTCCATCACGCGCTGTTCGAGGATCTCGTTCAACTCGTAAAGCTTTTGCGCCGCTTCGCGTTCGGCTGTCACATCGGTGCAGGAAATAACGAAGCCGCGGTCCGGCATGGCGCGCCCGAAGATTTGCAGAACAAGGCTGTCACCCTTCTGCACCTCGAACGAGACCGGGTGGCGCAACCCATCGGACGTGGCCCAGCGCCGAAAGGATCCGCGATCTATCCCGCGCGTAAATTCGAACGTATCGTCCAGATCGTCCAGCAACCCGGTGAAAGACGCACCGATCCGCAATCGCCGCGCCGGGATCGACAGTAGGCTGCCCAGCTTCTGGTTCCAGCCCACCAGCCGCGCGTTTTCGTCAAAAATGCAGACCCCCTGATTCAGGTGATCCAATGTGGCGCGGATCATCCGCGTCTGCTTGTCTCTCAGCTTGGCTTGTTCCTGCCGCTCGACCCGCATGATGTCGGTGATGTCTGTCTGAAGGACCACGGTCCCGCCGTTCGCAGTGCGGTGTTCGGACACCTGCAGCCACCGGTCATGGGTCAGCTGCACGTTGAACATGACCCGCCGGTCCTTGTGCCGCTGACGACGCATCTTGGCCCAGGTGTTGCGGTCCTGTTGGTCCGGCAGGTGCAGGTATTCGGACCTGCTGATCCGGTCGACATAGCTGTCAAAAGCAAGACCGGGCTTCAGATCGGACGCCGTATCGCGAAAGTCCCGGCAGAAGCGCGAATTGCACATGACAAGGTCGTCATTCGGATCAAAAAGCGCAAAGCCTTCGGAAATGGTCTCGATTGCGTCAGCAAGGTTGCGCCGCGCGGCCTCGGTTTCCTGATTGGCGCGGGCAAGCTGCCCATTAGCCTCGTGCAACAGGTCCAGCGTGCGTTCCAATTCGAGCGTCCGCTCGCGCACCCGTTTTTCCAGAAGTGCCGCGCGTTCGAATTGCGCATAAGCCGCGCCGGAATGGGCTACGCCGTATTCCACACGTCGCATGAGGCTGTCTGCGATCTTGAGCAGCTTTTCGTTCTGTCGTTCAAGACTGTCGCTGGGATCAATCAGGGACACGGGTCGCCTCGTTGCCGGTGGGTGGGTAGATCGCCACACCTGTCAGGGTCTGGTTCACATGCAAGCCGCCAATCTGTTCGCCATAGGTCGAAAAGCCAACGACGTTATGCGCGCTCAGCACTTCCGATACGGCGCGGGTCTTTTGCAAACGTCCCGCCTCGATCCGGCGCAGGATACAGTCACATCCCAGAATGAACTCGGGTTTGTCCTGTTTGGCCAGATCGCTCAGCCCGTGATCCAGGTGGGCCACGATGTCGTCATGGGTGGCAAGCGTCAGAACCATGCCTTCGTTGATCGCTGAAAAGAACACAAGATCATGGTTTTCGCGAACCTGCTGGATGGCGCGGACATGGTGGATGTCGCCAAGCCGTACGACGACTGGATGCTCCGCAAAGGTGAACTGATCCAACTGGTTCGGGTCAAGCCCCAGCAATCGCGCGTATTCCAATGCGGCGGGTTCTGCGTTGATCTCATGAACCACCCGTTCTTCGGGCGAGGCCGAGGTGACCACCATGCGCTTTTCGGTGGGCACGAGGTGGTCGAGGCTGAACACGCGAACGGGCCTGTCGCAATGCACGACCGCAACGATGGCCGCGTTCTGCATCACCTTGCCGTTCCGGGCCAGCCAAGTCTGGCCAAACCGGGTTCCGTCTCCGGACGATCCGCCAAAAAGCGGGGTCGGCCCCAGACCGGCGGACAGGAATGCCGTCAGTTGCTCTTCGCGAAGACTGAGCCCATCGACCAGAAGAAACGCGAAGTCGGATGTCCAGTCCGGGGTTTTGTGAGCCAGCGCCAACCGTGCTTCGATCAGCGAGCCGGCGACGGATTGTTCGTTAATATTGTCAAGGTCTTCAATGGCATAGGTGTGGATTTTGAAGTGCTTTTTGCGGAACGCGACCGCGATGATCTGCTCCTCTTCGTAGCCTGCACGACCGATCTCGCCCGCTGTTGTGCATGCGAGAACATCCGCATCCCCGAAAAGATGCGCTGTTGCGGCCACCAACGCTGTGAAATCCGCCTCTGGAGACACAAACAGACAAACAAGCTCGAAAGGTCCCGGTCCGAGTTGTTTGGCTATTTGGTCCGCAGAGTCGGGGTCATCGCAGCGCACCTGAGCAACAGCGATCACCTCTTGGTCGGTCTCAGAACGTTCGGCCTCAGGAAATTCCCGGCTTCCTTCCACGCAATGGTTCCCAAGTGTTGGCTATCGCTGATGATAGGAGGATCACACGTCGCTTGGCAAGACTCGGTTGAAGCGGGCGTCTTGCGCAATCAGCACAGCCTGCGTCCGGCTGTGCACTCCAAGCTTCCGCATGATGGCTGTGACATGGGCTTTGACAGTGGTTTCCGCGATGGAGAGATCAAAGGCGATCTGTTTGTTCAGCTTGCCTTCGCAGATCAGGTTCAGGATCCGCGCCTGTTGATTGGTCAACGAGGCCAACCGCGACAGCGCCTCTTCCGGGGCGTCGCGGCTGCTGTCCTGACCTTGCGGGTCGATATAGCCGTCGGGAACAAAAGATTGCCCCTCACGCACCGCATCGAACGCCTTGCGGAACACCGCGCGCTGCGAATGCTTGGGGACAAATCCGTTTGCGCCCGCTTTGAGCGCATGGCTGATCATCCGGTTGTCGGCCATCGACGACACGATCAGGATCGTGGATTTCGGTGCCGCCGTGCGCAGGCGCACCAGACCGTCCAGTCCGTTCACATCCGGCAGGTTCAGATCGAGAAGGATCAGATCGAAATCCGCGTCTGCTGCAACCTTGTCGAGGGCGGCATCCATTGTTCCCGCTGTCTGGATTTCCGAGAAATCGGCGATGGAGCGTAGCGTGAGCATGAGTGCGTCACAGAACAGGGGGTGGTCATCCACGACCAATGCGGTCAGCTCTGCTGTGGGAATGTCTCGCATTGTTCTGCTCTCTTCTGTCGTCCTTTCGGCAGACGTGGCGATGGTCTGCCTGCTCCTCCAGATTAGGGATTTCCGCCCGCGCCGTCACTTGCCGAAAGGTCTCATACGGCGCGGGTCAAAATCAGCGCTCCGGAAGCAGCCCCCTTGGGTACAGACGCAGGACCAGAAGCAGGATAATCCCCATGGTCAGCAGGCGCATATGCTGCACGCTGTCCAGAAGATGCGCCTTGAGCCATGACCCATCCGTCATGCCCGCCGTGATCAGCGACATCAGCAGATGACCGATCGGTTCCACCTGCACCCAGAGGAACCAGATCAGGAACCCGCCCAACACGGCGCCAAGGTTGTTGCCCGATCCACCGACGATCACCATCACCCAGATCAGGAACGTATAGCGCAGCGGTTGGTAGCTGCCCGGGGTCAACTGCCCGTCCAGCGTGGTCATCATCGCGCCCGCAATCCCGCAGATGGCCGAGCCCAGCACGAACACCTGCAAGTGCCGGGCAGTCACATCCTTGCCCATCGCGCGGGCGGCGGTCTCGTTGTCGCGGATCGCGCGCATCATCCGGCCCCAAGGGCTTTTCAGAGCAAGCTGAGACAGCACCAGAAGCACGATCAGGACAGCGGCGAACAGCAGCCCGTATTCGACCTTCACATAGATCGTCGAGGCAGTTGTTCCGTCCAACCCGAAACCAGCGGCACGCTCCACGAAGGCCGGATCGTTCTGCAAATCGACTTCGTAGGGTACGGGGCGGGGCAGGCCGATCACATTCTTCACGCCCCGCGCCAGCCAGTCTTCGTTCTTGAGGATGGCAATGACGATCTCGGCAATGCCGAGCGTTGCAATCGCCAGGTAGTCCGACCGCAGGCCCAGTGCTGTCTTGCCGATCACGTAAGCCGCACCTGCGGCCAGCAATCCGCCGACAGGCCATGCCAGCAGCACCGGCAGGCCAAGACCGCCAAGATAGCCCGCCAGCGCCGGATCGACCGCTTCCACGGCCTCAACCGACGGGTCCAGCACCATGCGGTAGATGATCATCCCGACCAGCAACACACCGGCCGTGCCCCAACCGCGCAGCTTGCCGGATGTGCGCGCCCAGACCAGTACGGCCGCAACAATGGTCGCGGCACCAAGCACCAGACCCAAAAGGATTCCACCGCCACCGGCCTGCCACGCCGCACTCACCGGCGGCATGGAGATCAGCACAACCGCCAATCCCCCAAGTGCCACAAAGCCCATGACACCCACGTTGAATAGCCCCGCCAGACCCCATTGAAGGTTGACGCCCAGCGCCATCACCGCGCTGATCAACCCCATGTTCAGGATCAGCAGCGCCGAGTTCCAGCTTTGCAGAAACCCGGTCCCCAGAATAAGACCGGCCACAGCCGCGAAAAGCAGAACGGTTCTCATAGCGATTTCCCCCGGAAGAGGCCGGTCGGTCGGAACAGCAGCACGATCACAAGGATCACAAAGCTGACCGCGAACTTGTATTCGGTGCTGAGGACCTGCACCAAGCCGTCTGGCTCAAGGGCAGGGGGCAGCACGTAGGTCAGCACCTTCTTCCAGGCATAGGTGATCCCCACTTCCGAGAACGCGATGACGAACCCGCCCGCGATCGCGCCCAGCGGGTTGCCCAAGCCTCCGACGATGGCCGCCGCAAAGATCGGCAAGAGAAGCTGGAAATAGGTGAAGGCCTTGAACGACTTGTCGAGGCCGTAAAGCACGCCCGCCACTGTCGCCAGTGACGCCACGATCAGCCATGTCACCAGCACCACGCGCTCCGGGTTGATGCCCGAAAGAAGCGCCAGATCCTCGTTGTCGGAAAACGCGCGCATCGACTTGCCGGTGCGCGTCTTATTCAGGAACCAGAACAGTGCGGCCACCACCACAATCGCGGTGATCACCGTGATCACCTGCGTCGTGCGCAGCGCAAGACCCTCCTCAAGCCCCGTCATGTCGCGGAACGTCCGCGCCGAGATCACGAAGCGTTCCCCATCGGCAAAACGGTAATCATCCGGCCCGATGATGATGCGCGTCAGGCCATTGTAGATGAACATCACCCCCATTGACACGATCACGAGGATCACCGGCTTGGCCTTCTGCGCGCGGTAGAACTTGTAAACATATTTGTCCGTCAACAGCACCAGCGCCGTCGCACCAAGAATGCCTATCGGAATGGCCAGCAGCGCCGTGGGCAGGGGGCCAAAGCTGACACCCATCGCCTGCAAGCCCCATGTGGCCAGCACCGTGACCATCGTGCCAACCGCCATCGTGTCGCCGTGGGCGAAATTGGAAAACCGCAGGATGCCGTAAATCAGGGTCACGCCCAAGGCGCCCAGCGCCAACTGGCTGCCATAGGCAATCGCAGGGATCAGAACGAAATTGGCCAGCGCCACAAAGCCGTTCAACAAGTCCATGAGCCGGTCCCCTTGAACATGTCGTTCCACAGCATTGTCTGTTCCAGCATCATTGCGACGCGCCTCCCGTCACCGCTTCGATAAATGCGTCATCGCATGTCGCGACCTCTTCGGCGCTTTCCTGACCAAACGGCTGCACCCGGATCAGGTCATCGCCACTGGCGCGGAGAACGACGTTCAGCACCAGACCCGCGTCTGGTGACACGGCGACCAGAGCATGATCTCCAAAGGCCTGCTGGATCTGCGCCACCAAGTCCACATCCACCCCGTCCATGCGCAGAACGGCCTGACCAGTCCCGGTCAGAGATGCCAGTCCGACAGACCAACTGTCCGACCGGCACGCGGGCAGGGTGTCGGCGGATTGCGCCGATACAGATGCACCGAACGCAAGGATCACACCGAGTGCTGCACTGAAAGCCCGCATCTTCTTCTCTTTCCAAATACGCAAATCCATCATCTCCATCCCGCGCGCCCGGAGCGAAACGCGTAGGCCGGGCTTCAGCGCGGCGCCCAACTTATCCTCCCAGGAACGACCGGCGCACATCGGGGTCGGCCAGCAAATCTTGGCCGGTCCCTGAATAGCCGTTCGCACCCTGCACCAGCACATAGCCCTTGTCCGCAATCTCCAACGCCTGCCGCGCGTTCTGCTCGACCATGAGGATCGAAATGCCTGTCCGCGCCACCTCAATGATACGGTCGAACAGTTCGTCCATGACGATGGGAGACACACCCGCCGTCGGCTCGTCCAGCATCAGCACCTTGGGCTGGGTCATCAGCGCCCGGCCCACGGCCACCTGCTGACGCTGACCACCCGACAGTTCGCCCGCAGGCTGGCGCCTCTTGTCGCGCAGGATCGGGAACAGCTCGTAGACCTGCTCCATCGTGCCGCGGAAATCATCCTCACGGATGAACGCGCCCATTTCGAGGTTCTCTTCCACCGTCATCGACGTGAAGATGTTCGAGGTCTGCGGCACAAACCCCATGCCATAGCGCACCCGCGCCTGTGGCGTCAGTTGGGTGATGTCCTCGCCATCCAGCAGCACACGCCCCTCGCGCAGGTCCAGCATGCCAAAGACCGCCTTCATCGCCGTCGACTTGCCCGCACCGTTGGGGCCGACGATCACCGCAATCTCGCCTTTCTCCACGGCAATGGTGCAGCCGTGCAGAATGTCCGGACCGGCTTTGCCATAGCCGCCGGTCATGTTCTCGCCAATCAGGAACGGCCCATCTCCACCCGGCATCGCGCGCTCCTGCGTGCCCGACGCGGTCAGCGTGCCAGCCCCGTGCGGATTGGTGATCGACGCGTCCTTGTTGCCGCGGTCGTCTTGGTAGGGGTTACCACTCATCCAACCGCTTCCTTGTTCTTGAGACCGGTGCCCAGATAGGCCTCGATCACGCGCTCGTCCGACTTGATCTCGTCGATCGTGCCTTTGGACAACACCTTGCCCTCGGCCATGACGATCACCGGATCGCAAAGCCGTCCGATGAAATCCATGTCATGTTCGATCATGCAGAACGTGTAGCCGCGTTCCTTGTTGAGCCGGATGATCGCGTCACCGATGGTATTGAGCAGGGTGCGGTTCACCCCGGCTCCGACCTCGTCCAGAAAGACGATCCGCGCGTCCACCATCATGGTGCGGCCCAGTTCCAACAGCTTCTTCTGACCACCCGAGACCTGACCCGCCTTGTGATCGGCCAGATGTTCGATGGTCAGGAATTCCAACACCTCGTCCGCCTTGGCCCTGAGCGCGCGTTCTTCGTTGGCGATGCGCTTGCGCCCGAACCATGTGTTCCAGAGGGTTTCACCCGTCTGTCCGCCCGGAACCATCATCAGGTTCTCGCGGCAGGACATGGAGCTGAACTCATGCGCGATCTGGAAGGTGCGGAGCAGCCCTTTGTGAAAAAGCGTGTGCGGCGGCAATCCGGTGATGTCCTCACCCGCCATGAAAACTTGCCCTGAGGTCGGTGGAAGAACGCCCGCCACTACATTGAAAAGCGTGGTTTTTCCCGCGCCATTCGGGCCAACCAGTCCGGTGATGGACCCGGTCTCGATTTCGAGAGTGGCGCCATCAACGGCTCGGAAACCGCCGAAATGGCGGTGAAGGTTTTTCACCTCGATCATCGTGTATCCCTGTGGCGGTGTTGTCCGGCCCGCCTTTTAATAGTGAAGCGGCGCGAGAAACCTCCCGCGCCGCTTGGTGTTGGTTGCCAAAGACGGCTTAGCGGTAGCCAACGACCTTCAGCGCGCCACCTTCAACGGTGTATTCCGCGTAGGAGCCGGCGGCTTCGCCCGGTTCAACCAGCTCGACGCCCGTTGCACCTTGGTAGTCCACATCGCCACCACCCGCGATGATGTCGAGAGCCTTGCCCAATTCACCCGGCAGGATCGGCTCGCCCGGTGCATTGGCCACGTTGAAGACATGAGAGGCATAGTCGCCCGGCTCTTTCGAACCAGCCGCCGCCATTGCCAGCAGCATCAGCGCTGCGGCGTCATAGGACTCACCGGCGTAGACCGACGTGCCGTCGATCCCGGCGGCCGTTGCCATATCCGCAAACATCGCGGCCCCGGCATTGTCCGAGCCTGGCGCGGTGCCGATCATGCCAGCGATATCGTCGCCGAAACGGTCTGTCAGAGAGTCGCCGATCATGCCGTCGCCCATGGCAAACATGTCGAACGCGCCGGTGTCGAGCGCGCCCTGAATGACGCCTGCACCACCCTGATCGACATAGCCCAGCACGACCAGAGCGTCGCCACCGGCAGAGGCCAGAGCACCGACTTCAGCCGAGTAATCGGCCTTGCCGTCTTCATGCGGCGCGGACAGCGTGACAGATCCACCAGCCGCTTCGTAGGCGGCCTGGAACGCATCGGCAAAGCCTTTGCCGTAGTCGTTGTTGGTGTAGGTCACGGCAGCACTGGTGATGCCTTTTTCGATCATGATCTCTGCCAGAACGGCACCCTGACGCGCGTCAGACGGTGCTGTGCGGAAGAAGAGGCCATTGTCTTCGGCAACCGACAGGGCGGGCGACGTGGCGGACGGCGAAATCATGACCATGCCGTTCGGGACAGACACGTTGGCCAGAACCGCACCGGTCACACCCGAACAATCCGGGCCCATCATGGCGCTGATGCCGTCAGATGTGATCAGACGCTCGGCTGCGGCCGTTGCTGCGGCGCTGTCGACGCAGGTCGAATCCGCGCGGACGGCTGAAACCGTAGCACCGCCCAGCAGCTTGCCGCTGTCGGACACTTCCTTGATCGCCATTTCGGCTCCGGCGGCCATCGCGGGGGTGATGGATTCAATCGGGCCGGTGAAGCCCAGGATGATGCCCATCTTGATCTCGTTGGAATGGCTGGCTGCAAACGCAGACCCCGCCATCAAGGCTGCAGCCGCGGTGGCTGTCAGAAACTTTTTCATCATTATTCTCCCATGTTGGAACATCGCTGTGTTCTGGCCGACACGATATTCAGAAGGCAGAGAAAAGAAAAGACCCCAAGCAATGGTCACACCCGAAGGCGATCCAAGTGTTTTCAGAGAGTTAGAGGTGTTCTGGGCCTTGTCTAGAAACTTTCTGCGCCAAGCCGATCCGCCTCACGACTTCGTCAGCGTGGTTGCCCCTGGGGCAGCGACGCACATATTTTTAAATGACCAACCAACCATCGGAGACGCGACCATGTCTGTTTTGCGCCGCCTGACCCTCTCGGTGTCCGTGGCCCTTGCCTCGGCCCTGATCACCCCGGCCTCGGCTCAGGTCACCTCGGAAACCATCCAGACCAGTGCGGGTGCGATGCAGGTCTCAGCCGTGGTAACAGGTCTTGATGAGCCTTGGTCGTTCGGTTTTTTACCAGACGGTAAAATCGTGGTGACGGAACGCGATGGCCGCGTTCTGTTGGTCACGCCGGGGGCTGGGGGTGTGACGCTTCGTACGCCGCCGCAGGTCGAAGTGGACGGACAGGGCGGCTTGCTCGATGTTCTGGTGCCACGCGACTTTGCGCAAAGCCGCACGCTGTTTTTCACCCATGCCAAACGCCAGGGGCGCGGCAGCGGCACGGCGGTGACCAAGGTGGTGCTCAGCGCAGATGAAACGGCGCTGATCAATCATGAAACCATCTTCGAAAGCGCGCCGGGCGGCAGTGGCGGGCGGCATTTCGGGTCGCGTCTGGTTGAAGCGCAGGACGGTACGCTGTTTGTCACAATGGGTGACCGGGGTGACGATGACAGCGCACAGGACCGCAGTCTGCACAATGGGTCCGTGCTGCGCATCACCAAGTCTGGTGCGGTGCCGTCGGACAATCCGTTCGTGAACACTGCAGGTGTGCAGCCTGAAATCTGGTCCTACGGGCATCGCAACCCGCAAGGCGCGGCCTTGGACAACAATGGGCAGCTCTGGATCACGGAGCATGGCGCGCGCGGCGGGGACGAGGTCAACCGCGTCCGGAAAGGCGCGAATTTCGGTTGGCCCGTGATTTCGTATGGGACGCATTATTCGGGACGCAGCATCGGCGAGGGTACGGCGAAACAGGGGATGGAACAGCCCGTGACCTATTGGGACCCATCGATCGCGCCTTCCGGGCTGACCTTCGTCTCGGTTGGGCCGTGGTCAGGCGACCTGTTCGCAGGCTCGCTCAAGTTCGACTACATTGCCCGTCTTGAGGGGACACCCTTGCGCGAGGTCGAACAGATTCAAGGCGACAGCACCCAGCGCGTCCGCGACGTCCGGCAGGGCCCCGATGGGGCGCTCTGGTTTCTGAGCGTGGGCAATGGCGCGCTCTACCGCCTGGCGGCTGTTGGGTCCTGAGGCAGAGCTTGCGGCTAGCGGCGCCTCGTGCCCTTATGCGCCGCGGGTGACTCCAGCAGGTTCCTGTTGTTCTTGTCGTGCCGCCGCGCGAGATTGCGTGCCTTTGGGCCCGTCGCAAAGGCACGGGCACCGGGCGCCTCGGGATCGGCGTCGAGCGGCAGATGGGGGGACATCGCAATTCTCCGCAGGATTCTGAGCGCCTCCGGGCCTGGGTACAGGCTTTCGCAGAGTGCCCCGTTTGCGAAGACGATTTCGTGTTGGTCCAACAGCACGTGATGATAGCTCACCGGCGCAAAGGTGTTGCTGACGTTTATCCCCTCAAGACCGACCAACTGCTTGGCCGCAACCAGCACTTCTCGTGATCCGAACATCCGATCCGCGATACGCGACCGCACAAGGAGTCGATGCTGCTGGGACAGGAATAGGTCGCGTTCGGGGAGGCCTTCACCCAGCGCGCCCTTTGCGATGCGCACCGGTCTCAGACGCGGTTGGCCCATCAACTGCGCCGTGCCAATCGAACGGAACCCGGTCCAGACAATCTGCTGTGCGCCGCGATCCAGGGTCGTGATCAGGTCGCCAATCTGCAGGTCCTCGATCGGCGTGGCGCCACCATCCGGGCGTCGGATCAGGGTGCCATTGGCAAAACACACCACGGAGACATTGTTGTCGGTGGTGGACTGGATGGCCGAGTCGTTCCCCGCGACGTCTTCCAGACTGCCCGTCCGGATTTCGCTGATCTTCATGTCGCCATAGCTGTCGTTGGGAACGATGAAATATCTGGTTTCCGTCCCGTTCGACAAAGTCAGGAATGTGGCCGAGAGATTGGATTCGCTTTGCGGATCAAAACTCAGGTTGGTGCCATCGGTGAGGGTGAACCGTCCGCTGCTGAGCGGCTCCTGTATCAGCGTAATCGTATAGTCGACGCCACCAATCGTGACGAGATCACCCTGGTCGAATTCGCCGTCGTCGAGCGATGTGCCGACCATGCCATCGACCACGCCAAGGTAGTTGCCCTGAAGAGCGGAATAGGTCGTGTCTGGGCTTATATCGGTCACCTCAATGAGGTCATAAATCGTCGCCATGGGTAGCGCCTCGTTTACGTATTGGAAGCTCGCGAGAACACGCCTCGGTGCCTTTTGGCTAACGACGAAAAATGACAGGAGTTTAGCGATATTGCGGCAGTTTCGGCTTGCCAAGTCTGCGCCAGAGGCACAGGTACGCCGGTGCCGCTGTCAGTCCAGCACAACAATCCCGGTGTGTTTCTGTTTGTGCTCGGGCTCGACATGAATGGTGACACGGCTGTCAGGAACGGTTTTTCCGATGGCCGCTTCGATCCGGTCGCAGATCTCGTGAGCATCGTAGACGGTCATGTCGCTTGGCACGACAAGGTGGAATTCGACAAACGTCACCTTTCCTGCATGTCGGGTGCGCAGATCATGCGCCTCGACAGCTCCTTCGGCCTGTTCCGAGATCATTTCGCGGATCTGCGCGAGAGTCGTTTCCGGGACAGCCTCATCCATCAATCCGCTGAGCGACTCTTTCACGACATGTGACCCGGACCAAAGGATATTGACGGCCACCAGCGCCGCCATGATCGGGTCAAACAGCCACCAGCCCGTGAGAAGCGCCGCGAGCACGCCCGCTGCCACCCCGACCGAGGTCAGCACGTCGGTCCAAAGATGTTTGCCGTCCGCGACAAGCGCAGGCGATTTCAAACGGCGGCCTTGGCGTACGAGAACCATCGCCCAAAGTGCATTAAGAGCAGTGGCGGCACTGTTGATAAGCAAACCTTCAATCGGGGCGTCCAGTGCGCGGGGCGCCATCAGGCCCGCATAGGCTTCGCGCAGGATGAACAATGCCGCGATGATGATCATCACACCTTCAAGCACGGCACTGAAAAACTCGGCCTTGTGATGTCCGAACGGGTGGTTGGCATCGGCAGGGCGCTGCGCCACCTGGATGGCGATCAACGCAGCAAAAGCGGTGGTCAGGTTCACCGTGCTTTCGAGCGCGTCCGACAAAAGCGCGACAGACCCCGTCACCCACCAGGCCAGCGCCTTGAGTCCGAGCACGACAACGCCCACCAGAAGGCTTCCCAGAGCAAGTTTGAGCGCGGCGGACATGGCGTTCCCCTTTGGATGGGGGCGCTTTACAAGTCCGGGGCCGTTCGCTCAACCCTCTGATTTTGCAGTTGATACTGACTTGCAACTGGTGATCCGACTCCGATTTGACTGTTGGTGCCATCTGCGATTGCTTTGAAAAGGGTGAGGAGTCACACTTCGTCTGTGATCCTTGAAAGGAACTGCCCATGAAATCTGTTATTTTCAGCGGTATACTGGCGGTACTTCTGGGTCTTGCACAGGGTGCTGTGGCTCAGGATGGCGTATTCCGCAATTACGAGGAACTGCGCCGCGACCTAGACCAGTATATGAAGTCGCGGGACATCAAATCGGTGATGCTGAGGTTCGGCGGCGCGGACGAGATGACAATACAACAATTGGACAATCTTCAGGGCCGCGTTCGACAGATATTCCCGCAGGACTTCACCGAAGTTGCGCTGGTGCGCCGAAACGAGATGGAAAACGGCTGGTCGCAGGAACTGATCTCGTACCGCACGGGGATCAGCTACATCTTTGCCTATCTCGTGTTGCATCAGTTGGATGACGCCATTGTCAGCGTGAATTTTCAGTTCAACACTGATTTCAATGATTTGAACGCGCAGTTCTGAAGCAGGTCAGACCGACAGCCTTGACGCATGTGCGCCGCGTTCGCGGTAAGGCGTGGTTTCGTAATGCGCCCGGTAGCATTTCGAGAAATGCGAGGGTGAGGCAAAGCCACAGGCCAGCGCCACGTTGATGACGCTCATATCCGTCTGCATCAGAAGGTTGCGCGCCTTTTGCAGGCGCAGTTCCATGTAATAGCGCTTGGGACTGCGGCTCAGGTAGCGTCGGAACAACCGTTCCAGCTGGCGGGTGGACATACCCACCTGATGGGCGAGGACCGAAGGGCTGATCGGCTCTTCGATGTTCTGCTCCATCATCTGGATGACTTTCGACAGCTTTGGATGCCGGACGCCAATGCGGGTGGGCACGGACAGGCGCTGGGTGTCCTGATCGGTGCGGATCGAGTTGTAGATCAGCTGATCGGCCACGGCACCCGCAAGTTCCTCGCCATGGTCGTCGGCGATGATCTTGAGCATCAGGTCGACCGAGGCCGTGCCGCCTGCGGTGGTGATCCGGCTGCCGTCGACCACGAAGATCGACTTGGTCAGCGTCACTTCGGGGAATTCCTCGGCAAAGCTGTCTTGGTTTTCCCAGTGGATGGTGGCCCGCTTGCCGTCCAGCAATCCCGCAGACGCCAGTGAATAGGCGGCCGTGCACAATCCGCCGATGGCCAGACCCCGACGGGCCTCGCGCCGCAACCAGTTGATGACGCGCTTTGTGGTGGCTTTCTGCACGTCGATGCCGCCGCAGACGATGACCACGTCATCGCGGTTCATCTCGATCAGGTCGGAATCCAGCCGAAAGGACACGCCCGCCGAACAGGTTATCTCGACCCCGCCTTCGCCGATAATCGTCCAGTCGTACAGCTTGCGGTTCGCCATTCGGTTTGCAATGCGCAGCGATTCCACGGCCGCCGAGAAGCACAGCATGGTGAATTCGGGCAGCAATACAAAGACAAACCGGCGCGGGCGGCTGGGTATATGATCGAGTTCGACGGTCTGGCGTGTCGGAAGCATATTCTCTGGACCTTGGGCAGTGCTCTGCGGCACGTTGCAGGTCACAAGGTCAGAAGTGACGCGCCGGGTCAAGGCATCGGGGGACGATTCCTGTCTGGTCAGAGGGGGGTGGTTTCTGTATAGCGACCCCGCTAACGCTAACTTACTTGGATTGACCGGAGTAGAGACAATGACCGAGTGGAAAAAATCAGGCTGGCGCGCGAAACCGCGGGTACAGATGCCTGACTATACGGATCAGGCAAAGCTGGAGGCTGTCGAAGCCCAGCTGTCGAAGTATCCGCCGCTTGTGTTTGCGGGCGAGGCACGAAAGTTGAAAAAGGCCCTCGGGGCGGCTTCTCGCGGTGATGCGTTCCTGCTTCAAGGCGGCGACTGCGCCGAGGCGTTCGACCAGTTCAGCGCGAACGCGATCCGCGACACGTTCAAGGTGATGCTGCAGATGGCAATGGTCCTGACCTTCGGTGCCAAGGTGCCTGTGGTCAAGGTGGGGCGCATGGCGGGCCAGTTCGCCAAGCCGCGCTCTGCACCGACCGAAGTGATTGATGGCGTGGAACTGCCAAGCTACCGGGGCGACATCATCAACGAGCTTGCCTTCACACCCGAAGCACGGATTCCCGATCCGGCCAAGATGTTGCAAGCCTACACGCAGGCGGCGGCCACGCTGAACCTGCTGCGGGCGTTCTCGACCGGTGGTTATGCCGATGTACACCAGGTCCATCAGTGGACTCTGGGCTTCACCGACCGCGAGGAAGCGGAGAAGTACCGCGATATGGCCAACCGCATTGGCGACACTCTCGATTTCATGAAGGCTGCTGGTCTGGATTCTGATCGTGAACCGTCACTTCAGACGGTGGATTTCTACACCAGCCATGAATCGCTGCTGCTGGAATACGAAGAGGCGCTGACCCGTCAGGATTCGACATCGGGCAAGTGGCTCGCTGGTTCTGGGCACATGATCTGGATTGGTGACCGCACCCGTCAGCCGGACGGCGCGCATGTGGAATTCGCACGCGGCGTGCTGAACCCGATTGGTCTCAAGTGCGGCCCGACCACGACCGCCGAAGACCTCAAGGTCCTTATGGCCAAGCTGAACCCGGAAAACGAAGCGGGCAAGCTGACCCTGATCGCACGCTTTGGGGCTGGCAAGGTGGGCGAACATCTGCCGCGTCTGATCAAGACCGTGGCCGAAGAGGGCGCCAACGTCACATGGGTCTGCGATCCGATGCACGGCAACACGATCAAGTCGTCCACCGGCTACAAGACCCGTCCGTTCGATCTGGTGCTGCGCGAAGTCCGCGAGTTCTTCGCCATCCACAATGCCGAAGGCACCGTTCCCGGTGGTGTGCATTTCGAGATGACCGGTCAAGATGTGACCGAATGCACCGGAGGTGTCCGGGCGGTGAGCGAGGAAAACCTGAGCGACCGCTACCACACAGCCTGCGACCCGCGCCTCAACGCGTCTCAGTCCCTTGAACTCGCGTTCCTTGTGGCCGAAGAGTTGACATCGCGCCGCGAGGCACAGGTCGCAGCCAAGGCGGGCTGATCGACCTTTCGAATTTGAGAAGAGGGCGGCTCTGCACGGCCGCCCTTTTTCATGTGTTGTCGACGATCAGACGCAGCAATGATCGGCGCGTCTGTGTACGGTGTGCCATCACCTCGACCACGCCAAAAGATCCGAGCCGGGCAATCGCATCTCCCACAGGGGCTAGCCCACCTAGGAATTGCGTGACGCGTCCCGTGGTGTCCCTGAGGGGATAGAGGACCAATCGCGCCGAAACCTTGCTTGTTGCGACGTCCTCCTCGGATGTCAGGGCGATCTCAATCGGGTAACCTCCGATGCAACAGGCGATCACCGCCTCGTTGAAAACGGCGCGGTCATTTGCGCGGATCAGCAAGCTGAGTGGCAGGCCCTTGCAGGGCTTGCCCGCCATCTCCTCAACTGCGCCACCGGCCACGCGAATGCGGGCATGGCAGTGTCCAAAGCGTTCGGCGAGAAACGCATGGTCCAGTGCGTCCTGGATTTGGCCGGGGTCAATGTCTGACCACAAGGGCAGATCGCCCTGACTGACCAAGCTTGCCCAATACGCCCCCAAGATCCCGAGCGCCCGTGCGGCATGTTGGGTCAACGCGTGTTGCGTCAACGATGTGATGTTCATCCCCGTCGTCCCATCCCAATTCCCGGGGGAGGGCGTACCACAGTCTTGCCGCAATTTGGTCTTGGATCTTAACAAATGGTTAACTCCCTTAGCCAAGTCCATCGGCTTGCATCGACCCGTCGCACAGCGTAACCCAACGCCTGATACCGGCGGAGCGAGGACAAAGAGATGCGTCAATCCATGACGGGGTTTGCGTCGGGGCAGGGAGAGGCTTTGGGGCTGACCTGGACCTGGGATCTGCGCAGCGTGAATGCACGCGGCCTCGACATCCGCGTGCGCGTGCCTGATTGGGTCGATGGTCTGGAACAGTCGCTCCGGGGTCTGATCATGAAACGCCTGTCACGCGGCAATGTGACGGTCTCGCTCAGGCTGCATTCAAACGGCACAGAGGCGGTACAGGAACTGAACGAGGCGCAACTGGATCGGGTTCTGACCGCGATGCTGCGGATCGAGGCCGAAGCCATGGCGCGCGGTCTGTCGCTGACCGCGTCTTCTGCGGCGGACCTGATCACCGTGCGCGGCGTGATGGATGCGCCGATACAACAATCTGATCCGGCCGAAGTTCTGGCTGTTCTGGTCGCGGATTTTGGTCCGGTGTTGGACAGCTTCATCGCGTCTCGGCATTCCGAAGGTGCGGCACTGGTCGATGTTTTGAACGGGCAGGTGAACCAGATCGCCGGACTCGTGTCGCAGGCCGACGCGGTTGCCGACGCGCGCAAGGACGAACAGGCAGCGCGGATGCGCGCGGCGATGGCACGTGTGCTGGACGCTCAGGACAACCTCGACGAACAGCGGATTGCGCAGGAGCTTGCCTTGATTGCGGTCAAGGCTGACGTGACCGAAGAGATCGACCGCCTGCGCACCCATGTCGATGCCGCGCGCGATCTGCTGACATCTCAAGGGGCCGTTGGCCGCAAGCTCGATTTCCTGATGCAGGAATTCAACCGCGAAGCCAATACGCTGTGTTCCAAGGCACAATCCGCGCCGTTGACGGCTGTTGGGCTTGAGCTGAAAACCGTCATCGAACAGATGCGCGAACAAGTTCAGAACGTGGAGTAAGCCATGATCCAGCGCCGCGGATTGCTGATCATCCTGTCCTCGCCCTCGGGCGCGGGGAAGTCCACACTGTCCCGGCGGTTGCTGGATTGGGACGAGAGCCTCAGCTTCTCGGTCTCGGCCACGACCCGCGCGCCGCGTCCCGGCGAAGTGGATGGCGAACACTACCACTTCCTCAGCGAAGAGGCGTTCAAGCGCGATGTGAACAATGGCGACATGCTCGAACATGCGCATGTTTTCGGCAATTTCTACGGCAGCCCCCGCATGCCTGTGCAGACCGCCATCGACGCGGGCAATGACGTGCTCTTTGACATCGACTGGCAGGGTGCGCAGCAGATCGTGAACTCGGCGCTTGGTCCGCACACGCTGTCCATCTTTATCCTGCCGCCGTCGATTGCCGAATTGCGCCGCCGTCTGGAGAGCCGGGGTCAGGACAGCGCCGAAACCATCGGAAAGCGGATGCTCAAAAGCTGGGACGAGATCAGCCATTGGGGCAGCTACGACTATGTGCTGATCAATGACGATCTGGACCAGACCTTTGCCAATCTGCAAACCATCGTCACAGCCACCCGTCTGCGCCGCTTGCAACAGCCGGGGCTGGTCGAGCATGTCCGTAAGCTGCAACAGGAATTCGAGGATCTGACATGACGCTCTATGCTTTGGATGGCACCGCTCCGCAGATCGCCGAAGACACCTGGATTGCGCCGGACGCGAACCTGATCGGACGCATCGTGGTGGAAGAAGCGGCCAGCGTCTGGTTCTGTGCGACCCTTCGTGGCGACAATGAAACCATCACGGTCGGTGCAGGCAGCAATATTCAGGAAAATTGCGTGCTGCACACCGATATGGGTTACCCGCTGACCATCGGGAAAGGCTGCACCATCGGTCACAAGGTCATGCTGCACGGATGCACCATCGGTGACAATTCCCTGATCGGCATGGGGGCAACCATCCTGAACGGCGCGAAGATTGGCAACAACTGCCTGATCGGGGCAGGGGCACTGATCACCGAAGGCAAGGAGATCCCCGACGGCTCTGTGGTGATGGGCGTGCCGGGCAAGGTCGTGCGCGCACTGGACGAGGCGGCCATCGACGGGTTGCGCAAAAGCGCGCTTGGTTATCAGGCCAATATGCGCCGCTTCCGCAGCGGACTCTCTGCGCTCTAGGCGCATAAATATCTCGGAAATCTGAAACTTTCACTTGAAGCGGCGCGTAGCTGCAACAGACTTCTGCACGGTGAGATAAGGAATGCGCGCGATGAAAGCACTTTTGGTCAGTCTGTGTCTGGTGGTGGCGGCGGCGATGGTGTCCGCCCATGAAGTGCGACCGGCGATCGGCGACCTCGAGGTGGTCGAGGGGCAGGTCGAGATCACTCTGACCCTCAATGGTGAAGCTTTGGTTGCTGGTGTCAGCCTTGAAGGGATCGAGAACACCGATGCGCTCGACGCGTCCGAAGACGTGGACCGCCTGCGCGCGCTTGAGCCGGATGCCCTGAGAGCCGAGCTTGAACCGCGGATGGCAGAATTCATTGATAGTTTAGAAGCTCAGATCGCAGGTGAGCAGCGCGCAGAGCTAAGCGTTTCAAGTATCGAAATAGACCCAGTTGGAAACGTTGAATTGCCGCGCGATACTGAAATCGTTCTTACGGGTCCGATGCCAGAGTGGGCGGGAACTTTCAGCTTAACTTGGCCCGCAGCCTATGGCGCGCTGGTGCTGCGCCAGCAAGGCGTAGACGAGCCCTACACCGGGTATCTCGAAGGTGGGCAAAGCAGCGGACCGATCGCCATTGGCGGCGGGGACGAAGCCAGCGGCTGGATGACCTTCTCCACCTATATCCCGGTCGGATTCGATCACATCCTGCCAAAGGGGCTGGACCATATCCTCTTCGTGCTTGGCCTGTTCTTCCTGTCCACGCGAATGGCACCGCTGCTGTGGCAGGTCTCGGCCTTCACGCTGGCGCATACCGTGACGCTCGCCATGGCGGTGTTGGGCATCGTGTCCGTGCCGGGCAGCATCGTGGAGCCCCTGATCGCGGCCTCGATCGTCTACGTGGCGGTGGAGAACATCGTCTCGGACAAGCTGCACCGCTGGCGCCCTTTCGTGATCTTCGGGTTCGGGCTTCTGCATGGCCTTGGATTTGCAAGTGTTCTGGGTGAGTTCGGCCTTCCGGACGGGCAGGTGGTGCCGGCGCTGATCGGCTTCAACGTCGGCGTGGAACTGGGCCAGCTGACCGTGATCGCCATTGCCTTCATCCTCGTCTGGTATGCCATCCGCGTCGATCGCGGCGAGGCGGATGTTGCCCCCGCACAGGGGCTCTACGCCGTGCTGGCGGTGATCTTCGTCGGCCTTGGTCTTGCTCTGAACACACCCGGTTTTGTCGTGGTCATGGGCGCATCCGCGATGGTGTTTTTCTGGCCGCTCGCCGCGCTGTCATTGCTCTGCATCCTGTCGGCGACTTTGGTTGACCGGCTCGACGCGTACCGCCGCTACGTCGCCGTCCCGGCATCGGCCGCGATTGCGCTGGTCGGGGCGTATTGGTTCGTGGAGCGGGTGTTCCTGTAACCCCGCCGCGTCACATCGAACCCGGGGGTTGCGCATGGTGCGAACCCCCGCTATATGCGCGCCACTGACACCACAGGCGGGGTCGGGCCTTTGGGGGAGACATCCCCAAATGTCCACCGGTTGGCCAACAGGCTGATACCCCCGCTGAGGATTGAAACCGGAAAGGATAACGACAATGGCTCTTCCAGAGTTCACATTGCGCCAGCTGCTTGAAGCAGGCGTACACTTCGGCCACCAGACGCAGCGTTGGAACCCCCGCATGGGCGAGTTCATCTATGGCGCGCGCAATGGCATCCACATCATGGACCTCACGCAGACCGTTCCGATGCTCGACGCAGCGTTGAACGTGATCCGTGAAACCGTGGCCAAGAACGGGCGCATCCTGTTCGTCGGCACCAAGCGTCAGGCGCAGCAGCCCGTCGCAGAAGCCGCTGAAAAATGCGCGCAGTACTACATGAACCACCGTTGGCTGGGCGGCACGCTCACCAACTGGCAGACCGTGTCCAAGTCGATCCAGCGTCTGAAGCAGATCGACGAGCAGATGGCGAACGGCGCTGAAGGCCTGACCAAGAAAGAGCGTCTGGGCATGGAGCGCGAGCAGGGCAAACTGCAGGCGTCGCTCGGCGGTATCCGCGAAATGGGCGGTGTGCCGGATCTTCTCTTCGTCATCGACGTCAAGAAAGAAGCGCTGGCCGTGGCGGAAGCCAACAAGCTGGGTATCCCGGTTGTGGCTGTTGTCGACACCAACTGCTCTCCCGCAGGTGTGGATTACATCATCCCGGGCAACGACGACGCGGCACGTGCGATCAGCCTCTATTGTGACCTTGTGTCCCGCGCAGCCCTCGACGGCATGACCGCCCAGATGGGCGCTGCCGGTGTCGACCTTGGTGCTCTTGAAGAAGCGCCGGTTGAAGAGGTGCTGGAAGACGCCGTCGCAGAAGACGCCGCAAGCTGAGCTTTACCGCGTCGTTACATCGATATGACAGGGCAGGGCCGTTGAACATAACGGCCCACCACGCCCGAATTTGAAATGAGGAGAGCCAAGATGGCGATCACAGCAGCACTCGTGAAGGAACTGCGCGAACTGACCAGCGCAGGTATGATGGACGCCAAGAAGGCGCTTGTCGAAACCAACGGGGACATGGAAGCCGCAGCAGACTGGCTGCGCACCAAGGGTCTGGCCAAAGCCGCCAAGAAATCCGACCGCACCGCAGCGGAAGGCCTTGTCGCGGTCAAGGTTGACGGCGGCAAAGGCGTTGCTGTCGAAGTGAACTCGGAAACCGATTTCGTCGGCAAGAACGCGGAATTCCAGGCGATGGTCGATGCCATCTCCGGCGCCGCGCTGTCTGCCAGCGATGTCGAAGACCTCAAGACCAAGACCGTCGGCGGCAAGACCGTTCAGGACATGATCACCGACAAGATCGCAACCATCGGCGAGAACATGTCGCTGCGTCGCATGTCCACGCTCGAAGGCACACAGGTCGTGTCCTATGTCCACAATGCTGCGGCAGACGGCATGGGCAAGATCGGTGTTCTGGTAGCGCTGTCTGGCGAAAACGAAGCCTTTGGCAAGCAGGTTGCGATGCACATCGCGGCGGTGAACCCGGCGTCGCTGTCCTCGGCCGATCTTGATCCGGCGGTGGTCGAGAAAGAGCGTCAGATCCAGATCGACATCGCGCGCGAGTCGGGCAAGCCCGAGCAGGTCATCGAAAAGATGATCGAGGGTCGCATGAAGAAATTCCTTAGCGAAGTCACACTGTTGGGCCAGTCTTTCGTGATCAACCCGGACCTGACCGTCGAAGACGCGGCCAAGGAAGCGGGTGTCGAGATCACCGGTTTTATCCGTCTCGAAGTCGGCGAAGGCATCGAGAAGAAGGTCGAAGACTTTGCAGCCGAAGTTGCAAAGGCTGCTCAGGGCTAAGTCTCTGACCCACGTCTGAAAAAAGGAAGCGGCGCTGTTGAAATGAACAGCGCCGCTTTTTTGCGGGAGCAATGGACCGGCGTCATTTTGCGGATGACGCAGCCCCTTGATGACAGCGGACAAATCAACCGGGACAGGCCATTATCCGACGGGCATCAAGTGTCTTTCTGATGAGACCCGCAGAGCCAAAGTAATATCATGGGTGCGGGTCCCACGTTCCTTGGCCGAAATTGCCACCACTCACGGAACATCACCATTCTGCCAATTTACGCAGGGTCAAGGAAGTCTGGATTTCCTGACCTCACAGTTTTTTCACGCCGTCAGCGGTCGCTGATAAACATCTGGTTTTGCAGGGCTGCTTTCAAAACCGCTTGTGCCGTTGTGTCGACGTTCAGTGCCTCGCGCGCCAGTCTGAGATGCTTTTCAACCGTTGCCGGTGTCAGTCCCATGATGGTCGCGATGTCCTGCATCGTCTTGCCGCCGCCAACCCATTCCAGGGCTTCACGCTGGCGTTTGGTCAGGCTCTGGTTCGGCGGCGTGTAGGGCAGGGTCAGAATCTTGAGATGAACGATATTGTTCATCAACTGGATCAATTCTCCCGACTGTGCCCAAAGCGCATCCACATCGTCTTGAGACATGCCATCTTCGGCGATCAGCGCGATTGCACCCTTGGCGCGGTCCGACAGGCTCCGAAAGCTGATCGAATATCCGGCCGTAAGTCCGTGCTTCGTGTTGAATTCCAGAATGCGGCGCTCGTCGTCTGTGACTGCGCCGCTTTCCATCATCATCCGCAACAAGGTCCAACTTGCGGCACCATCATTCTCCAGCGCCCAGCGCACCATCGGTGCAGACCGGTACAAGCCGTCATTGATGAACGTGCTGACATATGCCGTATCGATGTTCGACAGAACGATAAAGTCGTCCGGATCTCCCAAAGAGGTTGCTGTGCGAAAACGGGTAAAGCCATAGAGCAGTCGGTCGAATCCGAAATCCGCCATCCGGCGGCAATGCAAGTCCCACAGCGTTTCAATGCTGTTGGAGTGCGTCAGGTCCAAGAGGGCTGCGCTTTGCTCGGGCGTCACTATCTGTCGAGAACCGTTCATGATGGTTGTGTATGGCCAGTTTCGCGGTTTTGGCTAGAGAGACGCATATCAAATAGTTACATAATACTGATTATGCGAAATCAGGCATGTTGCTAACCGCAGTTCCCCTAGCGATTTCATATGGGTAAAGTCCACACTTAAAGTGTTCTATCCGGTGTGTTCAGTCTAAGCGTTGCTCGCGTAGTGCCTATCCCCCGCACGCAGTCCCAGCTCGTGCCATTATGGATTCGCGCATCACAGCGAGTCAGTCGACTATGTTACACAAATCTCTGTCGTTTTGGGGATTTCGGGTGTTCTGACTAGCTGTCTGAGCGCGATTGGCGCCTGCCCCAGCGTCAACTAATAAAATTATTATATATTAAAAACAATGCATTGATGCTTGAAGGTGGTCTTTCTGCTCATCAATCCCGGCATGTCATAAAACTGTTACGCAACTGTCACAAAAGCATGGCGAAAGCCGTCTAGACCCACCGCCAACGGTCATCAGGGGGATGGCCGAGAGATATCCAACCAAGGAGCTGACATAATGTCCGTAAAACTCTCTGTATCGGTGCTTGCGATTGCAGCCGTATCTGCAACAGCCGCTGTGGCACGTGACAACGTGCAGGTTGCCGGTTCGTCCACCGTTCTGCCCTACGCGTCCATCGTGGCCGAAGCGTTCGGCGACAACACCGACTTCCCGACACCGGTCGTCGAATCCGGCGGTTCGTCCTCGGGCCTCAAGCGCTTCTGCGAGGGCGTTGGCGAAAACACAATCGACATCGCAAACGCGTCCCGCGCCATCCGTGAGAAAGAAGTTGCGGCTTGCGCAGAAAACGGCGTGACCGACATCATCGAAGTCCGCATCGGCTATGACGGCATCGTGTTCGCGTCGCAGCAGTCCGGCCCGGACTTCACCGCGTTCACACCGACCGACATCTTCAACGCCATCGGCGCGAAGGTTCTGAAGGATGGCGCAATCGTCGACAACCCCCACACCAACTGGTCCGAGTTCAACGCGGATCTGCCGGATGCCGAAATCGCGATGTTCATCCCGGGCACCAAGCACGGCACCCGTGAAGTCTTCGAAGAAAATGTTCTGCTGGTCGGCTGTGAAGAAACCGGCGCAATGAAGGCGATGATCGACGGCGGCATGTCCGAAGATGACGCAGAAGACGCCTGCCTTGACGTGCGTCAGGACGGCAAGTCGGTCGACATCGACGGCGACTACACCGAAACCCTCGCCCGTATCGACGCCAACACCAACGGCATCGGCGTGTTCGGCCTCGCATTCTACGAGAACAACA
>NZ_JAEPMO010000108.1 GCF_017643905.1 Marivita sp.
AGCGGTACATTGCTGATATAGAAGCAACCGGTGATGCCGCACCGGGTACTGTGCGTCAAACCTCGGATTGAACGGCTGGAAGATCTGCACCGGAAATGGTGGGCGATTTCGATTGTGTCGCGTAGCATGTGCTGACTCGACGATGCTGCGGAGCCTGCGTGAGCCACCTCAAAATCCCGAACCGGACCGCGCGACAGGTTTGGCTTGCCACAAACGGTCTCAGTGACACGCCAACCGGCCCGCTTGATCTGGGCGCGCTGATCCATGATCTGGGTTTTGTGCAACTCGACACGATCCAGGTCGTGTCACGCGCCCATCACCATATCCTCTGGAGCCGCAATCAGACCTACCGCGAACCGATGATGGACCGATGTCTTGCCAAAGACCGGGCCGTTTTCGAACATTTCACCCATGATGCGTCCGTCCTGCCGATGGCATTCCTGCCAATGTGGCAGCGTCAGTTCCGGCGGATGCGGGACAAGGTCAGCCGGTCGTCGTGGTACGGCAAACATCTGGCGGACGATCACCTAGACCACATCCGTCGCCGGATTGCCGAGGAAGGCCCCCTTTCGACCCACGATTTCGACACGAAGATCGAAGGCGATCGCGAAATGTGGAAACGCCCGCCGCACAAGATCGGGCTGGACTACCTCTGGTATGCGGGGGAGCTGGCGACATGTCACCGCGAAGGGTTCATCAAGTATTACGATCTGGCAGAGCGCATCTTTCCCGAGGAATTGCGGACACAAGAGGTGCCGGATCAGGAGCAGATCGACTGGCTGTGCCACGCGGCTTTGGATCGGATTGTAGTCGGCACTCAGGGCGAGATCCGCAAGTTCTGGGACGCGACCGAGGTGTCCGAAGTTGCGGAATGGGCGGATCGCCATGCCAAGACACTTGTCCCTGTCGAGGTGCAATCGGCAGATGGCGGCTGGACCAAGGCACTGGCCGCTCCGGATATCGAAGACCGGATCGCTAGGTTGACGCCGCCCACGTCGCGGCTGCGCATCCTCAACCCGTTTGATCCCGCAATCCGCGACCGGGTGCGGCTGAAGCGGCTGTTCGGCTTTGACTATACGGTCGAGATGTTTGTCCCCGCTGCCAAACGTATCTGGGGGTACTACGTCTATCCGATGTTGGAGGGGGACCGTTTGGTCGGGCGGATCGAGGTCAAGGCGGATCGCAAGCAGGACACGCTCACGATCCAGAACCTCTGGTGGGAACCGGATGTACGCCTTTCTCAGCAGCGCCAGAGGAAGCTTGAGGGCGAATTGAATCGGTTTGCCCGGTTGGCGAGTGTCAGGGATGTCCTCTGGCAGGCGCCGGAGCGCTAACCCCAACTCGCCGGATCAGATCAAACTGGCGGCCTTGAACAGGTCCTGAAGGTTCGACTCCGGGCGCGGCCCTATGTGGGAAATCACCTCTGCGGCTGCAACGCAGCCCATGCGACCTGCGGTCTCCATGTCGCGACCGGTGGCAAGGCCATAGAGGAACCCGGCGGCGAACTGGTCGCCTGCTCCGGTGGCATCGACCGGGACGACCTTTTCAACCGGGATATCGACGCGCGCACCGTCACGGATGATCGACACCCCGTCACCCGACCGGGTGCACACCACCAGTGGACAGATTGCAGCAACCGCGGTCAAATCGGCCTCCAGATCGTTGTTCTGGAACAGCGACATGATCTCGGCCTCGTTGCCGATCACGTAGTCCATTTCGTTCTCGATCAGGTTCAGGAAGTCGTCGCGGTGGCGTTCGACGCAGAACGGATCGGAAATGGCGATCCCGGCTTTCCCACCGGCCGCGCGGCAGGTGCGCGCGGTGCGGATGAAGGCGTCTTTGCCCTTGTCCTTGTCGAAGAGATAACCTTCAAGGAACACCACCTCGGCCTCAGCCGCCACATCTTCGGACACGTCTTCGGGGCCAAGTTCAGCCGAGATGCCCAGATATGTGTTCATCGACCGTTCGCCATCGGGCGAGACAAAGATCATCGACCGCGAGGTTGGCAGCTCACCGCCCGGCACCGGCGGGTTCACGAAAGCGGTGCCGTCCTTTTCCATCGCATCCGCGTAGAACCGCCCCAAAGCATCATCATGCACCCGTCCGATAAAGGCGGTACGCAGGCCCAGATTGCCCAGACCGGCCAGCGTGTTGGCGACCGACCCGCCCGGCGTCTGTGTCCGTTCTTTCATGGCGGCATAGAGCGTTTCGCCGCGTTCGCGCTCGACCAGTTGCATGATGCCTTTCTGGATTCCCATCAGGTCCAGAAACGTGTCTTCGGCGCGGGCGATCACATCGACAATGGCGTTGCCGATGCCGACGATCTGATATTTTTTGGTCATTCTGTCTTGTCCTCGAATGGGCAGAGATCGCGGATCACGCAGACGCCGCATTTGGGTTTCCGGGCCACACAGGTGTAGCGCCCGTGCAGGATCAGCCAGTGATGGGCATGATGCTGAAAATCAACCGGGATATGGTCTTCGATGGCACGCTCCACGGCGACCACATCTTTGCCGGGGCAGATGCCGGTGCGGTTGCCGACGCGGAAGATATGTGTGTCGACCGCTTGGCTCGGATGCCCCCACCACATGTTCAGAACCACGTTCGCCGTCTTGCGGCCGACACCGGGCAGGCTCTCCAGCGCGGCGCGGGAATTGGGCACCTCACCGCCGTATTGATCGACAAGGATCTGGCTGAGCTTGATGACGTTCTTGGCCTTGTTGCGATAGAGACCGATAGTCTTGATGTGCTCGATGACGCCGTCTTCTCCAAGCGCCAGCATCTTTTCGGGTGTGTCGGCAATCTTGAACAACTCGCGGGTGGCCTTGTTCACCCCCACGTCCGTCGCCTGCGCCGACAGCGCTACGGCAACGACCAGCGTATAGGCGTTGACATGCTCAAGCTCCCCCTTGGGTTCGGGGTCCACCGCCTGAAAGCGGGTAAAGATCTCGCGGATCGTATGGTAATCGAGTTGTTTTGCCATCGCCGCCTTATGGCCGGGGGCGGGCACGGCCTGCAACGGAAAATTCACGTTACTTGGTCACACGACCCCCGGCCATCAGCGCCGGATCAATGGCCAGCACAACGTGATAAGGCGACGGCCCAAAGCCAAGCTGCGTGCAAAGCGCCTCGGATGGGGTGTTGCCAGTGCGGATACCGGTGAAGAATTCGGTCATGCCGTGCCGCCGATTCATCTCGTCCAGCACCACCGAACCGAGGCGGCTGGCAATGCCCTCGCCGCGTCGGTCCGGATGGGTGGACAGCATGCCCCACCAGCACAGCCCTGGCCAGTCCGACGCGGGGTGGTACATCTCGACCGAGGCCGACGCGCCGACGATGCGCCCCGAAGGCTCTGCCACATAGGCGCAGACTGCGGGCCGCTCAAGGCCGCGCATGAACGGCCCAAGGGGCAACTGCACCTCGCACATCTGGGTGACCGCATCGAGTCCGGCCATGATTTCTGTAGAGGTCTCCGGACCCACGAGGCCCAAAGTCAGGTCCTCCGTAAAGGGCCGGGCAGCCAGACGTGCGCGGGCCAGCTGGAGGGTTTCCGCGCTGCTGCGCCAATCCACGAAGCTGTCGGTTTTCAGCCCTTCGTCCTCCAGCGCGGCAAAGCGGGCGGCGACGTCCGCTTCAAGTACATGCTCGCAGGCCGAGGCACCCATCTCGCGGGCCATGGCGATCTGGCGCGACAGTGGTCCGACCTCGGGCGACGCCAGTGCCAGCGCCCGCCCGTGGGTGGCGATGGCGGGATCATCACGCAGGTCCTGCCATTTTGCCCATACCCGGGCCTGCAGAGCCTGCGAGGATGGGGGGCCAAAGGTTTCAACGGTCTTGGTCATGATTCAGCATGGCATGGCCGGGCGGCTTTCCAAAGCCAAATTGCGCAAAGCGCAAAAACCGGGTCGCGGCGGGGTTGGTCTGCGAGATATGACTGGATTAGCGAACAAAGAGGCGACGAGATGCAGACGATGAACGAAGACACCCACGGCTATCATTTCCACGTCATGCGCCGTGCGCTGGATGTGATCGACGCCAGCGGACCTGCTGTATCACTGGACGAGCTTGCTTTGGAAATGAACATGAGCCCTGCGCATTTCCAGCGGGTGTTCTCGCGCTGGGTCGGTGTCAGCCCCAAACGCTATCAGCAATACCTCACGCTGGGCCACGCCAAGGCGCTGCTGGCCGAACGGTTCACAACGCTCGAAACCGCGCACGAGGCCGGCTTGTCCGGGGGCGGGCGTCTGCACGACCTTTTTCTGCGCTGGGAGGCGATGAGCCCGGGTGACTTTGCCCGCAAAGGCGAAGGGCTGACGATCTACTGGGGCTGGTTCGACAGCCCGTTTGGGCCTGCCTTGGTGATGGGCACCGACAAGGGCCTCTGCGGGATCGGTTTCGGGGCCGAATGCACCGAGGCCGAGGCGATGCAGGATCTGACCAGCCGCTGGCCCCTTGCCTCCTATATAGAAGAGCCGGACAGGCTCGACCCTTGGGTCCGCGCCGCCTTCGGTCAGGCCGACGGTGATGTGCCGCTCTTCATGATCGGTGCCCCGTTCCAGATCAAGGTCTGGGAAGCGCTGATGCAGATCCCCTCAGGCCACGTCACCACCTATTCCGAGATCGCGGAATTCATCGGCCATCCCAAAGCCGTCCGCGCCGTGGGCACGGCAGTGGGGCGCAACCCGATCAGCTATCTGATCCCATGTCACCGCGCCCTGCGCAAATCGGGCGGATTGGGCGGCTATCACTGGGGTTTGCCGGTCAAACGCAGCATCCTTGCCTGGGAATCCGCGCGCGTAGAAGCCTGAGCCTTGCGCGGAAATGCGCCGATTATTTCACGACATCAGGGAACTTTCTGTCTATGTTATCGCATAGCAGTGCACGGACCCTTACACTCGGGCGCAGTTAGACGAGGCAAAACATATGACATTTCCCAGACTTTCCCTGACCACAGCGCTGTGCGGCGCCATCGCACTCTCAGCCTGTACCACAGGCACGTTCAACGATCCGAACGACCCCAATCGCCAAGCCAAGCAAGGCGCGCTCATCGGCGCTGGTGCCGGTGCCGTTGTTGGTGCGCTGATGGGCAACGACCCCGAAGAGCGGCGCCGCAATGCTGTTCTTGGTGCGGCCATCGGCGGTGGCGGCGGCGCAATCATAGGCAACCAGCTCGACAAGCAAGAGGCCGATCTTCGCGCGCAGATGGGCAACAGCAACGTGAACATCCGGAACACAGGCGACCGGCTCATCGTGACGCTGCCGCAGGATATCCTGTTCCCCACCGACAGCGCCACGCTGCGCCCCGACCTGCAACGCGATCTGCGCACCGTCGGGCAAAGCCTTCTGGCCTACCCGGACACCACGGTTCAGGTCATCGGCCATACCGACAACACAGGCGATGCTGGCTACAACCTCAACCTGTCGCGAGAGCGTGCGCAATCGGTTGCGAACATCCTGATAAGCGAAGGCGTTCCGTCCTTCCGCATCCAGAGCATCGGACGCGGCGAAGACCAGCCGCTTGCCAGCAACCTGACACCGGAAGGCCGGGCGCAGAACCGTCGCGTCGAGATCGTGATCCTGCCGAACGCCTGATCGCGGCATCAGCCCAAGAAAAAGGCCCGCATCCCCGTGATGCGGGCCTTTTTGTTTCTGCATGCGGATGACGGCTTGCCATCCCGGATCGCTGCGCCAAGTGTCTGCGCAACAGATCAGGAGAGTAACCATGGCAGAATTGAAGCTTGTTGGCCTGTGCGGATCGCTGCGCAAAGCCTCGACAAACCGACTTCTCATGCTCGAAGCCGTCCGGCGCTTCGGGGATGCAGAGTTCGTCGAAGGAGATCTGCGCCTTCCTCTCTATGATGGGGACGTCGAAGCAGATTCCGGCATCCCGGCCGAAGTTCAGGCCCTTGCAGATCAGATCGCTGCCGCAGACGCCGTCATCGTGGCCACTCCTGAATACAACAAGGGCATTTCAGGCGTTCTCAAGAATGCGCTGGATTGGGTCAGCCGGACCAAAGGCGCGCCTTGGGCCAATAAGCCGGTGGCGCTCATGTCCGCTGCGGCGGGTCGTGCAGGAGGGGAGCGGACGCAGAACATGGCGCGTCTGTGTCTCACGCCATTCCGGCCCTTGTTGATCACAGGGCCGGAAGTGATGGTCGCTGCGACGGCGCAGCAATGGGACGATCAGGGTCGGTTGATCAATGAACTGAATGCGAAGGAGCTGGATGAACTGATGCAGGTGCTGCGCCGTCACGCCTTGGCGCAGCACTCTGGTTGATCAGCAGCCGGTGCCCTTGGTCACGACGCTGACGGTCTTCAGCATCACCGACATGTCCTGCACAAAGTTGACCTTGCGCAGATATTCTGCGTCGTAGGTGGCGCGCTCGGCAAAGCTGCTCTCGTGGCGCACGGACACCTGCCAGAAGCCGGTGATGCCGGGACGCAGCGCGTAATAGGCCGAACCGGGGTACATCGACTGCTGATCCACCATCATCGGACGCGGACCAACCAGCGACATGTCGCCGATCAGCACGTTCCAAAGCTGCGGCAGCTCGTCGAGCGAGGTTTTGCGCAGGATTTGGCCGACTTTCGTGATCCGCGGGTCATGGCGAAGCTTCTGGTTGCGGTCCCATTCGATCCGGGCGGCAGGATTGGCGCGCATGTACTCCTCCAGCGCAGCGTCCGCGTTGGCCACCATTGTTCTCAGTTTCCACATCTTGAAGGTCTTGCCGAAGCGACCGATGCGGGTCTGCTGGTAGAAGGGCGATCCGCCGCTGCGTGCGATCAGAAGCGCGCAGATGCCGACCACCAGAAGAACAGCGGGGGCAGCCATGATCACCAGTGTGATGTCCATGAAGCGCTTGAAATAGTCACGATAGAGGCTTGTCGGTTCGGTATTCGAAAAGGCCGCGTTGACCAGAGTTTCGATTTTGGCGTGCGGACCCGGCTGGCGAATGTGAAGTGTCATTTATGACCCTGTTAACCCTACGTGTTTGGGCCGTTCACTGGGTACCAGCAGGCAAGAAAATATCGTTTGCTCACAGCGCGTTGCGATGAGCATGAGGCAGCGGACAACATGTCCGATCTTCAGATTTTCAGGCTATGTGGCAGATTTCAGCAGACGGACCCTTACACAACTCCCTAGTGGAAGCACCAACCCCCAAGTGCCTTGCGATAATGCGGCAGGATTGTGGCCTGCCAAAGCATGACCTCTTTATGACGATGCGCCTTATTTTGGTCAACTTTGGGAATGGGGGGAAACTTTGTCGTGTATTCCCAGAAACTTATCTCCTTAAGCGTGTGCGTCTGGATGTATCCAATTTGGAAAGAATAGAGCCTGTCATCACAATTTTGACCCTCTGACTAAAATGGCAGAGTCCGCTGAAACAGAAGGGTCACTGTCGGCAATCTGACACCCACTGTCTAAAGGTGGTCGTTCGAATTGGGTGTTACCCGTGTTCAAAAATGCTGCAGTTGCACGATTGACCTCACTTTCCGTCGCGTCACATCACCAGTTTTTACGACCGACAAGGAATGTTGACGTATTGGCGACAGTCGGTGTGGCACGTCAATTCGTTTAAAGTATCAAGAATGTTGCCGTTCTGGAACCAGTCCCAAAAGGCGATTGTTTCAGTATTTGGCCATGATCGAACCTCAAATGTGTCCGCGACACGCCAGCGTCGGTGTGATCACGAAGTGACATATACTGAAATATATTTGGTATAATTGATGCTATCTAAAGACAGCTTGCGACACGAATGAGACCGAATCATGTCCTAAATTTCAGAATCGGACGAAAGTGCGGCAGCTCTGCGCAGGTTGCGCCACAATCGGCTTAGGTCTATCTGCCCATCAGGTTCCATGAACAGGATGAAATGCGATGTCCCACAAAGTCCACCTCCGCGACCTTCCCGATGGTCTCGATCTCGGGCCGGAAGTCGCCATCGATTGCGAGACCATGGGGCTGCATCCGCACCGTGACCGCCTTTGCGTCGTGCAATTGTCCAGCGGCGACGGAACGGCGCATCTTGTGCAGATCGAAAAAGGGCAGACCTCTGCGCCCAATCTGGAAAAGCTGCTGACCGATCCGAACGTGCTCAAGCTCTTTCACTTCGGGCGCTTCGACATTGCGGCGATGCAGAACGCGTTTGGTGTCACCACCGCCCCTGTCTTCTGCACCAAGATCGCCAGCCGGCTGGTCCGCACCTATACGGACCGTCACGGCCTCAAGGTGCTGCTGCAGGAACTCTTGGGCATCGACATTTCCAAGCAACAGCAGTCAAGTGATTGGGGGTCCGAAACCCTGAGCCAGGCACAGGTCGACTATGCTGCCTCCGATGTTCTTTACCTGCACAAGCTGCGCGACGCGCTTCAGGCCATGCTGGAACGCGAAGGCCGGGCCGAACTGGCGCAGGCCTGTTTCGATTTCCTGCCCACGCGGGCCCAGCTTGATCTTGCCGGTTGGCCGGAAACCGACATTTTCGCCCATACCTGACCGCGCGGACATTTAAGATGTATTCGCGCCTGATCGCCTGGTTGAAGATCCTGCTTCCGCTGGGCGCGCTTGCGCTTCTGTCGACGATTTTTCTCTATGCGCGTGGTCCTGATCCCATCGCTGTCATTCCGGTGCTGACCGGAGGCGCGGATCCCACGCAGACAGAACAGATGGGCAGCCCCTTTTACGCCGGCACCACCGAAAACGGACAGGGGCTCACCCTTGCCGCGCGACAGGCAAGGTTCAGCGATGCGGAAAATTCGGGGATGATTGCGGATGACCTGAGGGCGGTCATCGACGTGAGCGATGGCAACCGCATCGTGATTGATGCGACGGTCGGTCAGATGGAAGACGGCGACCGCCTTTTGCTGCGTGATGGGGTCACTCTGGAAAGCAGTTCCGGCTATACCGTGCGCACAGACGGTCTGGATGCCGCGGTCGATCGGGTTGCCATCGAAAGCACCTCCGCGGTCGAGGCAGACGGTCCCGGCTTGACCCTATCGGCGGGAAAACTCCGGGTTGAAGAGATTGGCGATAGTGCGGACATTCAGTTGCTGTTCACGGAGGGGGTAAAGCTGGTATACATCCCGCAACAGAACGGGGCCGAATGATGATCCGAACAGTGATAACCGTCATCGCGATGGGATGTGCAACGCTTGCGCAGGCGCAGGGGACATCTGTCGCCTTCGGCACGGTCCAGCAGGACACATCGCTCCCGGTCGAAGTCAGCGCAGACTCTCTGTCGGTCTCGCAGAATGACGGATCGGCGCTGTTTACCGGAAACGTCGTCATCGGTCAGGGCGAAATGCGCCTCTCCGCGCCGCGTGTCCTGGTCTTTTACACCCAGAACCAGAGCGGGGTCGAACGGCTCGAGGCGACGGGTGGCGTGACCCTCGTTAACGGCGATCAGGCAGCCGAAGCCGACACCGCCGAATACGAGGTCAATCGCGGCACGATCCGTATGCTGGGCAATGTGCTCTTGACTCAGGGCGCCAATACGCTGGTGTCCGACAGCATGGATGTCGATCTCGAAGCGGGGACCGCCCTGATGAACGGCCGTGTGCGGACGGTGTTCCAGTCGAGCGACAACTGATGGCTGGTCCGGCCCTCTCGGTCACCCAAGGGGAAAGCGGGCTGGTCGTCCGTCATCTGCGCAAGAGCTACAAGAAACGCGTGGTGATCCGGGATGTCTCGCTCGAGGTGCATCGCGGTGAAGTCGTCGCGCTGCTGGGCCCCAACGGCAGCGGCAAGACCACATCCTTTTATGCCATTGCAGGGCTGGTGAACCCCGAGGGTGGTCAGGTTCTGATCGACGGGCAGGACGTCACCTATCTGCCCATGTATCGCCGCGCCCGCATGGGGATCGGATATCTGCCACAGGAGATGTCAATCTTCCGGGGCATGAGCGTCGAAGACAACATCAACGCCATTCTCGACATCAGCCAGCCGGACCGCCACAAACGGCGTGAACGTCTTGAAGAGCTGTTGGGCGAGTTTTCCATCGAACATCTGCGCCGTGCTCCGGCGCTTGCCTTGTCGGGCGGTGAGCGGCGCCGCGTCGAAATAGCCCGCTGTCTCGCGGCCGATCCCAAGTATCTGCTGCTGGACGAACCCTTCGCCGGGGTCGACCCGATCAGCGTCGGAGACATCCGCCATCTGGTGGCCGATCTCAAGAAGCGCGGCATCGGTGTGCTCATCACCGATCACAACGTGCGCGAAACGCTCGAAATCGTGGATCGCGCCTATATCCTGCATGACGGTAAGGTTCTGATGTCCGGATCCCCGGACGAAGTTGTCCGCAACGAGAACGTCCGCAGGGTCTATCTGGGCGACAGTTTCCGCATCGGATAATTACAGTTTCATTTGACAGAAATCATTGACAGGTGGCTGTCACAGGATTGAAATGATCCTATGGCGTTTGAAGACACAGACCGTCAAATTCTGCCTTGCCTGCCTCCCCGGCTGGACAAAGAAACACAACGGTCAGAATGCCATTTCCATTTTGCCAGAAAACGCGCCCTCCGGCTGAACCGGCGGCGTTTCCGTGCAAAACCAAAACAATAAAAAGGATATCCTATGCGTTACCAGATAACCGGCAAACAGATTGACGTTGGTGAGGCTCTCCAGACTCATACGAAGACCGAACTGGACGCGATGCTGGGCAAGTATGCCGGTCGCCCGACCGACGCGACCGTTGTCTTCTCAAAGAGCGCCCATGAGTTTGTTTGTGAGGCAGTGATTCATCTGTCGACCGGTTTGAACGCCTCCGCCAAGGCGCATGCGACGGAAATCTACGCAGCGTTCGACGCGTGCTGCGAAAAGATGGACAAGCAGCTGCGCCGCTACAAACGGCGCCTGAAAGACCACCACAAGGACCGTACGGAACCTGTTGAACTTTTTGGGGCGTCCTCGTATATTCTCGCCAGCGAAGTTGACACGCATGACGACGAACCTGAATCATTGCAGCCCATAATCGTCGCAGAGATGGAAACCAAGATTCCGTCGTTGACCGTGGGTGAGGCGGTGATGCAGATGGAGTTGGCGGGGCTGCCAGTGTTGGTGTTCCGAAATGACAAAAAGGACGGTGTGAACGTCGTATATCGTCGGGAAGATGGAAACATCGGCTGGATCGATCCATAACGAAGGTATACGGGCCGGCAGCGTCCAAACAACGAGCAGTACATGAAATTTGCAGACCTGTTGAATTCCAAAGCCGTGAAGGCTGTGACCAGTGCATCCAGCAAGAAACGCTTGATGCATGATATCGCCGATATCGCAGAGTCAGCCTATGGCATCTCTGCTCAGCGTGCCGTTGAGGCGTTGCTCGAACGTGAAAGCCTTGGCCCGACCGGTGTGGGCCACGGCGTCGCTCTGCCACATGCCCGGCTTGATGGTGTCGAGGCGGTTGTCGGTGTGTTCATGCTTCTGGAAAAACCGCTCGATTTCGAAGCGATCGATCGTCAGCCGGTGGATGTGATCTTTGCGCTGTTCGCACCCGAGGATGCAGGCGTCGAACACCTCAAGGCGTTGGCGCTGGTATCGCGCACCCTCCGCGACAAGAGCTTCTGTGCAAAACTGCGGGCCAATCCCGATCCCGCCACGCTGCACACCATCATCACAGAAGCCGCTGCAGTTCAGGCAGCCTGACATCGCGCACCCGCTCAGGCGGGTGCGTTGAAATCCGAAAATCCGAACATCATGTAGTCGCGCGGATAAGCGTCGCGGCACAGCTTGTCCAAGCCGCGCTCATGGATCGCGGCAAGACGTTCTGCATGCGGGTCCGTCACTCCCGTCCATTCGGGCGCCGAGGTGAGACCCAACGTCTCTGCAAACCGGGGCAGGGCAGAGGACAAGTCGCTTTCCCGAAGCAGGCTGTCCGGAAGGCAGAACTCGGACATGCCCTGAAGGCAGGTCACCTGGCTGGCCCAATGCGCATCCACCCGGATACTGGTCTGACCGTTTAGGTTTGACCGCAGGAACGTCAAAAAGCCTTCGAACGCCGTCTTGTGCGCGCGCAGATCATATCCGGGATCGTTCGGATCATCCGGCAGATCGATTCCATGCGACCGCACAAGCTGCTGCCGGATTTTTGCGAAACTTCCCGGTCCGGTGTTCAGGATCTTGTCGCAGAACGCGGCATGCGCGCGGGCCAGCGGGTGCCGCAGCACGGTAAAGCGATGATGTCCGGGATGATCCTGCAACCAGCTGCGCAGGGACTTCTGGTTGAAGTCGCTCACCAACTCTGACCCATCCCCGTCAAGTGCTGACATCCACGCTGTGACGGTCTGCTCCGGCCCCGACCGGATCGGCAGGTACATCAGCGGATGGCGCGCGCAGGCCACGTAGGACGGAACCACGGGGCCGCGTCTTGGTTCGAAATTGGGCGTGCGCGTCAGATCGAAACGATCCAGCGTCCGCAGGGCGACTTCCATCTGGCTGTAATTCGCCACCTTGTCGGACAGAGGTTGCGGATTTTGCGGCTTGAGGTTGGTCTGAAACCCCTCAGGTTCCGCCGCAGCGCCCAGCCATCGGGCCAGACCGCTTAATACTTCGGTGTCATGCAGATCGTCATAGCCGATATAGAACGCACTTTGACCCGTCACTTGCAGCGCGCGCATGATCTCGAGTTGAAACGCTTGGGTCCGGCCCAGATGGCGTTCGAACTCGTGCAGATCGAAATGCGCCTGTGCGACCTTGCGGTTCCTGACGTTGGTCAGCTTCCACTGGTCCGTCGCCCGCGCAATCTTGAGGCTGATGTAACTGTCGAGCGGGTTACGCGTCAGGACAATCTTGGCACAGCGCGGATCCGAAAGGATCGGAGCAAGCACCCGGGGATCATGGTCGTGGAAATACCGGAACCCACCCAGCCCGTCCGTCTTGTCCCGGATCGTGCGCAGCAGACGGTCCGGATTATCCTCGCGCTGTGACTGTGTGATACCCAGAATATCGGTGCTGTTGGGATAGCCGATGAAGTTCGGATTGAACGCCTCGCCGTGGCAGGTGATCCCGGCAATCTGGTTCAGGTAGTCTTCCAGCAGGTTGGAGCCGGTTCGCATTTCCGCAAAGACGACAAACAGATCAAATCCCGCAACCACGTGTTACTTCTTCACCAGGTAAGGGCGCGGACGGTCCGCACCCCGAAAAGTTGCTTGCGCGATTGGGTCGGCCGGGAAATCGCCCATGAGATAGGGATGCATCCCCTGGTTTTTCAGGTTTTGCAGGAATTGCCCGAACCCGGTCAGATCGACCATTTTCGGCGCCTCGGTCAGGCGCCGGGTGGGCTGCGTTCCGATTTCATCCACGATCACCTGGATCGCCTCCATCGGGCTTTCGATGAATTCCGCCATCGTCCAGATGCGCCGTCGGCATTTGGAATAGGGCGACCGCAGCGCATCCAGCATTTCGGTTTCGATCTTCTGCAACTGCGCCGCCTCGCGCCGCAATTCGGCAAAGCTCCGGTTCGACTGGAACAGCGGGATCGCCCACGCACCAGAGATGACCGAGACCTGCGCATTGGGATCCTTCGCGATATCCCAAACAACGTGCCGCGTGCTGCTTGGCCCAAGCTGGAAGCACTGGCGTTCACCGCGCGTGTTCCACAACAGGTTGGTCAGGAACATCTTGGTATCGTAGTCGCGCAACGTCGCATTGTCCGACAGTGCGCCGTTCATCACTGTCTGACCATCGGCAAAATGCGCCCGGTCCGGGGCAAACAGATGCCCATGCACCCGCGCGCCCGTCACCTGTGCCAGCCACGGCTCAAAGTCAGAGAAGAGTTCGGTGAACCCTTGAAACACCGAATACTTGGCGGCAGTGACCCCGTTCTCCCAATCCTCATTGGGAAACCGGCTCTGCATGTAAAGCCCGGGCCGCCCACGTGTCCGCCGATCCACCGCCTTGGCAAAGATGCGGTCGATCTTGCCGGGGTTCGGTTCCTGCAGGCTCAATTCGCCGGGTTTGGGACTCAGGAACGTCTCATAAAGGCGATCCGCATTGTGCTAGATCTTGCGCGCCACAAAGCAATCCGACCGCCGCAGCAATTGCAGGTGATCATCATAGAAGATGTGCGGCTTGCCCTGAAAATCGAACTTCGACAGGGTCAGAGACCGGCTGACGATGTTGTTGGAATAAAGCCGCGCGAGCGTCTGGAAATAGCTCTCATCTGGAATCCAGACATGGCGGAAATAGCGGTCATAGACCTTGCGCTTGGGGTCTTCGAGGATCGACGCCAGCGTCTGCCGGGTCAGGCACCACCACTGGCTTCCCATATGCGGTGTCAGACCGTCCGGGATCTTGCGCTTGTATCCGACCTTGCGCTGCAATTCGACGAAGCGGTCGAACAGATACCGGTTGCGCCGCCACGAGAACGGGAACCGCATGGTAAACCGCTCTTCATCCAACCCACCCACGGTCCAAGGCACATCTGCCGTTGTCGCACTTTCGATATGATCGGTGCGCGGACGCGCCTTGAGATAGTCGATCAATTCCTGAACCGGGCGCAGCGGCAGGCACGACCCGGACGTGAGGTAGACATGGCTCACCTCTTCGAACTCGGCCAGCATCAACTCGCTGGCATCCTGGCTCGCGGCCACCAGCCCCCATGTGCCCCAATCGCAGCGATGCCGCCGCGAAAAACGCACGAAGGGATCATCGCTCAGCCGTTCGGTGAAAATCTTGTACCGCTTCGCCGACACCACCTGATCCACATGGATCACCACCGGACAGCCCGCCTTGGTCCAGTGCCGGGCCACCTGTTCGGCCCGGTGCAGCGCGGTGTGCGCCAGCATGACGATCCCGATGCTCATGCCCAGTTGCCCATCGACATGAGGCCCAGAATCTCAAGCTGTCGCCAGTTGATGTATTTCTCGGACCATTTGCACCAAAGTTCGGGATTGTCCTGCAGCGCATTGGCATAGGCCACGTATTCCAAGCTGCCCGCGTAATGCTCGCGGCGCTTGAGTTCTTCCATGGCCTTTTCGTTGAACGTGCTTATGAACTTGGTGTGGAGCAGCGCACCCGACGCTTTCTCCCCGCCCCATTCGTCGTAAACCTTGTTCAGACCGCGCGGCAAAAGCATGTGGGTCGAACTGGCATAGGCATACCGGTGATGCCATTTCACCAGCGGGATCTTGTTCAGCGCAGGTGCCGCTTCGGGGCGGTCGGCAAAGAACACACGCGCCCGCGGCCCCCCCTGAATCCAGAGATTGCCCAGAAGGTGATTGCGCTTCAGCGTGTAATTCCCGGAATCGAATCAAGCCGCGATTTCAAGCGGGTTCTGACCCACCTGATACGGTACGGCGTCGATCCGACCCTTGGGATACATGTCCAGCAGCATCGCGCTGAACGACCGGATCGACGACGCGTCCAGCCAATCCGTCAGCGCGGGCAAGGGGCGCGAGTCGCAGAACGGGTAGACAAAGAATTCGTCTGGATCGACCGTCAGGCACCAATGCTCATGTCCGTAGCGCCGCAACAGCCAATTCATCCAGTCCATGCCGAACCGCGAGCGCTTGTAGCTGTTGCGGCTGTGCCAGACAGACACATCCGGTTGCTGCGCCAGCAATTCGGCGGTGCCATCGGTGCTGTCGTTATCGACGAAAAAGAAATGGGAGATCCCCATCTCGCGGTAGTATTTCAGGAAATAGGGCAGGCGAATGCCTTCGTTCCGCACGGTGCAGAACAGCAGGATATCAGTTTTCCGGATCAGATCGGTGCGATTGGATACAGGTTTCAGTTCGCGGCGTTTGCGAAACGCGCGGAACCTCCAGCGTTTGCGCTGAAGTCTCAAACCGTATCTTTGCACCACTCCCAAGAGTCAGCTGCCTGTCATTGTGGACACACGCCACACGTAGGTATCAGAGTGATGTGAATAGTTGGTTGAAATGTTCCTGCCAAGTTGGGCTCTCTAAAGACATAACCCCGTACCTTTCACCGCTCCGATCCCGACGTCTTTGCGCCAGTTTTTCGATTTCTTGCCGCCAAAGGTAGCAATCCGATTCGCCTGCGTAAATAGTCGACCTTGAACAAGGCAATTCAGGCTGTGACGGGTGTGTATAGCGGCTGATTGCGGGGAGCTTTGGTTTCCAAATTTTGGATTGCGTTGAGAATAGCAGCGAGCAGATAGACCAAAAGAGACCTGAGATACCT
>NZ_JAEPMO010000020.1 GCF_017643905.1 Marivita sp.
CATCGCATTTCCCGCTGGTATCTTTGCGGCCGCACGTCGCGGAGGACCGGGCGATCTGGCGGTCACAGGCGCGACCCAACTTGGTGTCGCAATTCCGAACTTCTGGTTTGCAATGATGCTCGTGCTGATCTTCGCAATCCAGTTGCGCTGGTTCAGCGCAGGTGGCTTCCCCGGTTGGGACAAGGGGTTTTGGGGAGGGATGAAGGCGCTGACACTGCCGGCCATTGCCCTTGCCCTACCGCAAGCCGCGATCCTGACGCGGGTGATGCGGTCGTCGCTTCTTGACATACTCGGCGAAGATTTCATGCGTACCGCGCGCGCCAAAGGCCTTTCGTCCCGTCAGGCACTGTGGCGGCACGGTCTGCGCAATGCGTTGATTCCGGTGCTGACGATCATCGGCCTGCAATTCGCCTTCCTGATGGCAGGGGCGATCATCATTGAACAGGTGTTCTTTCTGCCGGGGCTTGGGCGACTGATTTTTCAGGCCATCACGCAGCGCGATCTGATCGTGGTGGAATCTGTGGTCATGCTTCTGGTCTTTGCCGTCATCACGGTGAATTTCCTCGTCGATCTGGCCTACGCCGCTGTCGATCCCCGATTGAGGACACGGACATGAGCCGCAACCTGATCCTTGGCGGGCTGTTGACGGGGGTCTTCGTGATCGCGGCCTTTCTGTCCTTTGTCTGGACCCCGGACAGCGTCGAGGCGATGAATATTGCGAACCGCCTCAAACCGCCCAGTGCCGACAACCTGCTGGGCACCGATCATTTCGGACGGGACATTCTGTCGATGTTGATGGTGGGCGCGCGCACCTCCATTGCGGTGGCGCTGGTCGCGGTGGGCATCGGCATGGGCCTCGGCGTCCCCTTGGGGCTGGCCGCCGCCGCAAGGCGCGGCGGGATGCTGGACGAGGTCATCATGCGCATGAATGATCTGATCTTCGCGTTCCCGTCGCTTGTCATCGCCATCCTGATCACCGCCGTGTTTGGCCCCTCCGCCACCAACGCAATCATCGCCATCGGCATCTTCAACATTCCCGTCTTCGCCCGCATCACACGGGGCGCCGCGCTCAGCCTGTGGAAGCGCGAGTTCATCATGGCCGCACAGGTCGCGGGCAAGACGCGCACCCGCATCAGCGTCGAGCACATCCTGCCCAACGTGGCGAACCTACTGATCGTGCAGGGTACCATCCAGTTCAGTCTTGGTATCCTGGCCGAAGCGGGCCTGAGCTATGTCGGCCTTGGCGCGCAGCCCCCGATCCCAAGCTGGGGACGGATGCTCGCGGATGCGCAGACCATGGTGTCGCTGGCCCCCCATGTTGCACTGATCCCCGGACTGACCATTGTGGCGATGGTGCTGGGGCTCAACCTCTTGGGTGACGGACTTCGCGACGCGCTGGACCCGCGCCTCAAGGTCGTCCGCGCATGAGTCTTTTGAACATCGAAAACCTGTCACTTGCGATCCATGGCACACCGATCCTGCATGGCATTTCGCTGAAGATCGCGACAGGTGAGATCACCGCACTGACCGGCGAAAGCGGGTCAGGGAAATCCATGACCGCCTTTGCAACAATGGGCCTCTTGCCGAAAGGCGCGACAACAACCGGTAGCATCATCTTTGATGGCGCAGACCTGTTGTTTCTGTCCGAACCGCAGATGTGCAACCTGCGCGGGCGCGAGATCGGCATGGTGTTTCAGGAACCGATGACCGCGCTCAACCCGGTGCAGACCATCGGCGCACAGGTGATGGAAACCATCCTCATCCATAAAGCGATGCCGCCTGATAAGGCGGAAGAGCGCGCACGCGAGGTACTCGCCCGCGTGGGCCTGCCGCCTGACCGCTTTCCCCTGTCCCGCTACCCCCACGAACTCAGCGGCGGTCAGCGGCAGCGCGTGGTGATCGCCATGGCCATCGCCCTGCGCCCACGCCTGCTGATCGCGGACGAGCCGACAACCGCGCTTGATGTCACGACACAGGCGCAAATCCTCGATCTGCTCAAGCGGCTGGTCAAGGAAGACGGTATGGCGCTTATGATGATCACGCATGACCTCGCCGTGGTCAGCGATATGGCGGATAGCCTGAACGTCATGCGCCACGGAGAAATCGTGGAGGCCGGGCCAACCGCACAGGTCCTGCGCGACATGCGTCACCCCTACACGCGCGCTCTTTTCGAAGCGTCCCGCCATCAGGCCGATCTTGGCACAGCCAAGGCTGATGGTCCTTTACTGTCCGTTCGGAACGTCAGCCGCGACTACCCCCTCCCCCGAACATCGCTCTTCGGCACACGACCAATGTTCCGCGCGGTGAAGAACGTCAGCTTCGAGATAAGGCGTGGCGAACGTGTCGGCCTCGTGGGTGAATCCGGCTGCGGCAAGTCCACCCTCACCCGCGCCATCCTTGGGCTGGAACCGGTACAGGCGGGACAGATCACCCTCGACGGCGATCCAGTCTGGCAGGACGGTCATCCAAACCTCACAGTACGGCGCAAAATGCAGGTGGTGTTCCAGGATCCTTACGGCAGCTTCAACCCCCGCCACCGCGTCTCGCGCCTGATCACCGAACCCTTCCATCTGCTGCCTGACCCGCCAAGGGGTGCGGCACGTGATGCGGCGATTGCCGAAGCCCTGACCGCCGTCGGGCTGAAACCCGAGGATGCGGAAAGACACATCCACGCCTTCTCCGGCGGACAGCGTCAACGCATCGCCATAGCCCGCACACTGATCATCAAGCCGGACCTGATCGTCTTTGACGAGGCGGTCTCGGCGCTGGACGTGCGGGTGCGGGCACAGATCCTTGATCTGATGGGCGACCTCAGCCGCGCCTATGGTCTCACCTATCTTTTCATCAGCCATGACCTGAGCGTCGTGCGCTCCATCACAGACCGCGTGATGGTAATGCGCACGGGAGAAATCGTCGAGGACCGGCCAACCGCCGACATCTTCGCAGCACCCGACCACCCCTATACGCGCGAATTGATGAACGCCGCCCCACAGCTTCCCCCCTTCCCAGAGGCCCAAGATGCTCCCCACCCTGCCCTTTGATCCCAGCCATGTCCTGATCGGCGGCACATGGCGTTCCACCACCGACACGTTACCTCTGGTCAATCCGTCTGACGGCAGCACGCTGTGCCAGATCGCGCGCAGCACCGAAGCAGATGTGGATGCCGCGGTCGCCGCAGCCCAATCTGCGTTGGACGGCGCATGGGGCAGGATGAGTGCGCTGGAGCGGGGACGCTGTCTGACGCGACTGGGCCAGCTAGTGTTGGAGCACGCAGATCTTTTGACGACGCTGGAAACCCTCGACGTTGGCAAACCCGTGACCCAGGCCCGTGCCGATGCCATCGCCCTTGCGCGGTATTGCGAATTCTACGGTGGCGCTGCGGACAAGGTGCATGGTGAGACCATCCCCTATCTCGACGGCTACACCGTCTACACCCTGCGCGAGCCGCATGGCGTGACGGGGCACATCGTACCGTGGAACTACCCGATGCAAATCATCGGCCGGTCGGTTGGTGCCGCTCTCGCAATGGGCAACGCCTGCGTTCTGAAACCCGCCGAGGACGCCTGCCTCACTGCGCTGATGTACGCTCATCTCGCCAAAGAGGCGGGTTTTCCAGAAGGCGCACTGAACGTCGTGCCCGGCGTTGGAGCGGAAGCCGGCGCCGCTCTTGCCCGTCATCCCGGCGTTCAGCATCTGAGCTTCACCGGATCGGTCCAGACCGGCAAAACCATCCAAAAGTTCGCCGCTGAAAACGTGGTGCCGGTCACGCTGGAACTCGGCGGCAAGTCCCCGCAGATCGTGTTCGACGATGCCGATATCGACGCCGCGCTGCCCTTCCTTGTCAACGCGGGGCTTCAGAACGCAGGCCAGACCTGCTCCGCCGCGTCGCGCATCCTGATCCAACGAAAAATTTACGACACCGTGGCGACCCGCATGGCCAAGGCTTACCGCGCCAAGATCATAGGCCCCGCCAGCAGTGACCCCGATATCGGCCCACTGATCTCGACCAGGCAGAAAGCGCGCTTCGAGACCCTGCTTGAAGCCGCCCACGACGTGCCGTGCATCGCCGAAACACCGATACCAAAGGACCTGCCGCCCGATGGGGCCTATGTTCAACCCCGCCTATACGGCCCCGTCCCACCGGATCACCCGCTCGCACAGGACGAGCTTTTCGGCCCCGTGCAGGTGCTGATCCCCTTCGACACCGAAGACGAGGCAATCAAGATCGCCAATGGCACGATCTATGGCCTTGTTGCTGGGGTCTGGACAGACAGTGGCGCCCGCCAGATGCGGCTGGCCAAGGCGCTGAAAACCGGGCAGGTTTTCCTCAACAATTACGGCGCGGGTGGCGGGGTCGAACTGCCCTTCGGCGGCATAGGCAAATCCGGCCATGGTCGCGAAAAGGGGTTCGAGGCGCTCTATGGCTTCTCGACCCTGAAAACAGTCGCCGCGAAACACGGGTAAGGGAGGACCACCATGAGGCTCAAGGACAAGACCGCCATCGTCACCGGAGGCGCTTCGGGCTTTGGCGCAGGCATCGCGCGCAAATTCGCAGCCGAAGGTGCTACGGTGATGGTCGTCGACCTGAACACCGACGCCGCCAAAACCATCGCGCAAGAGATCGGTGGCCATTCCCACACCGCCGACGTATCAAACGGCGATCAGGTGGCCGACATGATTGAAACCGCGATCAAGACGATGGGCCATGTCGACATCATGGTGAACAACGCCGGTGTGACCCATCTGCCCGGAGCAATGGAAGACATTACCGAAGAAGATTTCGACCGGGTCTTCGCCGTGAACTGCAAATCCGTCTACCTGAGCGCCCGCAGTCTGGTTCCGCATTTCAAGCATCGCGGATCGGGAAACATCCTCAACATCGCCTCCACCGCAGGTGTGTCACCGCGCCCACGCCTCAACTGGTACAACGCCTCTAAAGGCTGGATGATCACTGCCACCCGTACCATGGCCGTTGAACTGGCCCCGATGGGCATCCGCGTCAACGCCCTCAACCCGGTGGCGGGAGAAACGCCGCTCCTCAAAAGCTTCATGGGAGAGGACACACCGGAAATCCGCGCCAAGTTCCTGTCCACGATCCCGCTTGGCCGCTTTTCCCAGCCCGAAGACCTTGGCAATGCGGCCGCGTTCCTGTGCTCGGACGAAGCCAGCATGATCACTGGCGTCTGCATGGAAGTGGACGGGGGCCGTTGCATTTGACCCGCTCTTCTCTGGTTTACAAATACTTCGGGGAGTGTGAGGGGCTGGCCCCTCACTCCAACGCAGCCACACGCGGAGCGCCGAAATGACGCCCGGCCCGCGCAACCTGATCACCGATGTTGCTGGCCTTGCCGTTGGTAACGCACAGGACGACAACCTGAAGTCGGGAACAACCGTCCTGTTGTCAGAAGACGGCCCCATGACCACCAGCTATGCCGTGATGGGCGGCGCGCCGGGCACCCGGGACACCGACCTCTTGGAACCGGACAAGACCGTTCCCGGCGTCGATGCGATTGTGCTGTCGGGTGGGTCGGCGTTCGGCCTCGCCGCCGCGCAGGGGGTAATGGATGCGCTGGCGCAACAGGGGCGCGGGTTTCAGGTGCATTCTGCACGCGTGCCGATTGTTCCGGCGGCGATCATTTTCGACCTGCTGAACAACGGGCAGAAGGGTTGGGCCAAAAATCCATACCCGGCGCTGGGTCTGGATGCGCTGGGCAATATCGCCCACGACTTTGCCCTCGGCACAGCTGGCGCAGGCACAGGGGCGACGGATGCCCAGCACAAGGGTGGGTTGGGCTCGGCCTCTCTGGTCTTGCCTGACGGCACCACCATCGGCGCGCTCGTGGTGGTCAATGCCTTGGGGAGCGCGACCACGCCAAGCGGCAAGCACTTCTGGGCCGCGCCGTTCGAGATTGGTGAGGAATTTGGCGGGCTTGGTCCTGATCCGACGGCAAACCTCCAAGCCCTGCTGCCCAGCCGCAAAACCGCTGCAATGGCACAACATGGCAATACCACCATCGGTGTGGTCGCAACGGATGCCCGATTGGACAAAGCCGCCTGCAAACGTTTGGCCACAGCGGCTCATGACGGGTTCGCACGGGCTTTGGTTCCGGCACACACACCCTATGATGGCGACCTGATCTTCGCGTCCAGCACGGCGCGGCGCGGTCCGCCTTCGGACGAAGTGATGCCGCTGCTGGGCCACTACGCGGCGGTCTGCATGTCCCGCGCCATCGCGCGCGCGATCTGGGAAGCCACGCCAAGCGACGACGACGCCCTGCCAACCTTTCGACAGGCGCTCGGGCAATACTGACCCGTCAGTTTTGCAAACTCCGCAGACGGAATTTGCTCACCGCAGGATCGGAGGTTTCTCCGGATCGCTGCCCGGTGCGACACGCTCCACGCGGGCAGGCGCTTCGGGTTCTGGCAGATCGAACCGCAGCCCGACCCGCGCCAATTGGGCTGTGACCGGATCGCTGTCGCGCAGGAACACCACGTCCAGCGCAGCCGCTTCCAAGCCCGAGAACACCAGGGCTTCCTGAATGGCCCGCGCCAATGCGCTTTCCGCCCCCGGGACTGCACCGGTAAAGCCGATCAGATGCCCCCGGACACCCGTGTCATAGACCACCTCGGCCAGGTACCCGCGCCGCGCCAAACCGGTGGCTGTGCGCAACTTGGCGTCAATCGCTTCGAGCAGCCCATCCGGCAAAGCTCCGGGTGCGCGCAGCTCCTCTGGCCGCGCTTCGGTTTCGGACGGGCCTTGTGCAACGGTCTCGGCCAACCAATCCACTGCCTCGGACGGCAACAGGATCGACGAAGTCGCGACCTCCGGGTTCAAGGCAATACCAATGCCCTGCCCGGCCAGCATCCCGACAATCGAGCGCCCGGACAACGCCGCATAGGGTACGACGCGCCCGGCGAAATCGCCCAGACGGTCTTCGGTGTCGAAGACCAATACAAACCGCGCATCCCCCAGATCGAACAATTCGGGTTCCGCCTGATCGCCTTCAGCCTCGCGCGCCAGCATGAGAAAAAGCTCCGCCTCGGCCAGTCGGTCATAAAAGCGCAGTCGCGGTGCATCCGCTTCGGGATCGGCCTCCATCGCGGCATGTGCGTGGTCGAGCGGAGTTTGCAAAGTCATCCCATCACCTCTTGCACCCGGGTCCGCAAGGCAGGCAGCACCTCGGCCTCAAACCACGGGTTTTTCTTCAGCCAAGCGGTATTGCGCCAGCTTGGGTGCGGCAAGGGCAGAACCGACGGCCAATGGTCGCGCCATTTGCGCACGGTCTCTGTTACCCCGATCCTGGTACGCAGATGATATTTGTGCGCATAGCCTCCGACGACCAGCTTGAACGGCACGTGGCCTACGAGGTCCAGCACTTCCGCATGCCATGTCTGGCGGCACACAGCGGGCGGCGGCAGGTCCGAGCCAGCCGCATCATACCCCGGAAAGCAAAAGCCCATGGGTACGATGGCGACACGGCTTTGATCATAGAACGCGGTCCGGTCCAACCCCAGCCAGTCCCGCAAACGGTCACCAGAGGGATCATCGAATGGAATCCGGCTGGTATGCGCGCGCATGCCTGGAGCTTGTGAACAGATGAGCAGCCGGGCGCCGGGGCGAAACCAGACCACGGGTTTGGGGCGGTGCCGCGTCGCTGTCGCGGCAAAGCGGTCTGCGCACAGAGTGCAGTTTGAAAGACGGTCCTGAACGGTCATGTCACCGGATGTAATGCCGTGCGGCTCAGGTCAATGCCTCGGGAACGATCAGCCTTGTCCCGTGGCGGATCAGACCGGCGATCCGGTGCAGGTGATCCGGGCGAAATGCCACGCAGCCTTCGGTGGGATAGCCCGGCCTGCGCCAGCGGTGCAGAAAGATGGCAGAGCCCCCGCCCTTTTCGGCACGCGGCCAGTTCCAATCCGTGATGATGACAAGATCATAGAGCCTGTCGCCCCGCCGCAGGATTTCATGGCTGTAGGGATACGGCGCGCGAACCATGAGGTTGTAATCCTCGTGGGTCGGGTCGTCTGACCAGAGATCGCCTGGTCGGATCGGCACAGCCCAATCGGTTGGCCGCGCCATTCGGTCCGGACGGTACAGCAGCCCGACAATGCGGTGCACACCGACCGGGGTGCCACCATCGCCCTCGCGTTTCTCAGCTCGGATGCCGCCTTTGCCGATGGTACAGGGCCACATGCGGCCCATGAAGCGTAAACCCTGCCGGGTCAAAACCATGTCGCGCGGCGTCACAGAAGGTGCCCCGACTTGCGCGCCTTGGTGGCGAGGTATTCTGTGTTGTGTGGGTTTTCCCCGACCTTCAGAGGCACGCGCTCAGCCACGGTGATGCCCTGTTTTTCCATCATCGCAATCTTGGCCGGGTTGTTCGTCATCAGCCGAACAGAGCTGAACCCAAGCTTGCGCAGCAATTCGGCGCCGATGCGGAAATCCCGTTCATCATCTTCGAACCCAAGGCGATGGTTGGCTTCGACCGTGTCGAACCCCTGATCCTGCAACGCATAGGCGCGCATCTTATTGGCAAGCCCGATCCCCCGCCCTTCCTGGTTCAGGTACAGCAGGACACCTTCGCCTTCAGCCCCCATCGCCGCCAAGGCACCGTTCAGCTGCGGACCGCAATCGCATTTGAGGCTGCCCAGAAGATCGCCGGTAAAGCAGGCCGAGTGCAATCGCGACAGCACCGGCTTGGCGCGATCCGGGCGTCCGATCTCGATCACGTAATGCTCTTCCGACCCGTCCTCGGGACGAAACACATGCAGGCGCGCATTCTGTGCCGCGCGCAACGGCACCCGCGCGGACACAACACTGTCGAAGACAACAGATGCGCCCAAACGTGGAGCGGCGGCGGCCGGATCAAGCAATGTCAACGCATGCGCGGTCGCGAACGCCCTGGCGTCCGCCAGCGGTGCCACGATCACCGCAGGCAGCAATCGTGCAGACTTGGCCAGCGTGACCGCCAGTCGGTGCAGGGTGGGATCGCCTTCGCGGCGGGTCACCAACGGCCCTTTCATCGGATGGGACAGATCGTCGGCGGGATCGGCCACCGCCTGCACCCAGCGGAGCGTTGCATCCTTTGGCAGCACCACGCGCGCCACATCGCCATCATAGGCCCGCGCCTTGAGCGTTGCGGCACGACGCCCGCTCAGCACAAGATCGACATCACTGCCCAGAGCCATCACATCCCGAAGCCTGTCCGTGCCCAGCGACTCGACGGCAAGCACCAGAAGGCCGTGCGCATTGCCCAGAACAATTGGCACACCCATGCGCAGATCCGCCCTTGCGCGGGCCATAAGATCGGTGATGTCAGGTGCCAGCGCCATGTAACCTTGGGTCTCTCACGGGGGTCTTTTGCAACAAAAGACCCCGATTTATGAAACATTTGGCCTCTGCATACACGAGGCCGTGAAACACTTGCAGCAATTCTTGCCGACGCGCAACGTCTTGCCCATCTGTCTTGAAACCGACGGAGAGACAACACGATGGCACAGCTCAAGAATATCCTACTGGTCGACGACGACGACGACCTGCGCGAGGCTCTGGCAGAGCAACTGGTCATGACCGAAGACTTCGAAGTGTTCGAAGCGGATTGCGGGACTGCCGCGATGGGTCGGGTCAAGGAGCAGCTTTATGACCTGATCATCCTCGATGTGGGTCTGCCCGATACAGATGGCCGCGAACTCTGCCGCCTGATGCGAAAGCAAGGGGTCAAGGCCCCGGTGCTCATGCTGACCGGGCACGACTCGGACGCTGACACCATTCTGAGCCTTGATGCCGGTGCCAACGACTATGTCACCAAACCGTTCAAGTTCCCGGTCCTTCTGGCGCGCATCCGTGCGCAGTTGCGCCAGCACGAACAGTCCGAAGACGCCGTCTTTACGCTTGGACCATACACGTTCAAACCGTCGATGAAGCTTCTCATGACGGAAGACGACAAGAAAATCCGTCTGACGGAAAAGGAAACCAACATCCTGAAGTTCCTCTATCGCTCCACCGATGGTGTGGTCGCGAGGGACACGCTGCTCCACGAGGTGTGGGGCTACAACGCTGGCGTGACGACGCACACGCTGGAAACACACATCTATCGCCTTCGGCAAAAGATTGAACCCGATCCCTCCAATGCGCGTTTGCTGGTGACGGAATCGGGTGGCTATCGCCTCGTGTCATAAGACCTTGGTCTATTTTGATTCAGATCAAAGAAGCATGGCACACGCATCTTTTATCTGGGTCGTAACAGTTCCCGTCGCATATGCGGGTCATCATATGCACCTCCCTGTTGGACCTGGCCCCGGATACTCTCCGGGGTCTTTTTTTAGGAGAGGCGGATGTCGCTGACCGAGACGTCCGCGCCATAGTCATCGCCATAAGCCACGATGGCGATGCTATTGACGTCAGCAGCGGTCACCATCGCCGGCATGCCCATATGGGACGGGCTGAACATATCGAACGGAATATCCACGCTGTGCCACTTGGTCTTGGCGACAAAAGGCGCGCGATAGGAATGCCAGACACGCGACAAGTTCGGCGTCTTGAGGAACACGAAATACCGCGCTCCATTGCCTTGGACACGCAGCCGCAACCCTTCGGCATTGTGCGGCCAAGGCTCTGAAAACCGACGGCGCGCCTGAATGAAACCTCCGTTGTTGTCGGTCCGGACTGTGCCATGCAGACGCAAGGCTCTCTTGTTGCCATCGCCGACAATCTCGGCCCTCCCCGATGACACGCCGCCCATCACGGTATCAGCAACAAAATCCCACCTTTCGGCAGCGTCACCTGAAAAATCTTCGAATACGGTTTCCGAGAGCGATTGCCCCACAAACATGATCGACATGACCATTCCCCCTTAGCCCCGTGGGACAAATAGTCCACTCGGAGAATAAAAAAGCGCCTCTGAATGAGGCGCTTTTCTTTCAGACACTTAGTCGTCCAAGGATCACGATCACTCGGCGTCTTCAGCTTTTTTCTCTGGTGCCAGCTCTTCGCCGGTTTCCTGATCGACCATCTTCATCGCAAGGCGCACCTTGCCGCGGTCATCAAAGCCCAGAAGCTTGACATAGACTTCCTGACCTTCCTTGAGCACATCCGACGGATGGTTCAGGCGACGGTTCTCGATCTGGGACACGTGCACCAGACCATCCCGCTTGCCGAAGAAGTTCACGAAGGCGCCGAAATCGACGATCTTCACGACCTTGCCCTTGTAGACATGGCCCTCTTCCGGCTCTGCCACGATCGAATAGATCATGTCATAGGCGGTCTTGATGGCTTCGCCATTCGGGCTGGCAATCTTGATGACACCATCGTCGTTGATGTCGACCTTGGCACCGGACACTTCCACGATCTCGCGGATGACTTTACCGCCCGAGCCGATCACTTCACGGATCTTGTCGGTCGGGATCTGCATCGTCTCGATGCGCGGCGCGTGGATCGAGAATTCCGCAGCACCCGTGAGCGCCTTGTTCATCTCACCAAGAATATGCAGACGGCCTGCTTTCGCCTGAGCAAGAGCCTTCTTCATGATCTCCGGTGTGATGCCCGCGACCTTGATGTCCATCTGCAGCGACGTGATCCCGTTCTCGGTTCCCGCCACTTTGAAGTCCATGTCGCCAAGGTGATCTTCGTCACCCAGGATGTCGGTCAGAACGGCGTAAGAGCCATCCTCTTCGAGGATCAGACCCATCGCGACACCGGCCACTGCAGATTTCAGCGGAACACCAGCATCCATCATGGACAGCGAGCCACCGCAGACCGACGCCATCGAGGACGAGCCGTTGGATTCGGTGATCTCGGACACCACGCGAATGGTGTAGGGGAAATCGGTCGGTGCCGGCAGAACAGCCTGCAGCGCGCGCCACGCCAGTTTACCATGACCAATTTCGCGACGCCCCGGCGACCCGACACGCCCAACCTCACCCACAGAGTAGGGCGGGAAGTTGTAGTGCAACAGGAAGTTGGAGCGGGAGTTGCCATGCAGCGCATCGATGATCTGTTCATCGTCGCCGGTGCCCAGCGTGGTCACAACAAGACCTTGCGTTTCACCACGGGTGAAAAGCGCAGACCCATGAGTCCGCGGCAGAAGACCGGTTTCACACACGATCGGACGCACGGTGTCGAGAGCACGCCCGTCGATCCGCTTGCCTGTCTTGACAACATCACCGCGCAGAACCGATGCCTCGAGCTTTTTCAGGGCGGAACCAAGGTTCTCATCCGCAAGCTGCTCTTCGGTCAGGGCTTCCATGATCGCCGATTTGGCTGCGGACACGGCCGTGGTGCGTTCCTGCTTGTCGGTGATCGCATAGGCGGCGCGGATCTTGTCCTCGCCTGCGGCTTTCACCGCCGCATAAAGGTCGGAGTAATCCGGCGGCTGGAAATCAAACGGCTCTTTCGCGGCGTCTTCGGCCAGATCGATGATCAGATCGATCACCGGCTGGATCTGTTCATGCGCAAACGTCACAGCGCCGAGCATTTCGTCCTCGGTCAGCTCGTACGCTTCGGATTCCACCATCATCACGGCGTCTTTGGTGCCTGCGACAACCAGATCGAGCCGCTGCTCGGGGTTGTTGCGCAGCTGGTCCATATCCTCGACCTCGGGGTTGAGGATGTATTCGCCATCGACATAACCCACACGGCAGCCCGCGATCGGGCCCATGAACGGCGCGCCGGAAATGGTCAGCGCAGCGGAGGCTGCAATCATCGCCACGATGTCGGGGTCATTGACCAGATCGTGCGACAGAACGGTACACATCACCAGAACTTCGTTCTTGAAGCCCGGCACGAACAGCGGGCGGATCGGACGGTCGATCAGGCGCGCGGTCAGCGTTTCCTTTTCGGTCGGACGCGCTTCGCGCTTGAAGAAGCCACCTGGCACTTTACCGGCGGCATAGTATTTTTCCTGGTAATGGACGGTCAGCGGAAAAAAGTCCTGACCGGGTTTGGTCTGCTTTGCAAAGGTCACGTTGGCCATGACCGAAGTCTCACCGAGGGTAGCAATCACGCTGCCATCGGCCTGACGGGCAACCTTGCCCGTTTCCAGTGTGAGCGTTTCTTCGCCCCACTGCATGCTTTTCGTCGAAATGTTGAACATCTTCGTTTCCTGTAAGGGAGCACTCCCGGCCCTCCGGGTCTCCCGTTTTCATGGCGGCCCCATTGCCGCCGACCCTTTCATCATTCCATGCGCCAGGGTCGAAGCGTCACGTCTCAGATTATGGGGCCATACAGGATTATTGCGGGTTTGGAAAGGGATCTGACATGTCTTTACGTCGGCTTAACCCTGCATGGGCAAGGGTGGTTTATGGAAGTCGTAGACCGTCACATCCCGGATCAATGGATCGAACAGGTTTTTGCTGCAAAGGCCGTTGCAAAAGGCGGAATTGTGCGACGCGCAGTGCCGTGGGTGGAACGCGAAATCGGGCGGGAGCGGTTCATCTGCGAAGTCGAGGGACGCGGATTTCATCTGCTTGAATGTGCAGGTCAATTCATCGTCATCTGTTCGGACGCCCCGGTTAAGCGTTGATTGTGATGCCGCCCAAGCCTGCTCTGTTTCCCGCATGATCCGATTGACCGCACTTTGTGGATGGCAAACACTCTTGTTCGCAGGCCCCGAATTTTCTGCGAAAATTCGGGGAAACAGATTAAGGTTTCATTACGCCCAGCACCTCAATATTTCGACCAGGGCAAAAAGAAAAAGCCGCGCAAAGATTGCGCGGCCATATTCGAATATCCCCTGCAATTCACATGAGGATGTCCAAAATCCTCAGCGGCGAATGCCCAGACGCTGGATCAGATTCTGATACCGCTCTTCGTCTTTGGCTTTGGTGTAATCGAGAAGCTTACGACGCTGCGCAACCAGCTTGAGCAGACCACGACGCGAATGGTTGTCTTTCTTGTGGGTCTTGAAGTGCTCGGTCAGGGTAGCGATACGCGAGGTCAGGATGGCAACCTGGACTTCGGGCGAACCGGTGTCGCCGTCTTTGGTTGCGAATTCCTTGATCAGGCGATTCTTTTCTTCAACAGTGATCGACATCGGGATCTCCTTTCGAAGGTTTGAGTGAATGGCACAAGCCGGGATGTCGTCCAGCAGGGCCCGTGGAGAATCTCCGCACGATGTACGGATGCGGGCGTATAGGCGATAAACTTCAGTTTTGGAAGGCCCTTATCCTTGCTGTCGCCGTCTATTGCCACCGTGCTGTTTGCAAACCTCTGGCACATCTCGTTTTGGCAACAAGTTTGGCGGTGGGCACTTGCGCCAGACATGCGCCATCCATCAGAACCTCTGTCCAATCAGGATCCCCGCCGCACAGCCGCAAGGTGATTTTCGGCGGATGGCCAGCCAGCAAACCTGTCTGTGCGCAAAGAAACTCCTCGACGTCCTCATAAGACGCGAGCCGAACAGGCGAGCGCGGACGAGAGCCTTTCTGGTGGATTCTGCCCGTACGGCGGAAAAGGCCGATGGCGTCGATCGGAACATCCGGCCAGTCCACAGGTGACGGAATCCTATGGCCGCGTCCGAAAGACCGCGCCTGCGCAGCACATATTCGCAAGACTTGGGTGATGCCGCCAAGAAATGACCCCGCAACGAACAGCATATTGGCCCACATCCTTCAGATCGCCGCTCAGCCATACGTCAAAGCTGTAAACAATCGCTCACCTCAGCTTCGCCTAGCGGATAAGAAGCGTAAAATTCGAAGGATCACCCCTCAGAATAGCGATGTTGGAAACGCCATTCCATGGGCGCAGTCGCAAAAGAAACATAAAGCGGATGGCGGGGATGACCGTCTTTGGTCAATCCCAAATGATAGAGCGGCCCCGTGATCCTCCGCGCCAGTTCCCGGCCCCGGCCCTCGTGGCTGCCATGCACCCCCCAAGCGGCCAGACTCATCCCGGCAACGTGAAGCCAGTGATCCAAAACGGCATCGTTCGCATCGCCACATGGCGCAGTCGCCTGCTTCAAATCCTCTGGGCGGGTGGCGCGATAGGCAAAGAGGTTTGCCACCATGACACCGCCAAACCCCATCGCACGCGCACGCGTTTCACATCGCGCGACCGTGGGATCATTGCGGTGCTCGTCTGCCGTGGATGGGTTCAACATGATGAACAAGAGACTGGGCTTGGCGTTGTCCCAAACCCGCGACAAGCCGTAACGGTATTGGTCGCACTGCGAATACCAGACCTGCGACAAACACCCTTCGGCTTCGTGGGACCGGTAGACCAATACGTTGTGCAGCTCTGACGGCAGGGCGGTCATGCGGTGACGAAAACGCGCGACGGGTGCACTTCGCCTGATTTGTAACGTCCCACGGCAACCGGAACTCCATCGCAGGACACCCAGCACTCATCGCCGTATTCGACCCCGGAGGCGATCACCATTGCCGGATTGCCATTGCGCAACTTGGCAGCGGCCTCGGGCGTGCAGGTCAACTCCGGAAGATCTGCAAGCCCTTCCTCCAAAGGAAGAAGATGGCTGTCCAGTTCCGGCGTTCTGGCAAGGGCGTCTACTTGTTCGAGGCTGAGGCCGTCTTCGGCCTCAAATGGGCCAGACCAGACCCGGCGGAGCCGCAGAACATGACCAAGGCACCCCAGCGCCTCGCCCAAATCGCGGGCGATGGAGCGCACATAACCGCCTTTGCCGCACACCAGCATCAACACGGCATGGTCCGGATCCGGTCGGTCGAGAAGGGTCAGTTCATCGACGAACAGGGGACGCGCCGCGATCTCCATGTCCTCGCCATCGCGGGCGCGCTTATAGGCGCGTTCGCCGTCGATCATGACCGCCGAAAACTGCGGAGGGACCTGTTGGATGTCCCCGACAAACTGGTGCAGCGCTTCCTTGATCTCGTCGTCAGACGGCCGCAGATCCGAGGTTGCGATCACCTCTCCTTCGGCATCATCCGTACGGGTCGCCTGTCCGAACCGTATTGTGAACTCGTAGGCTTTGAGGGCATCTGTGATATAGGGCACCGTCTTGGTGGCTTCGCCCAGGGCAACCGCAAGAACACCCGTCGCTTCGGGGTCAAGGGTTCCGGCATGGCCTGCCTTCCTGGCATCGAACGCCCAGCGGACTTTGTTGACCACGGCCGTCGAGGTCAGGCCTGCGGGTTTGTCCACCACCAGCCAACCGGATATATCGCGCCCCTTGCGTTTGCGTGCCATTCTGCCTCTCGCATATCTGAAAGATCGGCGAGGTATCGCAGGGCACCCTGTCTGTCAATTCGTCAGCGGACGGTCAGTCGATATCCCGCGCTTCGTCGATCAGCATGATCGGGATGCCGTCCCGGATCGGGTAGGCCAGATGCGCGGAATGACTGATGAGCTCCTGCTTGGCTGCATCATATTCAAGCCGCCCCTGCGTTTGCGGGCAGACAAGCGCCTCAAGCATCTTGCGATCAAAACCCGGCAATTCGGTCATTGCAGGATATCCTCGGACTGGCCGCCGCGCAGCGCGTATTCGATCAGCGTGACCAGTGTTTCACGGCGCGTGGACAGCGACGGCGCTTCGAGCAAGGCCTGCTTCTCTTCCGGTTCGAAATCCAGCAACATGGACAGCGAATTGATCAGAAGTTCATTGTCGGCATCTTTGAGTGTCGCCCAATCGGCGGAAAGATCCCGCGCCGAAAAGTATCGGTCCAACAGGTCCAGAAACGCATCGCGATCGAACCCGCGATCATGCTCCGGTCCGCCTTGGTCGCGATCAAACCCATCCCAATTCACCTCGAACCGGCGATAGGGCGTAAATCCTTCAACCTCATCTCCGATCCGGAACCGTGAAATCCCGCACAAGGTAATCATGTAGCGCCCGTCTTCAGTTTCCGAAAACTGGGTGACACGCCCGGCGCACCCGATGCGATGCAAAGCACCCTTGTCGCCTTTCGGTCGCGCATTGGGTTGCGCCATCCCGATCAGACGGGATGGCGTTTTAAGAGCATCTTCAAGCATTTGCAGGTAGCGCGGCTCGAACAGATGCAACGGAAGCCGGGCGCGGGGCAGCAGAAGCGCCCCGGGCAACGGAAACACGGGAATGGACCCGGGCAATTCGGTGACTCTTGTCATGGGCAGTGACGTAGCCTGACCGAACGATCAGGCAAATATCATCGAGCTCAATTTTCGACGACCGTTCAAAGCCACCGGATCGTTGGGTTTCAGCGCTTCGAAAATCGTCATCAACTGGGCTTTGGCAGCACCTTCATTCCATTCGCGATCCCGGCGGAACAGTTCGAGAAGGTGATCGACGGCGGCCTGCCCATCCCCTTTGGCGTAAAGGGCCTGCGCCAGATCGAACCGCGCCTGATGGTTGTCTGGGTCCGCTTCTACGGCAGCTTGCAATTCGGCCACCGGGCCAGAATTGCTAGCCTGCTTGGCAAGTTCGAGTTGGGCGTGCACAGCCTCAAGTTCGGGTTTGCCGGAGATCTCGGCCGGTGCGCCGTTCAGAATGGCTTCAGCCTGATCAAGGTCATCGACAGCGATCGCACACCGCACGAGACCTGCATAGGCACGGGCATGCAATGGGTCTTCTTCGAGGACCGCTGCAAAAGTCTGCATCGCGTCTTCAGCCGCGCCTGCCTCCAGCATCTCTTCGGCAGCTTCAACCGCATCATCCAGACCGCCGCTTGCATCACCACCGGCTGCCTTGATCACGCGCTCGACGAATGCCTTGATTTCGGATGCAGGCAGCGCTCCTTGGAACATGTCCACCGGGCGCCCTTTGACAAAGGCCACCACGGTCGGGATCGACTGGATGGGCAAACCTTGCTGGGCCAGTGCCTGCACCAGTCCCTGCGCCTCGTCCACGTTCACCTTGGCCATCTTGACCGCACCACGGGCGCGGGTCACCTCGCCTTCGAGCATCGGGCCGAGCGTCTTGCACGGTCCACACCACGGCGCCCAGAAATCCACGATCACCGGGGTCTGCATGCTTCCGTCGATCACTTCGGCCATGAACGCATCCTGCGATACGTCCTTGATCAGATCAGCCGCGGCCGGGCTTTGTCCAAGTTCGATCATCTGCGTCTCCTGTCGCCGTTACCGTCCAGTCACGGCGTAGATGGCGCACCGAACCCGGTCTTGCAAGGGGTCAGCCCCCGATCATCTCGGCAACCAGCTTTGCAACCGCGTCAGGATGCGAGATCGGCACCATATGTCCTGCCCCATCCACAACCACATCGACTGCGTTCGGAATGCGCCGCTCCAGCGTTGCATGGATGGCCTCGATGACCGGCTCGGTTTCGGATCCACGGATCAGCCGCGTTGGGCATCGTATCATCTCGGGCCTGCCTTCCGCCAACAGACCATTGGCGTCCTCGATCAGACAGGGCTCAGTTTCCAAAATGAATGGCATTTGCGCGCTGAACGCTGCCTGCTCTTTCTCACTAAGGCTGTCCCAAGACCGACCGTCCCCCCAGATACCAATGAAATTCGCTGCGGCGCAGGCCCATTTGCCCTGCGCCAAAGCCGCACCAAAGCCTTGGGATGTGTTCACGTAGCTTTGGAACACCTCTGGATTGCTTTCCTTGGCGGCGGCAAACAACACCGGTTCAATCAACGTGAGGCTGCGCACCTTGTCCGGTTCTTCTATCGCAACCCGCAGCGCCACGGTTGCGCCAAAACTGTGCCCGATCACATGCCCACCGTCACCAAGGCAGTCGCGGGCAACCGTTGTGACCTGATCGTGCAAATCGCCGCGGTGATCCCAAGGCGCACTGCGGCCATGACTGGGCATATCCGGAGCCGTCATGGAAAGTCTGTCCGACAACAGAGTGGCGAGCGGGGTCCAGATTTTGGAGTGTGCCAAAGCGCAATGCAAAAGCACCGCCGGTTCTGGCCCATGGCCAAACGACCGGATGAAGACCGGGAACCCGACTTTCACGTCGTGCGGCATCAAAGCCTTCCGGCGAGATGCAGATCGAGGTCTTCTATCCGGTCTTGGCCCCAAAACCGCTGGTCGCCATCGGTGATGTAAAACGGTGCTCCAAAAACGCCTCTGGACGCGGCTTCTTCGAGATTTGCCGCATAGGTTTCCGCCCCGCTGAGCAGTCCGCTGTCGGCCAGAGCCGGATCAAACCCGGCATCGGCAAGCGTGCCGCGGACAACGTCATCCTGCGCGATGTCCTTGTTCTCAGCCCAGACTGCCCGCAGAAACCCGTGCGCCAGCTTGCCCAGATCACCGCCGCCTGCGTTTTGCGCTGCAATGATGGCATAGGACGACGGCGCGCCGTTGGTGGGCCAGAACGCCGGTTGCAAGTTGAAAGGCATCCCGAGCTTTTTCGACTGACGCGTCAGTTCCTGTGCGCGCAGTTCCTGACGGCTTGGGTGCCGTTCCTTGGGCGGAGTGCCGCCGGTGCGCCCGAACAGGGCAACAACGTCGAGTGGTTTGTAGGTGATGGTCGCGCCATGTTTCGCGGCGACCTCTTCCATCCGCGTGCCCGCAAGATAGGCATAAGGCGACAGTGTTGAGAAAAAGTAATCAATGTGGGCCATTTGGTCCCTCCGGACGTCAGTTGCTTTGCGCGACGGTAGGCCCATGCTAAGGCGAGCGCAACGTCACGAATCTGTCATAACCGACTGCCTACGGAGCCTGCCGCCATGCCAAGCATTGATGAACCCAAACTGATTTCTGGCAATGGCAATATGCCTCTGGCCAAGGCGATTGCCCGACGCATGACCATGTATCGTGGCATGAGTGTGGGATTGGTCGATGCCCGCGTCGAACGGTTCAACGATCAGGAAATCTTTGTCGAGGTCTACGAAAACGTTCGCGGCGAAGACATGTTCATCATCCAGCCAACGTCGAACCCGGCCAACGACAACCTGATGGAACTGCTGATCATGTCTGATGCGCTGCGCCGGTCATCTGCCGCGCGTATCACCGCCGTGATCCCCTATTTCGGCTATGCCCGTCAGGATCGCCGGTCAAAGGCCCGCACGCCGATCAGCGCGAAACTGGTGGCCAATATGATCGTTGAAGCGGGGATCGAGCGGGTTCTGACAATGGACCTGCATGCGGCCCAGATTCAGGGCTTCTTCGACATCCCGGTGGACAACCTCTATGCGTCGCCGATCTTTGCTTTGGACATTCTGGAGCAGTTCAAAGGGGATACATCGGACGTGATGATCGTCTCCCCCGATGTTGGCGGCGTGGCCCGCGCGCGAGAGTTGGCCAAGCGGATCAATGCGCCGCTTTCTATCGTAGACAAGCGCCGCGAAAAGCCCGGTGAAGTTGCCGAGATGACCGTGATCGGCGATGTGACCGGGAAGAAGTGCATTATCGTTGACGACATTTGTGACACCGCCGGAACCCTCTGCAAAGCAGCCGAGGTCCTGATGCAACACGGTGCAACCGAAGTGCATTCCTATATCACCCACGGCGTTCTGTCCGGCCCCGCGGTCGAGCGGATCACCAATTCGGTGATGAAGTCTCTCGTTATCACCGACTCCATCCAGGCAACCGACGCCGTTGCAAATGCGAAGAACATTCGCATCGTCCCGACAGCACCGATGTTCGCGCAGGCGATCCTGAACATCTGGAATGGCACATCTGTGTCTTCCCTGTTCGAGACGGAAACGCTGGGCCCGATTTACGAAGGCATCCTGTAAGTCAGGGCGTCGTCGCCCCTGCGGACAAAAGGGACGGTCGGTTGATGTGATCCGGCTTGTGATGCGCTGCACCTGACGCGCTTGCTCTGCGCTTCAGGTCACATCCCAATCGTCGTCATCCGTTACCGCCCCAACGGCAATCCACGAGATCCGGACACGCGCCACCTTAGTGTCCTTCCATGTTCTGAACACGGCATCGAACCCGGTTTCCGAGATGTTCTCGGCGGCAAGGTCGGCCCGGACGTTGTGAGCGCTGTCCATGTCCCAGAGTGTCAGCGACACATGCACCACGGGCGGAGCAGCAAACCGTTGATCAAAGGCGATCCATTGGCTGCGCGCGCGTGACCCTTCGCCTGTCCACATCTCGCCGCCCTCCTCGAAATCCGAGAAGAGATCAACCGAGCCTTGTGCGATCCCGATCCGTGAACTGTTGATGACTTGCATGGCACCATCTCTTGACGTCTAGCCGTTCTACCGCAAGGCAAAACGGCACAAAACGAAAAAAGCCCCGCGGTGTCGCGGGGCCTTTGATCTGGAAACAGAACTCGGATCAGAGCGACGGTTGCTTCGTGGACAGACCGATATGTGTACCCACCGCGACCATGTCGGCCAGCAGCTTGGCTGCATCATCGACCGGGCCGGGCTCGTTCTTGAAGGTTTCCTTGGTCTGCTTGTAAGCCGCATGCGCCTCGTCGACCATCGCCTCATAGGCGGCCTGATCGACATCGGCTTTTGGCACGGCACGTTCAGCCAGAACCGACAGGCCTTCGCCCAGCTCGGCAAAGCCACCGGTCACGACGAATTCCTCGATACCCTTGTCGGTCTCGACCCTAAGAACGCCGGGACGCAAAGTGGTGATGAGCGGCGCATGGTTCGGCATCGCCGTCATGTCGCCGTCGGCACCCGGGATCTGCACAGATTTGACCTGCGCCGACATCAGGCTGCGCTCGGGGCTGACCAGATCGAATTGCATGGTCTCTGCCATGGGTGATCTCCTTTTGGGTGGTGCGCTCGTCTGCCCTTACGGGCACCCTCGCGAGGAAGCCCGCGAGGGCTGATGAGCACCCGGATTAGGCTGCGTCTGCCGCCATCTTTTCGGCTTTGGCTTTCACTTCCTCGATGCCGCCCACCATGTAGAAGGCGCCTTCGGGCAGGTGGTCGTATTCGCCGGCCACAACAGCCTTGAAGGACGAGATCGTGTCTTCGAGCGGAACCTGAACACCGTCAGAACCTGTAAAGACCTTCGCCACGTCAAACGGCTGAGACAGGAAGCGCTGGATCTTGCGCGCACGGGCCACGGTCATCTTGTCCTCTTCGGACAATTCGTCCATGCCGAGGATCGCGATGATGTCCTGAAGCGACTTGTAGCGCTGCAGGATCCCCTGAACGTCACGCGCCACCTGGTAGTGCTCCTCGCCCACAATCTGCGGGTCCATCAGACGCGAGTTGGAGTCGAGCGGGTCCACCGCCGGATAGATGCCAAGCTCGGAAATCGCACGCGACAGAACGGTTGTTGCGTCCAAGTGAGCAAAGGTCGTCGCAGGCGCGGGGTCGGTAAGGTCGTCCGCAGGCACGTACACGGCCTGGATCGACGTGATCGAGCCAGCTTTGGTCGATGTGATGCGTTCCTGCATCTGACCCATGTCGGTCGCCAGTGTCGGCTGATAGCCCACAGCAGACGGGATACGACCCAAGAGAGCGGACACCTCGGAACCTGCCTGTGTGAAGCGGAAGATGTTGTCCACGAAGAACAGAACGTCAGTCCCGGACTGGTCACGGAACTGTTCGGCCAATGTCAGACCCGTCAGGGCCACACGTGCACGGGCTCCCGGAGGCTCGTTCATCTGACCGTACACAAGGGCCACCTGGCTTTCCTTGAGGTTGTCCGGCTTGATAACGTTGGATTCGATCATTTCGTGGTAAAGGTCGTTGCCCTCACGGGTCCGTTCCCCCACACCCGCGAACACCGAGTAACCCGAGTGCACTTTCGCGATGTTGTTGATCAGTTCCATGATGAGAACGGTCTTGCCCACGCCGGCACCGCCGAAGAGACCGATCTTACCACCCTTGGAGTAGGGTGCGAGAAGGTCGATCACCTTGATGCCGGTGACAAGGATTTCGGACTCTGTCGACTGTTCCGCGAATTCGGGCGCAGGCGCGTGGATCGGGCGGTATTCGTCCGCTTCAACCGGGCCACCTTCGTCCACCGGTTCACCGACGACGTTCAGAATACGGCCGAGTGTCGCTGCACCCACCGGAACCGAGATCGGACCGTCGGTGTCGACAACTTCCTGACCCCGGACGAGGCCTTCGGTTGCGTCCATCGCGATGGTGCGCACGGTGTTTTCACCAAGGTGCTGTGCCACTTCCAGAACGAGCTTCTTGCCGTTGTTGTCTGTGGTCAGCGAGTTCAAAATAGCCGGCAGGTGGTCGTCGAACTGAACGTCCACGACGGCGCCGATCACCTGCGTGATTTTGCCTTTTGCGTTTGCCATGTTTCGTCTCCGGTTCTTAGAGCGCCTCAGCGCCCGAGATAATTTCGATCAGTTCGTTGGTAATCACGGCCTGACGTGAACGGTTGTATTCGATGGTGAGCTTGTCGATCATTTCGCCCGCGTTGCGGGTTGCGTTGTCCATCGCGCTCATCCGGGCACCCTGTTCAGAGGCACCGTTTTCAAGCAGCGCCGCAAAGATCTGCGTCGCCACACCGCGCGGCAGAAGATCGGCGAGGATCGCCTCTTCATCCGGCTCATAATCATAAAGCGTGCTGGCTTCGGCCGTGCTTTCCGCAGGCGCGTCGAACGAGGCCGGGATGACCTGCTGGGCCGTCGGAACCTGGCTGACGACGTTTACGAACTTCGCATAGAAGATCGTTGCGACGTCGAATTCGCCCGCATCAAAGCGACCAAGGATCTCCTTGGCGATGCCTTGTGCATCCACATACCCGACCCGTTTCACATCGCTCATGTCGATATGGCCAACAGACAGGTTGCCGAAGTCCCGCTTCATCGCTTCACGGCCTTTCTTGCCGACAGTCAGAATTTTGACCGTCTTGCCTTTGGCCTTGAGCTCCAACGCCTTCTGCTTGGCCAGCTTCGCGATGTTTGCGTTGAAGCCGCCACACAGACCGCGCTCCGCCGTCATGACGACAAGCAGATGTACGTCGTCCTTGCCGGTGCCGCTCAGCAGCTTCGGTGCGCTGTCGCTGTCACCAACGCTGGCCGCCAAAGCACCCATCACGGCGTTGAACCGCTCTGTGTAAGGACGTGCCATTTCGGCAGCATCCTGTGCCCGCCGCAGTTTTGCGGCGGCCACCATTTGCATGGCCTTGGTGATCTTGCGGGTCGATTTGACCGACGCGATCCGGTTTTTCAAATCCTTGAGATTTGGCATTGCCTCGTCTCCTTACGAGAAGTCGGCGGCGTATTCGGCAATCGCGGCCTTGAGTTTGTCAGCGGCGTCACCCTTGATCTTGGGATCGTCGTTGGTGATCCAATCGAGGATGTCCTGACGCTTGCCACGCAGGTGGCCAAGCAGACCCGCTTCGAAATCCTTCACGCGATCCAGCGGGATCTTGTCCAGGAAGCCGTTGGTGCCTGCAAAGATCACGCAGACGATTTCCGCGTTGGTCAGCGGAGAATACTGCGGCTGCTTCATCAGTTCGGTCAGACGCGCACCGCGGTTCAGCAACTGCTGGGTCGAGGCGTCGAGGTCGGATCCGAACTGGGCGAAGGCTGCCATTTCGCGGTACTGAGCGAGGGACAGTTTCACCGGACCGGCAACCGAGGACATCGCGCTTGTTTGAGCGGACGACCCCACACGAGACACCGACAGACCGGTGTTCACGGCCGGACGGATACCCTGGTAGAAGAGTTCGGTTTCGAGGAAGATCTGGCCGTCGGTGATCGAGATCACGTTGGTCGGAATAAACGCAGAAACGTCGCCACCCTGGGTTTCGATGATCGGCAGAGCCGTCAGCGAACCGGAGCCATTGTCTTCGTTCAGCTTAGCCGAACGCTCGAGCAGACGCGAGTGGAGATAGAAAACGTCACCCGGATACGCTTCGCGGCCCGGCGGACGGCGCAGTAGTAGGGACATCTGACGATACGCAACGGCCTGCTTGGACAGGTCATCATAGATGATCAGCGCGTGGCGGCCATTGTCACGGAAATGCTCGGCCATCGATGTCGCCGCGTAGGGTGCGAGGAACTGCATCGGCGCCGGATCGGACGCGGTTGCTGCAACCACGATCGAGTATTCAATCGCGCCGCTCTCTTCGAGCTTCTTCACCAGCTGCGCCACAGTTGAGCGCTTCTGACCGACAGCGACGTAGATGCAGTAGAGCTTCTTGCTCTCGTCATCGCCGGCTGCGTCGTTGTAGGATTTCTGGTTCAGGATCGCGTCCAGAGCCACAGCGGTCTTGCCGGTCTGACGGTCACCGATGATGAGTTCGCGCTGGCCGCGGCCAATCGGGATCATCGAGTCAACGGCCTTGAGGCCGGTTGCCATCGGTTCGTGAACCGACTTACGCGGGATGATGCCCGGTGCCTTCACGTCCGCGATGGAACGCTTGGAGGTCTTGATCGGACCCTTGCCGTCGATCGGGTTGCCCAGACCGTCCACAACGCGGCCCAGCAGCTCGTCGCCAACCGGCACATCCACGATGGCCTTGGTGCGCTTTACGGTGTCGCCTTCCTTGATGTCCCGGTCGGAACCGAAGATCACGATACCGACGTTGTCGGCTTCAAGGTTAAGCGCCATGCCGCGAATTCCGCCCGGGAATTCGACCATTTCACCGGCCTGAATGTTGTCGAGGCCGTAAACGCGCGCAATACCGTCACCAACAGACAGGACTCGGCCCACCTCAGTGACTTCGGCGTCCTGCCCGAAGTTCTTGATCTGCTCCTTAAGGATCGCAGAAATCTCGGCTGCTTGGATACCCATTTATCCGACCTCTTTCATTGCATTCTGGAGGGAGTTGAGCTTGGAGCGGATCGACGTGTCGATCATCTTCGAGCCCACTTTAACGACAAGACCGCCGATGAGGGATTCATCAACGGTCGCATTGATCTTAACATCTTTGCCAACTTTCGTCTTGAGCGTATTGGCAAGCTCTTTCGACTGGGCGGCGGTCAGTTTGACGGCGGAGACGACATCGGCCGTAACCTCACCCTTTTCTTCCGCGATCTGGTCGCGCAGACGGTTGATCATCTGCGGCAGGACGAACAGACGGCGCTTGGACGCCATCAGCGCCAGCACGTTCTGCATCGTCTTTGTCAAACCCATCTTGGCTGCAACCGCTGTGATCGCATTGGACTGCGCGTCACGGCTGTAGACCGGCGAATGGATCAGGTCGGTGAGTTCCGGGCTGCTGGCAAGTGCGGCCGACAGATCGTCGAGATTCGCTTCGAGCTTATCGAGCTCTTTACCCTCTTTGGCGAGGTCGAAGACCGCCTTGGCATAGCGATCCGCGATGCCAGAGGAAATGGATGCTGATTCAGACACGTCCACCCTTCCGCTATTCTGCCTCCGATCCCCCGAATTACCGGTGGTCAGAGGCGTTTTCAGTTTGGCAAATGCCGCATGGCATAGAAATCAGTGCGGATGTAGCAGAGGCTTCCTCAGCCCGCAACACGGTATGGTGATTTTGAAAGCACCCACATGTTGTTGTTTTACAAAGGGTTAACCACAAGTGCGACCTATTGCGCGTAAGAAAGTTGCATCTTTTCCGAGCGGATTGGTCATGTTTGCCGATTCCTGTTAGCGCAAAGCGTCTTTTTCAAGCCTGTCTCGCGTTGTCACCTTTTGCTGCACATGCACAAAAAGTGGGCACAGTGTGAACGGCGTCAGAAATCGCCGTGGTCAAATGCGGCCGATTTTCCCTGCACGCGGGCCCGTGCCGGTTTCGACGACGGTGTCGGCACAAGGTTCCCGAGCGGGTTGAGCACCCGACTTCCCGCCTTTGTGCCACGCGGTGTCGGATTGGTCTTGGTGACCTCCACCATAAGGACACCCCCTGCGATAAGAGCGGACACGCTGCGCCCCATCGATTCCCAAAAGCGCCCGGTCTTCATCCAGAAGCGCCGGGTTGACGGCGGCTGGTACAGAACGGCGGTGTGCCGCTGCGGTGCAAAGTTGTGCGCCTTGAGTTGTGCCTCAAGCTGTCCCATCGAATAGGGTCGGCCAAACCCGAAGGGCGTTGCATCGGACCGCGCCCAAAGTCCGGACCGGTTCGGCACAATGAACAACGCCTTGCCGCCCGGCCCCAGAACCCGCCAGCATTCCTCGAGCAGTGCCGAGGGCCGTTCAGAGGTTTCCAGCCCGTGCATCAGGATCAGCTTGTCAAAGCGCCCGTTCTCGATCGGCCACAGAGTTTCCTCGCAAAGCACGGACACATTCGGCATCCCGGCTGGCCACGGCATCACCCCCTGCTGTGCCGGCATAAGACCAATCACGCGCCGCGCATCGGCAAGGTAGGGACGCAGCAAAGGCACCGCGAACCCGAAGCCCCCCACCGATTGCTGTTTCGCTTCGGGCCAAAACGTGGTCACCTGATCCCGGACAACGCGCTGCGCCACGCGACCTATCGCACTTCGATAGTAGAAGCTGTGCAAGCGCTGCACGTCGAGATGCATTTGGGCCTCCGAACATTTTGGCCTAGGTTGCCGTTAATGTAACCACCACGGAAAGAAACGCCATGCCTCTCGAACTCGTGACCTTGCCTGCGCTGTCGGACAATTACACCTATCTGCTTCACGACAGCGACAGCGGTGCAACGGCGTGTATCGACGTTCCCGACGCCAAACCCATTCTGGATGAATTGGCCAAGCGGAACTGGACTCTGACCGAGATCTGGCTGACCCATCACCATCATGACCACATTGGCGGTGTGGACGATCTTCTTAAAGTATGTGACGCCAAGGTCACGGGTGCCAAGGCCGACCGGCACCGGCTTCCCCTATTGAATCGCGAAGTCGAAGACGGTGACAGGTTCGAGTTCGGCGGAGAGGTGATCGACGTTCTTGACGTATCCGGGCACACAATTGGGCATGTTGCCTTCGTCGCCGCTGCGTCCGGCTATGCCTTTACCGCCGACAGCCTCATGGCCCTGGGGTGCGGTCGGCTGTTCGAAGGAACAGCGGCGCAGATGTGGGACAGTCTGCAAAAGCTGGCGGCGCTTGACCCGGAGACGCTGATTTGTTCGGGCCACGAATACACGCAGGCCAATGCACGCTTCGCGATCACCATCGATCCTGAAAATGGCGACTTGAAAGCCCGGATAGATCGCATAAATTCTAAGCGTGACAGCAACGAACCGACGGTTCCCAGCAAACTTTCCGAAGAAGCGGCGACAAACCCCTTCCTGCGCGCCGCTGACCCAGCCATCCAAGCCAACTTGGACATGATCGGTGCAGAGCCGGTTGACGTATTTGCCGAAATTCGCGCCCGAAAGGATCGCTTCTGAGGCAATTTCACAAGAACGTGCGCGCAATCGCACCCCTGTACCCCGTCAAGACGAAGAAAAAACTTGAAGGTTTGTAGGTAACGACCACAGTTTAAGAAGAAGATGACAGTTGTGTCGTAGCGTGCGTCGCAACAAACAAAGAAGGAGCACTCAACCGTGCCTTCATTTTCGAATACTCTTGAGCAGGCAATTCACTCGGCATTGGCTCTCGCCAATTCGAGGTCGCATGAGTTCGCAACGCTGGAGCATCTGCTGCTGGCGCTGATCGACGAACCTGACGCGGTTCGCGTGATGAAAGCGTGTTCGGTCGACACGGAAGAGCTGCGTACGACACTCGTCGACTATATCGACGATGACCTGTCGAACCTCGTGACCGATATCGAAGGCTCCGAGGCTGTGCCGACGGCCGCCTTCCAGCGCGTGATCCAGCGCGCCGCGATCCATGTCCAAAGCTCGGGCCGCAGCGAAGTGACCGGGGCAAACGTGCTGGTCGCCATCTTTGCAGAGCGTGAAAGCAACGCCGCCTATTTCCTGCAGGACCAGGACATGACCCGCTACGATGCGGTGAACTTCATCGCGCACGGCGTCGCCAAGAACCCGGCCTACGGTGAAAGCCGCCCGGTGACCGGCGCGTCGAACAACGAAGAAGAAACGCAATCTGCGGAACCGCAGGGCGAACAGAAAGAATCCGCACTGGCGAAGTACTGCGTGGATCTGAACAAGAAATCGCGCGAAGGCGACATCGACCCACTTATCGGCCGCGATTCCGAAGTGGAACGCTGCATTCAGGTTCTGTGCCGCCGCCGCAAGAACAACCCGCTTCTCGTGGGCGACCCGGGCGTTGGCAAAACCGCGATTGCCGAAGGTCTTGCGCGCAAGATCGTGGCAGGCGAAACGCCCGAGGTTCTGTCGAAGACGACCATCTATTCGCTCGACATGGGCGCATTGCTGGCCGGCACACGGTATCGCGGCGATTTCGAGGAACGTCTGAAAGCCGTGATGACGGAACTTGAAGATCACGACGATGCTGTGCTGTTCATCGACGAGATCCACACCGTGATCGGTGCGGGGGCGACCTCTGGCGGGGCAATGGATGCCTCCAACCTGCTGAAGCCCGCGCTTCAGGGCGGCAAGCTGCGCTGCATGGGGTCCACGACATACAAGGAATTCCGTCAGCACTTCGAAAAGGACCGCGCGCTCAGCCGTCGGTTCCAGAAGATTGATGTGAACGAACCCTCGGTCGAAGACACGATCAAGATTCTCAAGGGCCTCAAGCCCTATTTCGAGGAACACCACGGTGTGAAGTACACCGCCGAGGCGATCAAGACCGCTGTGGAACTGTCCGCGCGGTATATCAACGACCGCAAGCTGCCCGACAAGGCGATCGACGTGATCGACGAAGCTGGCGCCGCCCAGCATCTGGTCGCGGAATCCAAGCGGCGTAAGTCGCTGGGTGCCAAGGAAATCGAGGCCGTTGTGGCCAAGATCGCCCGCATCCCTCCAAAGAACGTGTCCAAGGACGATGCAGAGGTGCTCAAGGATCTCGAAGCTTCGCTCAAGCGCGTGGTCTTCGGGCAGGATGCCGCCATCGAAGCGCTGTCTTCGGCGATCAAACTGGCGCGCGCCGGACTTCGGGAACCGGAAAAGCCCATCGGCAACTACCTATTCGCGGGTCCGACCGGTGTGGGTAAGACCGAGGTGGCAAAGCAACTGGCGGACACGCTGGGTGTGGAACTGCTCCGCTTCGACATGTCCGAATACATGGAGAAACACGCGGTCAGCCGTCTGATCGGTGCGCCTCCGGGATATGTCGGGTTCGATCAGGGTGGTCAGCTCACCGATGGCGTCGACCAGCATCCGCATTGTGTGCTGCTGCTTGACGAGATCGAAAAGGCGCACCCAGATGTCTACAACATCCTGTTGCAGGTGATGGATCACGGCTCGCTGACCGACCACAATGGTCGCACCGTCAGCTTCCGCAATGTGATCCTGATCATGACCTCAAACGCAGGGGCAGCAGAACAGGCGAAATCGGCGATTGGCTTTGGCCGTGACCGTCGGGAGGGCGAAGATACCGCCGCGATCGAACGCACGTTCACGCCGGAATTCCGCAACCGTCTGGATGCCGTCATCTCCTTTGCACCGCTGCCGAAGTCGGTGATCCTGCAAGTCGTCGAAAAGTTCGTGCTGCAACTCGAAGCGCAGCTGATGGATCGCAACGTGACCATCGAACTGACCAAGCCTGCAGCCGAATGGCTGGCCGACAAGGGTTACGACGACAAGATGGGCGCACGCCCGCTGGGCCGCGTGATCCAGGAAGACATCAAGAAACCGCTCGCGGAAGAATTGCTGTTTGGCAAGCTTGCAAAAGGCGGGGTCGTCAAGGTCTCGGTCAAAGAGGGCAAGCTGGTGCTGGAAACCTTCGGTCCGGAAAATCCGCGCCTGTCCAGCAAGAAACCCCCACTTCTGACGGCGGAGTGATCCGCTGTCTGATCGCGATACTCATCACGTCCGCCACACCTGTTGTGGCGGACGTTTCGTTTCTGGGCATGCCGCTTGACTGCGTGTTGGGCGAAACCTGCGTCATTGAGGATTATCCCGACGTTGACCCAACAGCGGCCGCCACGGATTATCGTTGCGGGCTGAAGACACGGGATGGCCACAGCGGCACCGATTTCGCCCTTCTCAGTTTCGAGCAGATGGAGACAGGCGTCCGCGTGATCGCCGTAGCCGATGGCCGGGTCGAGGCCATCCGCAACACGCGCCCCGATCAACCCTATGTGCCGGGCACCGATCTGAACGGAGAGGAATGCGGCAATGCCGTCCGCATCAATCACGGCAACGGCTATCAATCCGTCTATTGCCATATGAAGCTGGGATCAGTGCGCGTCACACCAGGGCAACGTGTGGTGCAAGGCCAACTGCTGGGCGAGGTTGGCCTGAGCGGTCTGACCAATTACCCGCATCTACACCTGACGATCACTCAAGGGTCAGAGATCGTTGATCCCTTTGCGCCCAGCCAAGCCAACGCCTGCAGCGAACCCTTTGAAAACCTCTGGCTGGACACGCCACCCTATGCGGATGCCGGTCTCTTTACGGTTGGCATCTCTGACTCTGTGCCAGACCTCGATGCGGTTCAAACTGGAATAGCCCGCCGCACCGTCCTGTCCCCGACGGATACGATGGTGCTTTATGCCCATATCTTTCAGGGCAACACCCATGACCGGATCGAACTGACGATGACCGGCCCTGAGGGTGATGTGTTCGACCATTCAGCGACGCTGGATCAGGATCAGGCACAGTCGATGCGCGCCTATGGGCGGCGTGCGCCTGATACCGGTTGGCCCAAGGGTGACTATCGCGGATATGCCCGGTTGGTCCGAGGCAACACGATCCTAGCCGTACGCCATGCCGACGTCACCCTCGAATAGGCGCTACTGTTCGGTCAGTTTGAGTTCGATCCGCCGGTTCTGTGCCCGCGCCCCTGGTGTGTCCTCGGTGGTCACCGGCTGGTATTCCCCGAATCCATTGGCCGACAACCGGCGTGGCGGAATGCCCAGTTCGTCGATCATGTAGCGGACAACCGACAAGGCGCGCGCCTGTGAAAGTTCCCAGTTGTCGGCAAAAGGCCCTTGTCCCGAAAGAGGCACATTGTCGGTATGGCCATCCACGCGGATGATCCAGTTGATGCCCTCGGGAATGTCCTGCGACACGTCCCGCAGGATCGCAGCAACATTCGCAACCTGTGCGCGGCCTTCCGGCGAAAGGGAGGCCTGTGCAGAAGGGAACAGAACCTCGGACGAAAAGACGAAGCGATCCCCTTCGATCCGCACGCCTTCACGGTTACCCAAGACCTCACGCAGCCGGCCGAAGAACTCTGACCGGTATTGCTCCAGGTCCTGATTTTCCCCTGCCAAACGTTGCTTTTCTTCCTCCAGCCGCTGGCGTTCTTCCTCAAGCCGGATGCGTTCCGCCTCTTCCAATTGACGCCGCCGCCGCTCTTCTGCGGCCACACGTGCCAAGGCGGTGTTCAACTCGCTGCCAAGGCTTTCAAGCTGGATCTGCGCCGCCGTATCCCGCACCTGCGCTTCATCAAGAAGCGCCTGCAACGACGACAACTGACGGCGCAATGCGCCAACCTGCTGGTTGAGCAGCTCTGTCTGACGCTGCGCCTCGGTCGCGCGCTGGGTTTCCGCATCCAACCTGTCCCGGGCCTGTTCCAGCAAGAGCTGACGTTGCTCGGACTCGGACAGTCGATCTTCCAGGGATGTCTCGGCCGCAATTTGTGCCGCCAAAGCAGCGGCCAACTGGTCGCGTGTTTCTTCGAGTGATGCCGCTGTGGCCGTCTGCTGCGCCAAGGCCGCCGCAAGCCGTTGCTCGAGTGTCTGTTCGCTGCCGCTGCGTGCTGCCGCCTCGGCCTGTGCCTCGGCCAATGCTTGCCGCAAGGCGTCCGCCGTGGCCTGCAATTCCGCGGTCGTTTGTTCGGACCCGCTCAGATCGGCGCTGAGTGCGGCGTTCTCTGCGCGCAGTTCTTCAAGCCGCTCTTCAAGGGCCCTCGCCTCCGACACGCGGATCAACGCCTGAGACAACCGTGCCTCGAGCGACGACAGGGTTGTGCGATCCACCTGCGCATCCGCGATTTCCTGTTCGAGTGCGGCAATCCGGGTCGCCTGTGCCGCCAGTTGCGCGCGCAGAGTTGCTTCCGTCTCATCACCCTGCTCAACCGTCGCGTCCAACTGCGCCTGCAAGGACACCAGTTTCTCTTCGCTTTCGGCCAAGGCCGCATCCAGCCGCGCCTGCAAGCTGTCTGCGGTGTCACGGCCTTCTAGAAGCGCTGCGGCCAGGCGAGCATTGAGATCTTCCTCGGCACTCCGCGCCGCCGCAAGCAAGGTCAACGTTTCCTCGGCCCGCGCCCGCTGTTCCTCAAGCGCCATGGTCATCGCGGTCAGTTCCGCATCTGCGTTTTCCAGCCGCGCGCGCAGCGCTTCCGCGGCTGCAGCTTCGGCCAGCTTGGCCGCTTCCTCATCACTCAGCGCATTTTCCAGATCGGCCACCTGCGCCGTCAGCGCACCGACCTGCTCGGTCGTTTCGGCATTTTCGGCCCGCAAATCCGCAACCAAAGCCTCAAGCGCCTCGCGGCGTGCGGCTGCCAGTCGTGCCGCCTCGACTTGTTCGTCGATCTCGCTGCGGGCGGTTGCCAATGCGAGGTTGAGCGCCTCTTGTTCGGTCAGCAATTGGGCCCGGGCTTCGGTCAATTCCGCAACCTGATCCCGCGCCGTATCCCGCTCGGACAGCAAACCCGCTACCTGCTCTTCGAACGATGCGATCCGCGCATCCGCAGCTTGAAGCGCCGCCGCCTGTCTGTCGCGGGTGGCCGACAGGGACGCAATGATCGCCTCTTGTTCCGCAAGGCGTGCCTGCGTGTTGTCCAGCGTTGCATTCAATTCGCCAAGCTGATTGGTCAGTGAGGTGGTCCGCTGCTGTTCAACGCCCAGCGCCCGGGCCAGTTCGGCAATCTCGGATGACAGCGAATTAAGCTCGTTTTCCTGCCCGGTGATGGTGTCTCGCAATACTGCCTGAACCACCATGAAAATGGTCAGCACAAACATCAGCACAAGCAAAAGCCCGGTCATCGCATCCACAAAGCCGGGCCAGATCGAGGCCTGGAACCTGGCTCCGGTGCGCCGTGACAGAGCCATGGCTTAGCCCTCGCTCTTGTCGGTCTTGCGTCCGGAATTGCGGGCCATACGGTCCAGCGCGCGGGCAATGGCGTTCAGATCTGTGCGGAGTTCCGCCATGGTCTCTTGTCGCCCTGCCGCCACCTCTTCGAGGATGCGCAGCATCTGAACGTCAATCGACCGCAGCCGCATGCGGCTTTCCGCGTCCAGCCCCTCATTTTCGGTCTTGTGCGTCAGCACGTCGATCAAGCGATCCTGACTGTCCGCGATCCGGGCAAAGGCCGTTGCACTTGGTGCGGTTGCCTCCATCCGTTCGGTCATCCGCTCCAGCGTATCGCTCAATTGACCCAGCCGATATTCCACTTCGGAACGGCCTTCCTCAGACTTGGCGAACAAATTCTGGAGACCTTCCATCTGTTCGACCATCTGATCAAGGATGATACCGGCAGTGCCCAGATCACCGCCACTCTCGCCCTCTCCACTGGAAAAGCCCAGCTTGGTGATGGAACTCAGCCATTCCTCAAGCTCGCGATAGAAACGGTTCTGACCATGCCCGGCGAACAGTTCCAGCAACCCGACGACCAGTGACCCCGCCAAGCCAAGCAGCGAGGACGCAAACGCAACGCCCATGCCGGACAATTGGCTGTCCAGCCCATTCATCAGACGCGCGAACACCTCAACCCCGGTTTCACCGTCTTCCGGTGCCAAGCCCCGGATCGTATCCACCAGCGCAGGCACCGTCGTGGCAAGGCCGTAAAACGTTCCCAGAAGCCCAAGGAAGATCAACAGATTGACGATGTAACGGGTGATTTCCCGCGCTTCGTCAATCCGGGTCGCAACGGAATCCAGAATGGATCGCGTTGAGGTCGTGTTGATCTGCATCCGCTTGCCGCGCGACCGCAGAAGTGTCGCCAAGGGCGCAAGCAGCAAAGGCGCTTTGCTCTCAAACCCGCGTTCCCGCTCTTGGGCAAAATGCTCGATCCAGCGCACCGATTGGATCAGCTGCCAGACCTGCCAGAAACAGGCCAGCACCCCGATGACGAATACAAAGCCAATGAACCCGTTCAGATACGGGTTGGCTTCGAAAACGGGCAAGACCCGTGGCAAGGCAAGAAAGCCGCCAAACCCCGTGAGCCCCAAAACAAGGAGCATCATGAGCACCTGTCGGACAGGTTGGGAAAATTGTGGCTCGGCCTCGATGTCCGGCTGATCCATTCGGACAGTTCCTGACGCGTTTCTTGTTGTTCGGTGGCAACTCTAGGCGGTTCGCCGCCAATCGCCAAGCGGTTAAGCGATCAACTGACGCACGCGCGCGCAAAGCCAGTCCAACTCTGCGTCCGGAATGCCCAGTTCGGCCAGATGTGACGCCGTATTGAACAGATATTCGCTGTTCGGACCCCGCCCACCGACCGCCCGCGCGATGATCTGCGCCTGTTCTTCGAGATCAAGTGAACCGCAATACTGCACATGGTCGGGGTCGATCACATAAGTGACCGCCAACTCTTCGCGGCCATCCGCAAAGCGAAGGGGCAGGACTTTCTCCAGATAGGCAGAAGACACCAGTTCCCGTTCGCGCAAATACGCGATGATGGCGTCATACTCGGCCTCGGGCATCTGCATGGCCAGACCATCACACGCCCCATCAGGATGGGCATCCAACGCAAGAACAAGACCGGGGTCTTCTTCGGTTCCGCGATGATGGATCGACCGCATGCAAAAACTGCGCGCATAGCCATGAAGCCGCGCATGCGCCGTTTCAACCGGCGTGAATCCAGGATTCCACAAAAGCGATCCGTATCCGAATACCCAAAGCGTCATGATGCTGGTCCTGCCTTTCAGCGCGCGGTAAACACCAAAGGCACGGCGGACAAAAGGGGGTGCATGGGTGAAACGTCTTCTTGGTGTGATCGTCGTGGCAACACTGGCCTATAGTGGCTGGTGGTTTTACGCCGCGCAGGATCTGCGCAGCAGCGTGGCCGAATGGTTCACCGAACAACGCACTGCTGGCATCCAGGCCGACTATGCCGACCTGACGGTCCGCGGGTTTCCCAATCGCACGGATTTGACGATCACGAATCCCGTCCTCATTGCAGCCGATGGCAGTCTGGGGTGGCGGGCGCCGTTCCTTCAGGTACTCGGACTCAGCTACAAGCAGGGACATGTGATCGTCGCTTGGCCAGACACGCAAACGCTGACCACGCCAGACGGCGAGATCGCGGTTGCCTCGGACGGCCTTCGGGCAAGCGTGATACATGAGGACGGCAATCTGGTGCGCAGCAATCTTGAAGCGCAGGTTCTGAACCTGAGCGGTCCTGAGCAAGCCTTGGCACTGGCGGACGTCAATGTGGCGCTGCAAAAGATTGATGTTGCGCCGTCGTCTTACAGGGTGGCCCTGTCCATTGGCAGCATCGCGGCCTCCTCGCCCGAAGGCGTGCCAAATATCGGTCCGGACTCTCTCGCGTCGATGCGGGCGGAACTCGAACTGAGTGTCGACCAGCCTCTGACCTTCGACGCACTTGCAGGGTCACCGATACAGATTACGGACATTGCTCTTACACGATCCGAAATTTCCTATGGCGCAGTCACGTTCAAGGTCACGGGCGATGCGACCCTCGACAGTGCGGGCTTTGCCACAGGAGAGGTCACTCTGACCGCAGAGAACTGGCGCGATGCCATCGCTGCCGCGCGCAACGCGGGTGACCTTCCTCCGGCGCTGAGCGAAGGCCTGATCGACCTGCTGACCATGCTGTCGACCTTTGGCGGAAGCCGCGACGCGCTTGACGTGACCCTTGGACTCAATCGCGGCACCGTGCTGATCGGGCCGATCCCGGTTGGACAGTTGCCACCACTCCGCTGGCGCTGAGCCTTGCAAAGCCCGCCAACCCCCGCAACACTGACGGCAAAAGCGAGGTGACAGATGGGCGACAGGCTCTTTCAACGGATCGACGACAGACGCGAGGACCTGATCGCACTGACGCAAGAGCTGATTCGCATCCCGACGCTCAATCCGCCCGGTGAAAATTACGCCGCGATTTGCGACCTGTTGGACGTGCGCCTCTCCCGCGCCGGGTTCGAAACGACATGGGTCCGCGCCGAAGGCGCCCCCGGCGACAGCGACCGCTACCCGCGCTGGAATCTGGTCGCCCGCCACGAAGGCGCACGCCCCGGTCCATGTATCCACTTCAACTCTCATACCGATGTGGTCGAGGTCGGCCACGGCTGGACCCGCGATCCGTTTGGCGGTGAAGTGGAAGACGACAAGATCTATGGCCGTGGCGCCTGTGACATGAAGGGTGGATTGGCCGCGTCGATCATCGCAGCCGAAGCCTTTATCGCGGAGCACCCAGATTATGCAGGCGCCATCGAGATCAGCGGCACCGCCGACGAGGAATCCGGCGGCTATGGCGGCGTGGCCTATCTGGCGGAGCAGGGCTGGTTCGACCCGAAACGCGTGCAGCACGTCATCATCCCCGAACCGCTGAATAAGGACCGCATCTGCTTGGGCCATCGCGGCGGCTGGTGGGCCGAGATCGAAACCAAAGGCGAAATTGCCCATGGTTCGATGCCCTTTCTGGGGGATTGCGCCGTGCGCCATATGGGCGCTGTGCTGCATGCGTTCGAAGAAACGCTTTACCCCGCCATGGCCGCGCGCTGGACCGAGATGCCCGTCGTCCCCGAAGGCGCACGGCAATCCACGATGAACATCAACTCGATCCATGGCGGGCAGCCCGAACAGGCCAGCGACTACACCGGTCTGCCGGCCCATTGCGTCCCGGA
>NZ_JAEPMO010000090.1 GCF_017643905.1 Marivita sp.
ACCGCCACGCTTGAAGCAGACATCGCCGATCTTGACCTCTTCCCCGGCCAGTTTCTTTTTGGTCGAGGTTTCAATGATTGTCGGGCAGGCCTTGCCGCCGAACAGAAGGCTTGTGGTGTCAGATTTCGGATCGCAGCCGATGAGCAAAACGCGCTTGCCTTGTTCGGCCATCATGTGACTGAGGTTGGCCAGCGTGAAGGATTTGCCGATCCCGCCTTTGCCATAGATCGCGATGATCTGGGTTTTCTTCGTTGCTTCAGCCGGGATGATGTCGGCCAAGTCTTCATTGGCCTCGTCACGCAAACGCTGATCGAAGTCTTTAAGATTTGGAACGTCGTCTTTCACGAAGGCGTCTCCCAGTTGAGGATCATTTTCAGGCAGGTCGGGTCTTCGAACGCCGTGCGGTACGCGTTCGGAGCATCAGCAGCCGCAGCTTGATGTGTGATGAGACCATCAAGGCTCAGCGCGCCGTTTTCGACCAATGTGCGGGTCGCGACGAGGTCATCGCGCGCCCATTCAGCAGCAACGCGGAACCGCGCTTCTTTCATGAAGGCGGGCGGAAATGCGAATTGGAGCGGCTGCGTATAGAAGCCGGCCAAAACAATCTCGCCACCTTTGGCGATGCGTCCGACCAGATCGTTCAAAAGACCGCCATTGCCGCTTGCATCATAGATTGAGCGGTAGTCGCGCCGTTCATCCGTGTCAGGGTGGATCACGTCGTAGCCATCGGCACCTGACATACGATCAGCGTTGATTTCCCAAACCGTTGGTGCGGGCGCACCGGCGGCCAGCGTCAAACGGGCCAACAACCGACCCAGCACGCCATGTCCGACGATCAGATCAGGAACCGCTTTGTCCAGACCGGCCATCGCATGACGCGCGGTCGCGGCCAACGCAAGAAGAGCACCCTGGGCGCCAAGACCCGGGTCGATCCGAGTCACGCGATCCTGCGCTGTGACCAGCCGCCGTGTCGCGCCGCCGAACAGGCCAAACACGCCGTCATAACAATTGGCACCCGGCACGAAGACGTGATCGCCAACCTTGTAACCGGTGTTTGAGCCCGCCTCGACAACCTCACCAGAGGCTTCATAGCCGGGGATCAGGGGGTAACCCATACCAGGAAAGGGCGGCATGTCGCCGGTCCAGAACAGCTTTTCGGTACCGGTGGAAATGCCTGAATGTGCGATGTCCACAACCAGATCATCCGGTCCGGGATCGGTCAGGTGAACTGTCTCCAACGCAAGGGTCTTAGGTGCATTCAGCACAACGGCGTTTGTTTGCATCCCAACCTCCTGCTGTCTGGCGATGTGAATTCGCAGAATCGAATCCGGTGTCACGCCAAGGGTACGTTATAGTGTCAGTTTATTCTTACACACTTATCTGTCAACTATAATAGACACTTTGACAAGTAAACTGATGAACACGCATCAGCCGTTGGATTTCAGCGCCATCAAACTCGTCGTTACAAAGGGACGGCGCGACCGGTGGATCTGCACAGAGGTAAACCCAGCAGCTTTGCACATCTGGCTGATACGCGCGGCGCTGCGCACTGTGCCGGTCTGCATGGCAAGGCAGTAAAAGCTGAAATACACATCGCCAGAGACTTCGGGCTTGGCACCGCCTGACATCGGTTCCGACACCAAAAGCCGACCGCCGTCTGGCAAAGTGTCAAAAATTTTAGACAGGAGCGCCTCGACCGTTTGGTCTTCGTGATCGTAAAGAACGCGGATCAGCGAAATGGTGTCTGCGCCTTCCGGCAATGGATCATCGCGGAAAGACCCCGGCACGAACCGAAGTCGGTCCTTCGCCTGTGAACGCTCCATCAGAGTACGGGCATTTGGCTTTACAGCGGGCAGATCGAACACCGTGGCGTGCATTCCTCGATGCTTCAACGCCGCCGCTTCGGCAAAAACGCCATAGCCTCCACCGACATCAAGCAGGTGCTGCGTCCGTTTAAGGTCAGCAACGGCAAGCGTGTCGGCCGAAACGATCTGCTGAGAGCGCGCCATCAGATCGGAATAGCGTTTTGAGGTTTCGGGATCGGTGGCATTTGCGGCACCGAACACATAAGGCCAGAAGGCGGAAAGTTCGGTGTCCACCTCGCCGCGCATCAACGCAACGGGATCATTCAGATCCCGGTAAAACGCCTCATGGTGGCGGATCATGTCTTCCAAACCGGGCACACCAACCATCGCCGCGCCCAACCGTGCAAGACTGTACCGCCCGGCCCGGTCGCGCGTGGTCAACTTCATCGCAGTCGCGGCCATCATCAGACGCTCCATGCGATCCGTCCGCATACCTGACATCTGTGCCAGCGCATCAGCGGACAGCGCCCCGTCCATAAGGCGGTGCAAAACACGCAGCTCGACCAGCGCGAAAAGAACCTGTGATTTGACGAAGCCCTGAACCAGATCGAACAGCTCTGCCCCGTCTTTGGCGGCAGTACCCCGCGTCAGTGGAAAAGCCGATGCCCAGCGCTGGAATCCCGGTCGGGCGATCAAACGCATCAACCGCGTCCGCACTCCAAGCTTTGGGCGGTATCCGACCGGCGGGCTATCCGACGCGAGCGCCATGTTACCCGGCTCGGGCAGTGCGTGATTGAAGAACCGGCGTCAAGCGCTCTGCCTGCAGACGCACCATCTCGGCCAATTGTGCTTCACCCGGACAAGACGGGATCGACGAAATCGCACCACTCAGAATATCGCGCAGCCGCGATTGCGCACCATCGACACCAAGAACAGTCACTGCGTTGGGGCGACCATGCAGATCGTCCTGACCAACGGGTTTGCCCAGCGTTTCGCTGTCATAAAGTGCATCGCGCAGGTCGTCGGCAACTTGGAACGCTTCCCCGATGCGGGCGCCAAGTTCGAACCAAGGCTCTTCATCCTGACCCGCAGCGATCGCGCCCATCTGGGTCGCGGCAATGAACAGGGCCCCTGTCTTGGACTGATGGTACGCCGAAAGGTCGATCTTTGCTTCGCTTTCCCATCCCTGGCCCGCGCAGATACCAAAGGGCATACCGGACTGGCGCGACAGGATGCGGATCAATCGAACGGCGCGGTCGGGCGAATGTTCCGCCGCCATCGCGAGTACCTCGAACGCGAGAATGATAAGCGAGTCGCCTGTGAGAACCGCCAACGGTTCGGAATAGGCGCGATGTACCGACGGTTTGCCACGCCGAACATCCGCATCGTCGAAGCACGGCAGGTCGTCATGTACAAGGCTCGCGCAGTGGATCAGCTCCAAAGCGGCAGCCGCAGCGTCCGCCATCTTGGGCGAATCATCCCCGCAGGCCATCGCGACAGACATGAGAATCGTTGGACGGATACGCGCGCCACCCGGCGTACAGGCGTAGTGGAGAGCCTCGGAAAGCTTAGCAGGCGGTGTTCCGGCCTGTCCGATGCGAATTGCTGCCTCAACTGCAGAATTGATCCGGGTGTGAAGTCCCATCGAACGCTCCTAAACAATGTGTTGTCATCTTGATCTGACACACTAGTGTAAACCATACTGGACACTTGGCAAATGCGAGTCAACAATTCGATGATGAAAAAGCCACGGCACAGCTCTGGGCGCGTCATCGTGATCGGCGCGGGGATCGGAGGATTGGCAACTGCCCTGCCCTTGGTGCATCGCGGATTCGACGTGACCATCCTCGAACGTCAGTCTGTCCCGGGTGGAAAGATGCGTCAGGTCAACGGTGTCGACGCAGGTCCAACCGTTCTGACAATGCTCGATGTGTTCGAAGCGCTGTTCGATGATGTGGGCGAAACGCTGACCAATCATGTCACCTTGATCCCGCAAGACATCCTTGCCCGTCACTGGTGGCCTGACAGTGGACCGCTTGATCTATTTCAGGATCGGGCAAAAAGCGCTGATGCGATTGGCGAACTTGCCGGATCCAAGGCAAAGACAGAGTTTCTGGCATTTGCCGAACGCGCAGCGCGGCTGTTCAAAGGGTTCAGCGATCCGATGATGCGGCAGGCCGAACCGTCGCTCACTGCATTGACGGCGCATGTGATGAAACATCCGGCGCTCATTCGGGACATGGGTGTGGGGCAAACGCTGAAACGTCTGCTCGCCACCTCGTTCACCGATCCCCGACTGAGGCAGCTCTTCGGTCGATATGCGACCTATGTCGGCGGGTCGCCTGATCGCTCACCGGCCCTTCTTGCTTTGATTTGGGAGGCAGAGGCCCGTGGGGTCTGGTGCGTCAAAGGCGGGATGAGCGCGCTTGCCAAAGCCATCGCGTCCTTGATCGAGGCCAAGGGCGGCATAATCCGCACCAATGCAACGGTGAAAAAGATCAACACCGCTTTGGACGGTGTCTCTGGCGTCACGCTCACATCCGGTGAAACCGTCTATGCGGATCAGATCGTCTTCAACGGTGATCCCCGCGCTTTGGCTTTTGGGCTGTTGGGTGAGGCGACATCCCCGGTCGCAACCATCACAACCAAACGCGCGCGCAGCCATTCCGCCAATGTATGGAGCTTTGCAGCAAAGCCGTCAGACCTGCCATTGGTGCATCACAACGTTTTTTTCAGCAACCCTGCCAAGAACGAGTTCGCCGAGATCGAACGCGGATACATCCCATCCCACCCTGCACTCTACGTCTGCGCCGAAGATCGGGGGCAAAATGCGCCTCCCCCTGAGACTGAGCGCTTTGAGATCATCATGAATACTCCGCCGTTGACGCAACGCGCGGCCCAGCCCGAGGACTACGAGATATGTCACACACGGACGTTCCCAACTCTTCGCCGCTTTGGTCTGAGCTTCTCGCCGGAACCGGGGCCGGACGGCCTGACGACGGCGAAGAGCTTCGACGCGCTCTTCCCCGGCAGCGCCGGTTCGCTTTACGGGCAGACCCCGCACGGGATGACAGCCGGTTTGGAACGTCCGACGGCACGCACGCAGATCAAGGGTCTGTATCTGGCGGGCGGCGGGGCGCATCCGGGGGCGGGCGTCCCGATGGCGGCGCTCTCCGGCAAGCACGCGGCCGCGGCGATTGTGACGGACCGAACTTCAATCTCGATGTCCCGGAAAACGGTTACGCGTGGTGGTACGTCGATGGAATCAGCAGCGACGGAAAGCGTGCCGTATCGGTCATTGGATTCATAGGATCGGTCTTTTCCCCCTGGTATCGCTGGTCGGGCCGCAAGAATCCCGAGGACCATGTCTGCATCAATGTCGCAACTTATGGGCCTCGTGGACGGTTCACCATGACCGACCGTGGCGCCCCTGCCCTGCGTCAGACTGCCAACAGCCTGACCGTTGGTCCGTCGTCGATGCGCTGGGCGGGCGGCAAGCTTGTGATCGACATCAACGAAATCTCCGGCCCACCGCTCATCAGTCGTGTGCGCGGAACCATCACGGTCACGCCCAGCGCCATCACGTCGGTCGAGCTGCCTTTGACCGAAGATGGCGCGCATATCTGGCGGCCCTTTGGCCCGGTTTCGGACATTTCCGTTGATCTTGAAGCGCCCGGTTGGCAATGGGACGGCCACGGCTATTTCGATGCCAATTTTGGTACCCGCGCTTTGGAAGAGGACTTCTCGTACTGGACATGGGGCCGATACCCGACCGCAGGCGGAAGCACGTGTTTCTATGCTGCCACCCGGCTGGATGGATCGGAGCTTGGGTCAGGCTTCCACTTTGATCCTGATGGCACTGCGACGGAAATCGACCTTCCCCCGCAGCTTGAATTCAAACGCTCGCTCTGGGCGGTTCGGCGTGAAACACGGGGCGATTATGGCTTTCGCCCGCGGCAGGTGATGAACATGCTCGACGCCCCGTTCTATTCCCGCTCCATGGTGGAAACACGTCTGAACGGGGAAAAGACAGTTGGCGTACACGAGGCACTTGATCTGACACGATTCAGATCACCGCTTCTCAAACCGATGCTTGCTGTTCGCGTGCCACGGCGCAGGAACTGGACCTTCGGTTAGGTGACCGCAGGCGCTTTTTTGTTCGCCTCATCCGGGTTCAACCGCCAGACACTCAGGTTCAGTGCGCCCGCGATGGTCACCCAAAGCAGGTATGGCATGAAGAGAAGTCCCGCGATCAGATCGACTTGCAACAGCGCATAGATCGTTGCAGCGACTGACAGCCAAAGGCCGACAAGAACGAACATACCAAGCTTGATCCGCTTCAGGCCGAAAAACACCGGCGTCCAAAGTCCGTTCAGCGCAATCTGCAACGACCAAAGCGCCATCGCCACAGCGTTGTCCGGGCTCATCGCTGCGCGTGCGCCGGCGGCTGACATACACAGGTAAAGCGTTGTCCAGGCAACCGGGAACAGCCAGTCCGGCGGGGTCCAGGATGGTTTGTTCAGTTTGCGATACCACGGCCCCGGCGGAAACAGACCGCCGGTTGCACCCGCTGCAAAGCAGGCCAGTAGAAAAATGCCGAATAAAAGCCAGAACATGAGCGTCAGGTAAGCCGGCCGTGCGAACCATTCAAGGCTTCACGTTGCTCTCTCTCCCGCTGTGCAACTTGAGACAGGGCCTCGAACACCATATCCGACCGCGACCGATGCGTGTTTTCATAGCCCGCTGCGCGGACCAGAAATTCGGTTTCCGGCAAGCATCTGGCATAAAGAACAGCGGATTTCGGCATGACCACCGTCATCGCGGCCTTCACGGCAGACACAGACACCCAGCCCAGCTTTTGGGCCTTCGAGGTGCGCGCCCGCGACGAGATGGAATCATATCCACTTCGCTGAACCTGCCCGCCAATCCCGCCATAAATGAACCGTGCCGCATAGATGCCTGTGCGAGACGCGACAGGAAGCGCGCCAATTCCAGCTTCGGATCGCATGTAAAGACGGTTCGCCTGCATCACGAGGCGTCGTGTCATCTGTCGAATGGCCTTGGTCGGCTTTGGATTGGCCAGAAAACTGTCAGGGCTGAGTCCCGCTTCGTCCAGCCATTCAAGCGGAAGGTAGATCCGTGCTTCCAACGCATCCTCTCCGATGTCGCGGGCAATGTTGGTCAACTGCATCGCAACGCCAAGATCGCAGGCACGCGCCAAGGCATCCGGATCACGCACGCGCATCAACACGCACATCATTGCTCCAACGGCTGATGCGACACGTGCGGAGTAGTCGAACAATTCCGACAGAGTTTCATAGCGACGCCCCATCGCGTCCCATGCCAAACCTTCAAGCAAGGCATCCGGCAAAGCGCGCGGCATGTCGAATTCTTCGACCACACGCGCGAACGCCCGATCTGCCGCCGCGTTTTCAGGGCGACCGTCGTAAATCTTTTCAAGCCGATCCTGAAGCCTCAGAACCGCCGCCGCCTTTTCCTGTTGAAGATCAACCGCATCATCTGCCAATCGGCAAAACGCATAAAGCGCAAGCGACGGGTCACGAACCTTAGCGGGCAACAGTTTTGACGCCGCATGAAACGACAGCGACCCATGCCGGATCGCCTCGCGGCAGGCTTCCATATCGCTTTCGTAACAGCTCATCCGCGCACCAGCGCAGGATCAGGCACCAGCTGAGACAAAACTTCAGCCGAGGAAATCACACCCGGCAAACCCGCACCGGGATGGGTGCCCGCACCGGTCAGGAAAAGACCCTTGAGTTCTTCGCTCACATTGTGCGGCCGGAACCACGCGCTCTGTAAGATGCGCGGTTCGATTGAGAACCCTGATCCATAAGGCGACAGATATCGGTCCTTGAAGGTCTCGGGCGTAAACACCTCGCTGGCCGTCACGCGACTCGAGAAGCCGGGTAACAACTGCTCTTCCAGTGCTTTTGTCAGACGCACGCGATATTGACGTTCAATGTCTTTCCAGTCCGCGGAATCGGAATGTCCCAGATGCGGCACCGGACTCAGCACATAGAAAGTATCATCCCCTTCCGGCGCGGCACTCGGGTCAGTCACCGTGGGGCGGTGGACGTACAATGAGAAGTCGTCGGATACTTTGCCCTTCATGAAGATGTCGCGCACCAGACCTTTATAACGCGGACCGTTCAGAATGGTGTGGTGCCCCACATCCTTCCACATGTCGCGGGTGCCCTTGGTGCCGAAGTACCAGACATAAAGGCCCATCGACCAACGGCGTGATTTCAGCTTGGTCGGCGTCCAGCGTTTGCGCGGCTGGTTCCGGAGCAGACGATCATAGGTGTGACCTGCATCGGCATTCGACACCACGATATCTGCCGTCAGCATGTCGCCCGACGCCAGCTTGACCCCGCGGGCACGACCGTTCTTGACGAGGATCTCGTCAACCTCGGTCTCCATGCGCAGCGTGCCGCCTTGTTCACCGATAATCTTGGCCATGTTCTCGGCAATTGCCGCAACACCGCCCATCGCGTAATGGACCCCGAATTCCTTTTCGAGATGCGACACGAGGATATACATTGAGGTCACATTGAACGGATCACCGCCAATGAACAGCGGATGAAACGACAGCGCCATGCGCAACCGCTCATCTTTTACGCGCTTGGCGGCGTGGGCATAAACTGACCGGTCCGCGCGGAGCATGGCAAAGCGCGGAAGGACGCGAATCAGGTCACCCAGCTTGTGCATCGATCGCCGGCCCAGATCTTCGAACCCGAACCAGTAGCGTTCTTCGCTGTCACGCAGGAATTTGTCGTATCCGGCGACATCCCCCGGGGACAACCGCCGTACCTCTTCACGCATCGCGTTGGTGTCTTGACGCGCCGTGAATTTCGACCCATCCGGCCAGCGAATTTCGTAGAACGGGTCAAGCGGACGAAGATCAACCTCTTCGTGGAAATCCTTACCACAGACCGCCCATAACTCTTTGAAAACCTGCGGCACGGTGACGATGGTAGGGCCCAGATCAAAGCGGTGCCCGTCTTTCCAGATGCACGACCCTCGCCCACCCGGAACATCCAGTTTGTCGATTACGGTCACGCGGTATCCCAGCGCGCCCAATCGCATGGCAGACGCCAGTCCGCCAAGGCCCGCACCAATCACAACAGCATGGGCCGAAGTCAGCTTGTCGGAATGGGCCGCAAGGGCCGTATCAAGTTTGGTCATCATTCACTCATGATATACTGTCAACTTTACTTTACAATAATTTGCCGAGGGGTGCGTCAAATTATTTAATATCTTCCCTGCTGCATCATAATATGTCAGACTAAGTTGACACTATGGGAACCGAAATGCAGACCGTGAGCCTGAGCTTTTACCGCTTTGCCACTCCGCTTTCGCGGATGTGGGCGCTGACAATGATGGGTGCAGCCCGCCTATCTCTGCCGCGAATCGATGGTCTCCAGTTCTGGAAACTCTGCGGATCAGGCACCGGCGAAGGCTTCACACCCATTCCCAACACATCCGTCTATGCCATCCTGACGGTCTGGCCCGATCTTGAACGTGCACAACAGGCACAAGCGGGCGAAACGATCTTTCAGCGTTACCGCGCCAAGGCGTCGGAACATTGGACCGTGTTTCTAACGCCTTACTCCGCCCGAGGCGCTTGGTCAGGCAATACTCCCTTTACCGAAGAAGCGCCCCCACAGACCGGGCCCATCGCTGCGTTGACCCGCGCGACTGTGCGCCCCGTAGTCGCCGCGCAGTTCTGGAAGCGCGTTCCCGACATCAGCGGCGTGATCGGTCAAGACCCGAACGTCCTCTTCAAGATCGGCATCGGCGAAGTTCCGTTGCTGCAACAGATCACTTTTTCCATCTGGCCCGATTCCCACAGCATGGCAGAGTTCGCACGCAACAACGGTCCCCACGCACAAGCCATTCGCGCCGTCCGTGAAGGAAAGTGGTTCCGGGAAGAGCTTTATGCCCGTTTCCGCGTTGCCGACGAAATCGGCAGCTGGGAAGGCCAATCCCCTCGCATTCTCAAGGATATCGCCGCATGAGACATCCGTTTCCCTTTTCCGCCATCGTCGGTCAGGACCAGATGAAACTGGCCATGATCCTCACCGCCATCGACCCCGGCATTGGCGGGGTTCTGGTTTTCGGAGATCGCGGCACTGGGAAGTCCACGGCAGTTCGTGCGCTTGCGGCGTTGCTACCTGGAATCACCAAGCTCAAGGGCAGCGCAACAAACGCAGCCACGCAGGACGACATGCCGGAATGGGCCGATCCAGTCTCGGGCGAGCTGATCAATGTGCCCACACCCGTCATCGACCTTCCCCTTGGGACAACCGAAGACCGTCTTGTTGGTGCCCTCGACATCGAACGCGCCCTCAGCCGCGGCGAAAAGGCCTTTGAACCGGGACTTCTGGCCAAAGCCAACCGGGGATACCTCTATATCGACGAAGTGAACCTGCTGGAGGACCACCTGGTCGACCTGCTGCTCGACGTGGCGCAATCCGGCGAAAACGTCATCGAACGAGAGGGTCTGTCGGTCCGTCATGATGCGCGGTTTGTCCTGGTCGGCTCCGGCAACCCGGAAGAGGGCGAACTACGCCCGCAATTGCTTGACAGGTTCGGCCTTTCTGTCGAAGTCCGATCGCCCAACGATATTGAAGAACGTGTCGAAGTGATCCGCCGCCGCGCTGCGTTCGATACAAACCCCGACGCCTTTGTCGAAAAATGGTCTGTCGAAGACGCAAAGATCCGCGATGCGATCCTGTTCGCACGCGACGCTCTCAAGACCATCGACGCACCCGACGACACGCTGCGCGATTGCGCCGGCCTTTGTGTGGCTATCGGATCGGACGGTCTGCGCGGTGAGCTGACGCTTCTTCGCGCCGCACGCGCGCTCGCCGCATACAAAGGTAGTCCTGTCGTCACTCGCGATCACTTGCGGTCTGTGGCCTCCATGGCACTCAGCCACCGCCTGCGCCGTGATCCGCTTGATGATGCAGGGTCTTCCACACGGGTGGATCGCACCGTCGAGGAAGTCTTTGCATGAGAGAAGACCCCTCTGCCATTAACGTGCAGGGTCAACTTGCCCTGACGCTTCTGGCGATCGACCCAGCCGGGTTGGGGGGCCTTCATCTGCGCGCGCGCGCCGGACCGGTGCGCGATATGTTCTGCACTCCGATCAAGACGCTGTTTCCCAAAGCGCGGCGCATTGCGCCCTCGATTTCGGATCTGCAACTCTTTGGCGGCGTCGACATCGGCGAAACGCTCACACGCGGTCAGATCATCCGTGCCAAGGGTATTCTGGAAACACCGACACCACTTGTCTTAACAATGGCCGAGCGTTGCGAACCCGGTCTTGCCGCACGTCTTGCCCAAAGCCTCGACACGGACATCGGCCATGCGCTTATCCTTCTGGACGAAGGTGCCGAGAACGAGGAGATCGCACCACGAACCCTGACCGAACGACTTGCGTTCCGCGTCGATCTGGAAGGGCTTCGTCATGTAGCACTGGCCGAGATGGTCATGAATGAGGCCGATATCACGGCGTCGCGCGCCCGATTGTCCAGCGTTACGATCCCCGAAGATGTCCCAGCCGCACTTGCGGTAACTGCCGTACGGTTCGGCATCGACAGCCTGCGCGCTCCGCTGATTGCCCTAGCAGCAGCCCGTGCAAATGCGGCTCTGAATCACCGCAAAACGGTCAACGAAGACGATCTGCAGATCGCTGTGCAACTGGTTTATGCCCATCGCGCGACCCAAATGCCGGTCGAAGAGGAAGAGCACACACAAGAGGACAATACCCACCCCGACGACAGCCCCGATACGAAAAGTCCCGATCAGGACGAGTCAGACCTCAACCTGCCCGATGAATTACTGATCGACGCGGTCAAGGCTGTCCTTCCTTTTGACGTGTTGGCAATGCTCGAAGGAACGGGACGCGTCAAAACTGCATCCGGCAGCGGCGGCGCGGGACAAAAGAAGCGCGGCAATCGACGGGGACGGCCTTTACCATCGCGGGCAGGGCGGCTGGATGGCGGCAATCGGATTGATTTGGTTGCCACGCTGCGCGCCGCTGTGCCATGGCAAACCATCCGTCGCCAGCACAACCCGACGCATATCGGGGTGATCATCCACCCATCCGACATCCATGTGAAAGTGTTCCAGGAAGTCTCGGACCGACTGGTCATCTTTGCCGTGGATGCCTCTGGCTCCTCTGCCGTCGCCCGTCTGTCCGAAGCGAAAGGCGCAGTTGAGCTGATGCTGGCCGATGCTTATGCCCGCCGGGATCACGTTGCCCTGATCGCCTTTCGCGGTGAAAGCGCCGATCTGATCCTGCCGCCGACACGGTCCCTCGTTCAGACCAAACGCCGTTTGGCCGGACTTCCGGGCGGGGGCGGCACACCACTTGCCTCTGGCCTCAAGGCGGCGGCCGAACTTGCCCAGCGCGTTCGGGCACAAGGTCTGTCACCGTCCATCGCCGTTCTGACCGACGGCCGCGCGAACGTTCCGCTGCCCGGAAAAACCGGTCGTGCTGCGGCAAATGACGATGCGCAAGCGATGGCGCGGCATGTACGATCGCTCAACATTCCCAGCGCCATGATCGACACCTCTGTGCGACCGCATCGAGACTTGCGTACGCTTTGCGGGGTCATGAACGCAAAATACATCCCGCTGCCCCGCGCTGATGCCAAGGGCCTCAGCCAAGCCATCGAAACGGCGCTTGGCGGGTGAACCGATGGGCGCTGCAGAAACCTTGACGGGTTGGCCCCACGCCGAGCACTCTCGTTTTGTCGATGTGCGCCCACATCACTGGCATGTTCAGGAAATGGGGCAGGGCGACACCATCTTGCTTCTGCATGGCGCAAGCGGATCGACCCATTCGTGGCGCGATGTGATGGACGATCTTGCGCGGGACCACCATGTCATCGCAATTGACTTACCCGGTCACGGCCAGACCAAACTCGGATCACGGCACAGATCGTCCCTGCCTTTGATGGCGCAGGATGTTCAAGCGCTCATCGACCACGAGGGCTGGCACCCGAAAGCGATCCTAGCGCATTCTGCCGGGGCCGCATTGGCCCTGCGTCTTCTGCAATCTTCTGGTGGGCGGATACCTCTGGTTGCCGTGAACCCGGCTTTGACGCCGTTCAAAGGCTTGGCCGGGGTTCTGTTTCCGATCGCCGCCCGCGTTGTCGCGCTCAGCCCGATCATGGCGAAGATGATCAAACGTAAGATGTCCGGGCCGGGGCAAGTGGTGTCTTTGATGGAAACAACAGGCTCCAAGATTTCGCCCGAAGGCCTGAACCTCTACGCCAAACTTTTCCGCAGCGATGCACATCTCGATGGAACACTCTTGATGATGGCGCAATGGAAGCTGGATGGTCTGGTCGCGGACCTGCCCAAGATCACGGTCCCTTGCACTTTCCTCGTCGGTGCGAACGACAAAGCTGTACCTCCGTCATCCGTGAATGACAGCGCGAAGAAGATGCCGAATGCAACGGTTCTGACGTTAGAGGGCTATGGACATCTTCTGCATGAAGAAGCGCCAGCCTTGGTGGCAGATCAGCTACGAGAGGTTCTGCGCAAATACACGTAATACGCCCCACCGCCACCATGGCGGATATGCGCTTCGGTCACGTCCATCACGGCTGTATTCAACGGGGCCATGCTCAACCACAAAGGAACATGCCGCTTAAGCACACCGCGTTGCTGCGGCATCGGATCGTGCGGATCGTCTTTCTGACCCTTGCCGGTGATCACCAGAACCAGCCGAAAGCCGCGCGAGTATGATGTCAGGATAAACCGTGTGAGCGACGGATGCGCCTGGTCGAGCGTCATGCCATGCAAATCGATGCGCGCTTCGGGCACCAGTTTGCCGCGCTTCATCTTGCCATAGGTCTTGGTGTCCATCACTGGCTTCGATGGAGCGGCGGTTTGTGGTTTCCGAACCAAGGACGTTGAAGGCGTTGCTTTTGTGCCTATGCCAAACGCGGTCGGCAAATCCAAAGGCTCAGGCTCTTTCTTCCGCTGGACCGTCGGTTTTGCGGTGTCCTTTGCCCGGCGCAAGGCTTGGGGCAGGGGTTTTGTCGAATGTGTAACCTTCTGCCAAAGTTCTTTTTCTTCGGGCCGCAGCCTGCGCCGGCTCATTGAAGCGCCTCAGGAAGAAACGCATAGGCACGCTGGATCGGCATCAAGACAACCATACGGCCAGGATCCTTGATCCGGCCTGCCGCGAGACCAGCTTCATCGCCAGTACCAAAGAACACATCCGCCCTTTGCGCGCCTTTGATCGCAGAGCCTGTGTCCTGCGCGATCATCAAACGTCGCAGCGGGTTGGCTCCGTCTTTCTCGATCCAGACCGGCGCACCCAGCGGCGTGAACGCAGGGTCAACCGCAATCGACCGCATTGGCGTGATCGACCGGTTCATCGCGCCCAGCGGTCCCTTGTCGGCAGGAACTTGGCTGACTTCGCGGAAAAAGACGTAGGAATCATTGTGAAAAAGAAGGTTCTCACCATCGACCGGGTTTCGACGCACCCAGTTCTTGATCACATCCGCGGACACCTGATGCGGTTGATAGACGCCGCGCCGGACAAGCTCTTGTCCGATGGATCGATAATTGTGCCCATTGGCACCCCCATATCCGACACGGATCATGCGACCGTCAGGATAGCGGACACGTCCAGACCCCTGTACCTGCAGGAAGAACACTTCGACAGGATCATCGACCCACGCAATCTCAAGACCGCGCCCTTCCATCACCCCACTGGTCAGGATTTCACGACGACTGAGCCATGGGCGCTGGTCATTGGCCTCGGGTGGCTTCTTGTAGATGGGATGACGGTAGCGCGCGGTTCGAACTGGCGAACCGGACAGTTCGGGTTCGAAATAGCCGGTGAACAACGGCTCTTTGCCATCTGTGATCAGCATTGGGCGAAAGAACAGTTCAAAAAACTGACGCGCGTCCTTTGCATCGACCGCCAAGGCACACAACGACGCCCAATCCGGTTCATCAAGGTCAGCGCAGGTGTTTTTGAAAACCGTCAAGGCCGATGCATGATCGTCATTGGCCCAACCGTCCAGATCCTCGAATCCAAGGATCGCATACTGCGTTTCGGGCTCGTTGGGCGCTACAGGTCCTGCCATCAAAACACCAAGACTTATGGCCGCGCCCAGCCTCCGGATCATTCGCCCGTGGCGACAAGCTGCCAGTTCGGATCATCTACACCCATACGGCGGGCATAGGTCCAAACGTCTTTTTGCCGCTTAACCTGGGTCGGCGACCCTTCAATGATCTCACCGGAACTGTCTCGCACGGTCGAGGTCAATTCCCCAATATACTTCACCGTGATTTCAGCAATGGCGCTCGCCTCGTCAAAGGTCGCATCCATCAAGGACATCTCGCGTACGCCGACAAACTCTGCGTCAATGGTCAATCCCTGCTCCTTCCGGGCTTCGACCACGTCCGCGAAGGTTTCGTACACGTCGTCGGCAAGGAAGGGTTTGATCTCCGCAAGATCGCCCCGTTCGAACCCCATCAGGATCATTTCGTAGGCGCCGCGCGCACCGCCAAGAAAGTCTCCGACACCAAAGGACGGTTCAGCCCGTTTCATGCGGGCCAGTGCATCAGCAGCGTCGCTTCCCGCTTCGACATGATCCACGATGTCGTGGTCAGGGCCACCTTCGATGACTTCAAAATCCCGACGCGTGGACGAATGCGGCTCGGGTTGCCGAGGGAGCGGAGGCTTTTCGAAACCTTCTCGTGTACCCAACACGCTCTTCAAGCGCAGGATCAGGAACACGGCGATGCCGGCAAGCACCAAAAGCTGTATCAGCGGAGAATTCATCAGGACCTCGCCCAGACCAAAGTGGAAACGTCGTTGTTGTGTCCTTATGTAGGTGTTGGGCGATGTTTAGTCCACCGCACGCCCAGTGAAAGGAGTGCCCTGATATGTGGCTATTTGTGGCTTTTTTGCTCGTTCCGCTGATTGAAATCGCATTGTTCATCCAAATCGGCGGCTTGATCGGGCTGTGGCCAACGCTCGGCATCGTCATTTTGACCGCAATCCTTGGCACCTATCTGGTCCGATCGCAGGGGTTGATGGCGCTCAACAATCTACGAGGGTCGTTCTCGCGGCTCGAAGATCCGTCAGAACCGTTGGCACATGGTGCGATGATCCTTTTGGCTGGCGCATTGTTACTGACACCCGGGTTTTTTACAGATGCCGTCGGTTTTGCACTGCTGGCGCCACCCGTTCGGTTGATGCTGATCGCTTACATACGAAAAAACATCAAAGTGCAGCGTTTTGAGATGGGGCCGCGCCCTGATCCTTTTTCGGACCAGAGCACCCGTCGGCCGCGCGACACCGTCATTGATGGCGAGTACCACGAGATGTCAGAGACCAAAAAACCAACGCATCAGGGTTCTGGCTGGACGAAGCATTGAGGCTTGGCACATCGACTGATAAGCAACGGTCAACTTTTGTAACGGTTAGATCCGAGGGAGAGACACATGGCTGATACGCCGGAAACCGCTGGCAATGGTGCAGCACCGCAGCAGGCACCCGTCAAGATGAACGTCCTCGCGCAGTTTGTGCGGGACATGTCATTTGAAAACATCCTTGCTCAAAAGGGCGTTCAGGGCGAAGTGCAACCCGACGTACAGCTTCAGGTCAATCTTGATGCCAAGAAGCGGACAACAGCGAACCAGTATGAAGTGATCCTGAAACTTCAGGTGTCTTCCAAGGCAAAGGAAAGTGGCGATACGCTTTTTGTTCTCGAACTCGAATATGCTGGCATCTTCCAGGTCGAAAACGTGCCGGATGAGCAGCTGCACCCGTTCCTGCTGATCGAATGCCCGCGCATGTTGTTCCCGTTTGTGCGCCGCATCGTCAGCGACGTCACACGGGACGGTGGCTTCCCGCCGCTGAACCTTGAAACGATTGATTTTCTTCAGCTTTACCGCACGGAATTGGCGCGCCGCGCCAGCGCACAGCAGGCTGAAACCGCAAACGCTTAAGCGTTACAGCCGCTTCCACAAAGCGGCGTCCCCAAGCTTTTCGACAAAGGCGGCGTGAGCCGCCTTTTCGTTTTCACTCAGACGGGACGGCAAAGGGGCAGGGCGCGGCTTGGGCCTCCATTCGACCGCTCCTTCACCGGCACCCGACTTGTCCTGCGAGACATTCAAAGCGAAATCCGGCTGCTTGCCCCCGATCAGTTCAAGATACACCTCGGCCAGAATCTCGGAGTCGAGCAACGCGCCGTGAAGTGTGCGGGACGAATTGTCGATCCCGAACCGACGGCACAACGCATCCAAAGACGCAGGTGAACCCGGAAACTTGCGGCGCGCAATTGCCAAAGTATCGACAGCGCGTTCAAAAGGAATCGGTGCGCGTTTGACCCAGGACAGCTCAGCATTCAGAAACTTCATGTCGAAGGCTGCGTTGTGGATGACCAGTTTTGCGTCCTCGATGAAATCGACAAACTCCTGCGCGATATCGGCAAAGACGGGTTTGTCGCGAAGGAAATCGTCGCCCAAGCCATGCACCTCAAACGCCTCTTGCGGCATGGCGCGTTCGGGGTTGATGTACTGATGATAGGTTTTTCCCGTCGGGACATGGTTGAACAGCTCGACCGCGCCGATCTCGACGATCCGGTCGCCTTGCTCAGGCTCAAAACCCGTTGTTTCCGTATCGAGAACAATCTCACGCATTGGTCATTCGTTTCCGTATCTGCTTCAATACATCGTGGACCTGCGCACGGGCATGTTCAAGCGTATCGGTCACGATCACATAGTCGGACCGTTCGCATTTCTTGTCATTCGGCATCTGTTTATCTCGGATTGCGCGAAACTGATCCAGCGTCATGGTCCCCCGGTCGAGAACGCGCTTTTCCTGCTCTTCAGGTGAAACAGTGACACATACAACCGCGTCCATCTCCGTTTCGGACCCTGTTTCGAACAGTAGGGGAATGTCAAAAACCAGGATGTCCGCATCTGACATTGCTGCAAATTGTGCCCGGTTTTCCCGTACCAAAGGATGCACAATAGCTTCGATCTGTTTCAACGCTCCGGGATCACCCGCGATGATCGTCCGAAGCGCCGCTCGATCAACCGCTCCATCCGAGATGGCATCAGGAAACAGGGCCTCCATCGGCAGGATCGCCGCGCCTCCCGTGTCGTAAAGACGATGCACAGCCGCGTCTGCATCCCAAACCGCGCATCCAGCCTCTGCGAAAAGCCCTGCCGTTGTGGATTTCCCCATCCCAATGGATCCGGTGAGACCAAGCTTGAACGTCACCGCAAAACTGCCGCCCGTACGTTCTCGTCCACCACGGGCCGTTTCCCGAACCAGCGTTCAAACCCAGGAACCGCCTGGTGAAGCAACATGCCCAAACCATCGACAACCCGACATCCTTGCTGTTCCGCCGTCGCCAGCAACCGCGTTTGCAACGGCGTATAAACAAGGTCATTGACGATGGCGCCCGGTTTCAGGCCGTCCAAAGGCACCCTCATCTCAGGTTTGCCTGTCATGCCAAGGGATGTGGTGTTCACCACGAGATCCGCATCTTCCAGCACATTTCCCGCCTGAACCCACTCAATCACCTGGATGCGATTGCCGAAATCCTCCTTCAGCTTTTCCGCACGAATCCGTGTCCGGTTGGTCAACATGATATTTGGAACACCGACATCCAGCAAGGATGCCAAAACCGCGCGACTGGCACCACCAGCGCCAAACACGACGGCTGGCCCAGACTTCGGGTTCCAGTCAGGTATGGCCTGACGGATGTTCTCGATAAAGCCATACCCATCGGTGTTGTCGGCGTGAATTCTTCCATCCTTGCGGAAGATCAGCGTATTCGCTGCTCCGATCAATGTGGCGCGGTCGGTGATCAGATCCGCGATCTCCATCACCTTTTCCTTGTGCGGGATCGTGACGTTTGCCCCGACAAATCCAAGGTTAGCCAAACGCGGCAACAGATCAGCCAACTTGTCTGGTGCGATGTCCATCGGGATGTAATGGCCCTTCAGACCATATTTCCGAAGCCAGTAGCCATGCACATTCGGGCTTTTGGAATGGGCTATCGGGTGGCCAATAACAGCGGCCAGGGGAATTTTACTGTCACTCATCCGTCGATCCGTCCGGTCAAAGTAAGGTGGTTCAGAAGTTCAAGTAACGGAAGTCCGAGCACCGTGAAATAGTCACCTTGGATCTGTGTGAAAAGCCGTACGCCTTCCTCCTCGAGCTTATACCCTCCGACAGAGTGGCGAATGCTGTCCCAATTCCTGTCGATGTACCCATCAAGGTAGCTGTCCGAAAAATCCCGCATCGACAGGCGGACCACACCGACATGGCGCCATTTCGGCTCGCCATCCTGATACAGGACCGCCGCGGACAACAATTGGTGAGACCTGTTTCGCAACATCTTAAGCTGCGTACGCGCTTCGTCGGGAGTTTGCGGTTTGGCGAAAACTGTCTTGTCCACGGCCAGAACCTGATCACACCCCAACACCAGCGCGCCGGGCGTCTTGTCAGACACCTTGCGCGCCTTCATCTCCGCCAGCGTATCGGCGATATCACGGGGCGATGCCTCTTCCGCTTCCAATGCGCGGCGAACGGTGTCTTCGTCGATTCGTGCGACGATGACATCGA